>JBNJGL010000139.1:0-2500 GCA_051747745.1 Bacillota bacterium | reverse complement strand
AAAAGGGAATACATACAGAGCAGTTGTTCAGAATTTTACCAGCAAAGAAGATGCTGAAAAATTCAAAAATGATGCTGCTTCAATTGGTGGGATAGCAAGAATTGTAAGTACATAGTTGCTGAACGAAAACTGCCTGTTTTGCCCAGTTCTGCCTTAGAATCAAAATTTAAACCTCAAAATACTCAAGTATTCCTGCGGTTAAATTTTTCATCTGTCTTAAACTGAACAAAAAATTCTAGCTTTCGGCCAATCACTACATAAATAATGCTGCAAAAAAATCTTCCCGCCACCAGATATAGCTCTAAACAGAATAAAGCGATTAAAACTTACTAATTTAATATTCCAATTTAATTGGTATTTCACGTATCAAAGGCAAGTCATCCTTTTCCCTGTCTCGCAATATAAGACGAAGATCAGTACCTGAATTCGGCAGTTCTTTCTTAAGTGGAATAACTATATCCCTTTTACCGTTTGGCTGATAAACAGCAAAAGCTTTTCTTTCACCGATTAATGTCTCACCATGATAAAGCTCAGCATCAATATAAGCCGAACGATTCCCATCTGCGATAATACGTACCTTTAGTCCTTTTTTACCGTCTTGCATGGCTTCAGGAGTTACTTTAGCAGCATCAAGTTCCACATTTGTTTCGCCATGCCGGATAATAATTGGAAAGGAAAGGGAAATAATAAGATCAATCTTTACTTCTGCACCTTCACTGGAACCAGACTCTTTTTCAGGGTCAGGTATTGGTGTTGCTTTCATATGAGCCCTGTATTCACCGTCAGGAAGATTTGCCGGTTTGCGTGCCATAATACGTACTGTCTGCACGCTGTTGGACTTGATACGAACCTGCCTCGGAGAAAAACGAATCATTTTCAAAATTTTCTGTTCTTCGGTTGTCGGCTCTTCCACCATTTCCGTACCACCTGAAAGATTCTGCCGAAGCATAATGGTTTCTATTCTGTAGGTTATAGCCTCAGGATTACGGTTAAGCAGTTTCACAACAGCAGAACGCCCCCTTCCTTCAATAATAATCCGCTGTGAGATCATTTCCACAGGCCGGTTAGCAGCGAAAACCGACATATAAGAAAAAAGTAAAAACATAACCAGAAAAGCAGAAGTTTTTCTCTGCATACCACGCCCCCTACTCATAGTTTATATGTATTATAATTGGCACACTGCCCTTTATTCTTCCTCTAAATTTAGGATCTACATGCAGTTCAGCACCGATTTCAATATCAAAAAACGGCCTTGCTTCTTCCATGGGAACTTCAGTGGTTGAATATTTATGCATATATCTTAAACAGACTTTTTCTTCTCCATCCAGATAATAGTCATTTGGGTAGTCAATAGATATAACTTGTTCTTCTTCAGTTGAAGGAACATAGCGTATTATACCTATTTTCCCACCAGAAAGCCTCCACAGACCATTGTTTTGTTCCGTAGGATCTTCAAGTTCCTCTTTGCTTAAAACAATGGAAAAATCTGCACCCCCTCCTCCTGAAGAGGCAATAAGCTTTCCAAAATCCATACTTTCAATGATATCAAAACTAGCAGCAAAAACAGGTTTCTGAGCAGAAAAACAAAAAGCTTCTAAAATAAAAATTATACAAATAAAAAATGGTTTATTCCAGAGCAATGGTCACCTTCAAGCCATTATCTGCTGTATTTTCATAGGTCCCAGCGCTCTGTCCACCTGATACATTTAATACACCACCTATATGAAAATTTTTAGGTACTCCCGGATCTAACTCGATAGCGTTAGTACTAAGTCCGGTAGGATTTGAATTATCACGAATGTCAGTAACTTCCATAGTCTGTGAATTACTTGTCAAGGTAAGGTCATCAGCAAATTCAATTGTAACTGAAGCTGGAATATCTGTTGTCAACGTAAAAAGCCCAGCAGTTCGAGTTATGCCTCCAAGCAAAACCTCACCAGGATCTGAAAGTTCATTTTCCATCGCTGCATCTTCATAAACTTCTGCACCATCAGCTGCAGTCTGGGCATCTGATACGTTGTCAGTAGGAAGTACAGTACGAACATCTATTTTAACGAAGCGCTCATCAGTTAAATGAGGCAAAATCTGACCAAAATTCAAACCTTCTGAATATTCAGTCACCGATACTGTTGGCTCCACAACTTCGGCTGAAACAGGAATAATAATCTCTGGCGTATCAACATCGGCATAAACCTTACCAAACCCAGCAGCAAATATCGCAACCATAAAAATTACCATTATTTTACTTTTCATAATATCTCCCTAAATCTTTATTAGTTCTGTAAAAATATTTTTTCTACATATATTTAAAAGCCTAATTTATTAGGCCTTGGATCAGATTAACATTTAATGATCCTGGTTCTGCTGTTGTAATACTTAATGAAGTTTAAAATAACACCAAACAGGATATATCTATCAAAACTAAAGCCCCTACATATTAGAAAATGTTCAAAGAGCTGAATATTAAACCGGTTGAAGTACTAAAAAATATTAATGCCGC
>JBNJGL010000138.1:0-2508 GCA_051747745.1 Bacillota bacterium | reverse complement strand
GAATATGGTGTTATTGAAATTTTAGCCAGCGGTAAAATGGTTGGAAGAACTTTAAAAGAGCTTGAGCTGAGGGCTAATTTTGATGTAAATGTAATGGCAATAAAAAGAGGTGAACAGCTTTATATTTCTCCTGGTGCAGATGATGAAATAATCGAAGGAGATAAATTAGTTTTGATGGGTAAAAATGAAAATCTTGATAAAATGAGAGATTTTGGAAATTAAAAAGCGATAATTGGGTTTAAACTCAAAGGAGTGTGGAAAAATGAATATTAAAACATTAAAAGGCAAAATGCTCCTTGGTTTTGCGGTGATGATTATTATAATAACTGGAGTTGTAGGATGGAGTATTTATAACTTCGAGTCTTTATCAAATGCGATTAATGATATTTTGGTTGAAAATTATCGAAGTATAAAAGCCAGTGATAGTATGGTTGAATCAATAGAGCGTCAAGATAGTGCCTTGCTTTTACTTTTAAGATCTACAGAAGAACAGGGTCAAGATATATTTAGACGTAATGAAAAAGAATTTTATACCTGGCTGGCTCGAGCAGAAGATAATATAACAATTGAAGGTGAAGGCTTAATATTAGAAAAGATTAATGAAAAATATTTTGAATTTATTTCTAATTTTGATCAATTCAATAATGCAGGTGAAAATCAACGCTGGGAAATATATAATGAAGAATTACTTCCTCATTTTAATGAAATAAAAAATGACATACGAGAATTAAGAGAAATAAATAGGCAGGCTATGGTAGATGCACAGGGCAGTGCCAACAGCAGAGCTAATCAGGCAATAATTTATACTCTTGTTCTGGCTCTAACTGTAATTATTTTTTCTCTGGTTTTTGCTTTATATTTGACAAAACAGATACTGAGGCCGATTAAAGAATTAGAAAAAGGGATTAAAAAAGTTGCAGATAGAAATTTTCAGCAGAAAGTAGAAGTTGCTTCTGAAGATGAAATAGGTGTTCTGGCAGATGAATTTAATGAGATGATTTCAAAATTGCAGGAATATGAAAAGCTCAATGTAAAAAAATTATTAATCGAAAAAGAAAAATCAGAAGCTGTAGTTAATAATTTAAGCAGCCCTTTAATTGTGACTGACCATGAACATAAAATTGTTTTAATTAACGAAACTGCAAAAGAACTATTTTCTGTTACAAAAGATGTAATAAACACACATTTTCTAGAGGTTATTCAGGCTGAAGAAATATTTGAATATATTAAAAATCCTGAAGCCAAGGAAAAAAGAACATTTAAATTGAAAAAGGATGATAAAGAAAGGCATTATCGTATTTCTACCAAGCAGGTAATTGACGAAGACGAGGAATATCAATTTACAGTTACCCTTTTAGAAGATATTACCAGTCTCAAAGAAATAGATAATATGAAATCTGAATTTGTTTCTACTGTCTCTCACGAATTTAGAACTCCTTTAACATCAATGAATATGGGATTAAGCTTGGTTATTAATGAAGATACAGGAGAACTAAATGAGGAGCAGCGTGAGCTGCTGGAAGCCGCTTATGAGGATGTTGAGAGATTAACAGAATTGGTTAATGATCTGCTTGATTTATCAAAAATAGAATCGGGTAGAATTGAAATGGAATTTGATAAAGTAGATATTAATGATATTATAGGAAAAACATTAAATCCATTTTATAAGCAGGCAGAAGAAAAAGAAATTGAACTTAAATTTAACCAGGAAGAAAATAATATTTTTGCCTGGGCAGATCCTTCAAAAATAAGCTGGGTTATTTCTAATTTAGTTGGAAATGCACTTCGCTATGCAGATGAAGGTGAAATTGAGATTAATTCAGAAGTTAAAGGTAGAAGGGTTCTGGTTTCAGTTGCTGATAATGGGCCAGGAATACCGCGAGAATATCAATCTAAGATTTTTGATAAGTTTGTAAGAGCTGGTAATGACAAAGATGAAAAAAGCGGTACCGGTCTTGGTCTTGCAATTTCTAAAGAAATAATAACGGCTCATAATGGAAGAATCTGGGTCGAAAGTGAAGAAGGAGAAGGCTCAACTTTCTCATTCTATATTCCAAGATTTGGTTATCAGGAGGAAGATGATGAGTAAAATATTAGTAGTAGATGACGAAAAGAATATCAGGCTTGTAGTTGGTAAAAGTCTAGAAAAAGCAGGGTTCGATGTAGTTTATGCAGTTGATGGAGTGGAAGCAGTTGCTCAGGCAAATAAATTTAATCCTGATCTGGTGCTTCTTGATTTGAGACTGCCTAAAATGAATGGTTTTTTGGTTTTAGAAGCCTTAAAATCTGATACTTCAACTGAGGAGATCCCTGTAATTATTCTTTCTGCTTTATCTGAAGAAGATGATGTACAGAAAGTAATTTCTCTGGGAGCAGAAGACTTTTTAGTAAAGCCAATAAGTCAGAGTGATTTACTGGCTGCAGTTGAGGAAAATATAAGAAGCGAAGAGACAGAAAATAGTAAAGGAAATATTAAAGAGGAGGAAGAAAATAATGAAAAATAAAGTA
>JBNJGL010000137.1:0-2557 GCA_051747745.1 Bacillota bacterium | reverse complement strand
TTGAATCTATTAATCAAAAATAAATTTACAGGAGGAATAAAATATGAGTAAAAAGATTTTAGTTGTTGGTGGAGTAGCCGGGGGAGCAGGAACAGCTGCTAGAGCAAGAAGGCTGGATGAAGATGCAGAAATTATTATGTTTGAGCGTGGGCCCCATGTATCATTTTCTAACTGTGCCTTACCTTACCATTTAAGTGGAGTTGTGCAGGACTGTGATGATTTAGTTTTAATGTGTCCTTCTAAGTTTGCCGAACAGTATAATATTGATGCCCGAGTAAACAACGAAGTTTTAAGTATCAATAGAAAAGAAAAGACTGTAGAAGTTAAGAATTTAGAAAGTGGAGAAACCTATACTGAAGCTTATGATAAGCTTGTTTTATCTCCGGGAGCCAATCCAATCAAACCGGGTAGTATTAAGGGAGTAAATAATGAAAATGTCTTTACTATCCGTAATGTAGTAGATATTGATAAATTAAATCAATATGTCAAAGAAAATGATGTTGAAAATGTGGCAGTGATTGGTGCCGGTTATATCGGTGTTGAGATTGCTGAAAATTTTATTCACTCTGATAAAAATGTGGCCTTAGTTGAAGCTATGGATCAGGTTTTACAGCCTTTAGATTATGATATGGCTCAGATTCTGCAGAAAGAACTGCATGACAATGGAGTAAATGTAGTAGTTTCTGATCCTTTAACTGAGGTTCATGATGATCATGTTGTTTTAAAATCCGGGAAGAAGATTGACGCAGAAGCAGTTGTTTTAGCAATTGGAGTCAGTCCAGAAACTGAACTTGCAGAAGCTGCCGGACTTGAAATTGGAGAAACAGGTGGAATTGAAGTAAATCACAACTTTGTAACAAGTGATCCTGATATCTATGCTGTGGGAGATGTGATTGAAGTTTATTCCAGGATTGCCCGCTCTAAAACAAGATTACCACTGGCCGGACCTGCTCAGAGACAGGCTCGTGCTGCAGCAAACCACATCTACAATATTCCCAATAAAAATAATGGTGTAATTGGTTCATCTGTAATTAGAGCCTTTGATTACAATGCTGCTACAACCGGGTTAAATGAAAAGCAGTTAAAAGACGCCGGAATTTCCTATGATTTTGTTTATGTAATTCCAACCGATAAAGTTGGTTTGATGCCGGATGCAAATCCACTGCACTTTAAATTATTATATGAAGTACCAACCGGAAAGGTGTTGGGGGCTCAGGCTATCGGTAAGGGTAATGTAGATAAGAGAATTGATGTGATAGCCACAGCAATTTTATTTGATGCAACTGTAGAAGAATTAACAGAATCCGAACTGGCTTATGCACCACTATTTTCAACTCCAAGGAATGCTGTAAACCAGGCATCTTTAGTTGCTACTAACCTGATTAATAACCGCTTCCGTCAGATTCCGGTAACTAAGGTTAGAGAATTAGTTGAAAATGATGCTTTTATTGTTGATGTTCGTGAAAAAGAAGAATATGAAATGGGTCATTTAGTTAACTCAGTCAATATTCCTTTAAGTGAACTAAGAGAAAGAACAGATGAGATTCCTGCAGACCAGCCGGTATATTTACACTGCCGTTCAGCCCAGAGAAGTTACAATGCCTGTCTGGCATTACAGGGCAGAGGCTTTGATAATGTAATTAATGTCTCAGGTTCATTCCTCGGCATCTGCTGTTATGAGTATTTCTTAGATCAGACAACTGAGCGCGAAAAAATTGTAACAGAGTATAACTTTGAATAAAAGTTCTATTGAAAAGATAAATTAATAAAATAATGTTTAAGAAACTATAAATGCCCGTTCAGCTGGAGTTTAAGCCTCTCAGTTGAACGGGCTTTTTTAACTCCTATAAAAAAATCAAAGTTAAAATTGGTAAAAAATCACCAGGTACCCGGCACCACTTTTTTAAAATCAAGGCAGGTAAAGGCAGCGATATCTTGAATATATTATATAGAGAAAAGAGACAGAGAAAGGAAGATTTATTTGCGACAAAAAAATACATATTTAGCTTTATTTTTAAAGTCAATTCCGATTGGTCTGGCAAACACCCTGCCCGGTGTCAGTGGAGGAACTATCGCCTTAGTTTTAAATATTTATGAAACTTTAATTAATGCTATCAAAAATATTAAAATAAAAAAGCTGAGCTTTATTGGTCTGGGAGCAGTGCTGGGAGTTTTTATTGGTTCGGCAGTAATCACTGATTTTTATGCTTCTAACCCCTTAATGGTAAATTATTTTTTATTTGGGCTGGTAATTACTTCAGCCCATTCGACCTACAAAAAAATTGGCAGTTTTAGTTTTTTAAAACTGCTTTTTATGCTTTTAGCATTCGCACTGGCTTTATTTTTCTCCCGCGAAATCCAGCTTGGTTTTATTAATGCTCAGGGCTTGATGCTCTTTTTCATTGCTGGTTTTTTTGGCAGTATTGCCATGATTTTACCGGGGATCAGCGGTGGAACCCTTTTAATTTTGATGGGGGTTTATCATCCAATCTTAGCTGCAGTTAATAATTTTGAAATAATAACTCTTTTAGTTTTTGGAATTGGGATGGGAGCTGGA
>JBNJGL010000136.1:0-2570 GCA_051747745.1 Bacillota bacterium | reverse complement strand
ACCTCTATTTTACCTTCATCTGCATAGCGGAGTGCATTGCCAACTAAATTAGAAATAACCCAGCTTATTTTTGAAGGATCTGCCCAGGCAAAAATATTATCTTCTGCCTGTTTAAATTTAAGTTCAATTTCTTTTTCTTCTGCCTGTTTATAAAATGGATTTAAAGTTTTTTCGATAATATCATTAATATCTACTTTATCAAATTCCATTTCAATTCTACCTGACTCTATTTTTGATAAATCAAGCAGATCATTAACCAGTTCCGTTAATCTCTCAACATCCTCATAAGCAGCTTCCAGCAGCTCACGCTGCTCCTCATTTAGTTCACCTGTGTCTTCATTGATAACCATACTTAAACCCATATTCATTGATGTTAGAGGAGTTCTAAATTCATGAGAGACAGTAGAAACAAATTCGGATTTCATATTATCTATTTCTTTAAGTCGGGTAATATCTTCTAAAAGAGTAACTGTAAATTGATATTCTTCTTCATCATCAATTACCTGCTTGGTAGAAATACGATAATGTCTTTCCTTATCATTTTTTTTCAATTTAAAAGTTCTTTTTTCCTTGGTTTTAGGATTTTTAATGTATTCAAATATTTCTTTAGCCTGAATAACCTCCAGAAAATGTGTGTTTATGACATCTTTAGTGATAGAAAATAGCTCTTTTGCTGTTTCGTTAATTAAAACAATTTTATGATCATGATCTGTTACAATTAAAGGACTGCTTAGATTATTAACTACAGCCTCTGATTTTTCTTTTTCCATCAACAGTTTTTTGACATTTAATTTTTCATATTCCTGTAATTTTGAAATCATCTCATTAAATTCATCTGCCAGAACACCTATTTCATCTTCGGAGGCCACCTCTACCTTTTGCTGGAAATTTCTATCAGCAACTTTTTTAATTCCTTTTTCTAATTCCTTAATTGGCCGTAAAATCTGTTTTGTTAAATAAATAGCAAAAATCAGAGAAAAGATAATTACTGTTAAAGCCAGAACAAGAGTATAAATTATTGCCTGATTGGCTCTACTGTCAGCATTCTGCTGGGCATTAACCATCTCCTGTCTGTTGATTTCTCTTAATTCTCGAATATCATTTTTTATTTCAGTAAAAGTAGGTAATAATTCTTCATTATATATTTCCCAGCGTTCACCAGTTTCGTTGGTACCTGCAGGAGCATTATAAAAATTATCAAAACTCGAGATGAATTTTATATAATTATCATTAATTCTGGACAGTATTTCTCCTTCACCTTCAATTGTTATGTTATCTTCTGCTCGAGCCAGCCAGGAGTAAAATTCTTTTTCATTGCGCCTGAAAATTTCCTGTCCTCTATCTTCTGGAGCTCTGATTAAAAGCAGTAGAGCACTATCCTGACGCTCAATAGCTTCAACCATGCTGTCACTGGCAGTAATACTTCTGTAATTTTCTACCATAATATCATTGATAGCACTGGAAAGTATTTCAAAGTTATAAATACTCCAGCCTACGACTCCAGCTATAATAATAATCATCACTGCAAAACCAAGGAGCATTTTGCTTTTTAAGGTTTTAAAATTCATACTTTACACTCCCTTAATTAAACTCATTTTATTTATTAATAATATGTAACTTAATTACCAAAATCTCTCATTTTATCAAGATTTTCATTTTTCCCCATTAAAACAAGTTTATCTCCATCCATAATTTTATCATCAGCCCCTGGAGAAATATAAAGCTGATCGCCTCTTTTAATTGCCATTACATTAACATCAAAATTTGCCCTTAATTCAAGTTCTTTTAAAGTCTTTCCAATCATTTTTCCACTTGCTAAAATTTCAATAACCCCATATTCTGGTGCAAATTCAATATAATCTAAAACATTAGATGAAATGAGATTTTGGGCAATTCTAGATCCCATATCCCGTTCTGGATAAACTACTCTATCAGCACCAACCTTAGTTAAGACTTTACCATGTAAAGCATCTGGAGCCTTTACAATTACATATGGTAATTTTAATTCCTTTAGTATTAAAGTACATAAAATATTTGCTGAAACATTATCTCCGATACTAATAACTGCAACGTCAAAATTCCTAACTCCCAAAGTTTTTAAAGCTTCTTCATCAGTTGCATCAGCTTCTACAGCATGAGTTACATCCCCACTGATAGCCTGCACCTTTTCCGGATCACGATCTATAGCTAAAACATCATGACCATTTTCAGCCAGAGTGGTAGCGACACTTGCTCCAAATCTTCCTAAACCTACAACTACAAATTGTTTCATTTTCCTCTCCTCCCATTCGATAAAAAATACATATAAATATAAAAAACACCACAGATAGACTGTAGTGTCAATAGTTATATTAAAAGCCATGACAGGCAGTCTGTCCTTTAATAATGTCTGCGGAGTTAGCTGTCGGGCTAGAAGTAAAGGTCTTCTTCTAAAAAAGATTCGCCCCAAAAAGTGGGTCCCCCGCTCTCAGATGAGATTAGACAACAGAATTATTCTTTTTTATTATTAAATCACAGTTTGAATAATTTGTCAATCAATATTTCAGCTCAAAAATTAAATGTTGATTATC
>JBNJGL010000135.1:0-2619 GCA_051747745.1 Bacillota bacterium | reverse complement strand
GATTGGAGTTAAGGGTCTGCTCTTTGTATATACAGGAGAGCAAGCAATTATTGGTACCAATATGAACTTTACTTATCTGGCTTCTACCAGAATTGGACCTTTTCCTTTACCAGCAGTAATTTTCGTTGGACTGCTTATTGCGGGAGAATATGTACTTCGAAATACAACCCACGGTAGAGATGCATATGCAGTGGGAGGGAATATGGATGCTGCTGAAAAAGCCGGAATTAAAGTAAAAAAACACATAATAATAAACTTTATGTTAAGTGGTGGTCTTGCGGCTTTAGCAGGAATAGTATCTGCTTCCAGAATTAATACGGCAACTCCAACACTGGGTAGAATGAATCACCTCTGGGTTATTATCGCAGTTGTATTAGGTGGTACAAATCTTGAGGGAGGATATGGTAATCTTGTCAGAACACTTGGTGGGATATTTGTAATCGGTATTCTAAATAACGGTTTAAATTTAATGAATGTTCATACATTTTATAATATGCTTTTGATGGGTGTCATACTGATCTTAGTTATTTACATCAGTAAGAAATTTAAACCAGTTAAAAAATAAAAATGTCTGCTAAAGTAATCACTCTAAATACATTTTGTCACTATTAATTAGTGAGGAGGTGATAAAATACAGGGTTAGGTTTTAAAGAAAGAAAAGATTATATTTTAGCTTTTGGACAGCAGGATTAAAAAAAGATTTTTAAAAGAATAAGGGGGCAATTTAATTGCGAAAATTATTTATTGTATTAACACTCAGTTTCATTTTAATGGCAGCTAGTGGATTTGTTATGGCCCAGGATAATAGTGATATCACAATCGGAATGACAGCTAACAACACTGGTGTTGATAGTTATCAGACACTTCATGATGAAGCATTTAGAGAAAAAGCAGAAGAAATGGGAGTAGAAACTATCATTTTGGATGCTCGTGGAGAGCCAATGAAACAGGTTAATCAAATTCAGGATTTAATGACAAAAAATGTTGATGTAATAGTTGTCTGGCCTGTATCAGGTAAAGCAATTGTACCAGTATTGAGACAGGTTCAGCAGCGCGGTATTCCTGTATTAATTGCTAACTCTAAAATTGATGAAAGTGGTTTTGAATTAGTTAAAGGATTTGCCGGTCCGGATAACATTACTCAGGGTGAATATGCTGCTCAAATGATGGCTGAAGCTCTTGATGGAGCAGGAAAAGTAGTAGAAGTTATGGGTACTCCTGGATATATTACTGCAGAAGAAAGATCAAAAGGATTTCATGATGAAATCGAAAAAAATTATCCAGATATAGAAATAGTTGAAACACAGCCTGCTAACTGGAACAGAGAAAAAGCGCAGGAAGTAATGGAAAATTATCTGACCAAATATGATGAAGGCGAAATTGATGGTGTTTATGTTGGTGATGATAACATGGGTATGGGTGCGATCAATGCAATTAAGTCTGCTGAGAGAGAAGAGCTTAAGATGACCAGTGCTACCATGTTTGCTGATGGTTATGATGAAATGAAAGAAGAAGACATTCTTTATGGTACACTTTATCAGTCACCAATTGATGATGCTAACTTTACAGTTGAAGCAGCTGTAAAATTGGCAAAGGGTGAAGATATTGAATTCTTCCAGTACTTTGAAACCCCAAAAGTTACAGATGACAATATAGATGAATTTGAAAGACCAACCTGGTAAACTAAACAACTCATTAATTTAGGTATTTTATCTGCAGAGGGGATTCCCTTCTGCAGAGATTACCTAAAAATTAAAGCAGAATTATTTTTATAGAAAGTAGGTGATTTTCCATGAGTGATAATAAAGAAAAGATTTTAGAATTAAAAAATATAACCAAAATTTTTCCAGGAGTTAAGGCCTGTGATAATGTTTCTTTTAATGTCAATAAGGGTGAGGTTCATGCCTTAGTTGGTGAAAATGGAGCCGGAAAATCAACCCTGATGAAAGTTATGGCAGGGATTTATACTCCGGAAGAAGGGCAAATAATTTATAAGGGTGAAGAAGTAAGATTTACAAACCCACTTGATGCTAAAGAAAAAGGAATTATTTTGATTCACCAGGAGTTATCTTTAGTACCTCAAATGACAGTAGCAGAAAATATTCTTTTAGGAAGTTTACCAACAAAGGGAGCCGGCAGGGTAAACTGGAATGAGCTGAATGAGAGAGCAGATGAGGCTATTAAAAAGTTGGGCTGCCAGTTTGAACCATCAGATTTAATCAGTGACCTTACAATAGCACATCAGCAGATGGTAGAGATTGCTAGAGCTATCTCCTATGATGCAAATATAGTAATTTTTGATGAACCTACAGCTTCACTTACTCAGGAAGAAGTACAGGTTCTTTACAGAAATATTGAATTATTAAAAGAGCAGGGTCTGGGTATTATTTATATTTCGCATAAATTAAACGAGATATTTGAAGTATCAGATACAATTACAGTTCTCAGAGATGGACAAAAGATTGATACTTTAAATACAGCTGAAACTGATGAACCGGAAATAACCAAAAAAATGATAGGTAGAGATATTACAGATTTCTTTACTTCTAAAAAAATAACTAAATATGGTGATGAAGTAATTAGATTTGAAGATGTAAGTAGAGAAGGTGAGTTTGAAAA
>JBNJGL010000134.1:0-2632 GCA_051747745.1 Bacillota bacterium | reverse complement strand
TCTTTTTTCTTCAATGAAACTATTGTAAGCTTTTTTATACTATAATTTTTTTCTTCATTAATTTTAATCACTTTACTCTTCCTCCTTTTACCTTAAATAAACTAAAAAAAGTTGAGCATAGGATTAGACGAAATTCTAATCTTACACACAACTGAATCAAAGGTTTTTGGAGTTAAGATCTTTCTCCAGGGTTTACTATTCTAACGCCTATTATAAGCGTTTATGTTTTAAAAATGGGGTGGGTGATGGGGCTTGAACCCACGGCCTCAGGAGCCACAATCCTGCGCTCTAGCCTACTGAGCTACACCCACCATATTTTAATATAATGTCTGCAAAATCTTTATTTGCGACATTATGTATTATAGCATTCTAAATGACTTATTGCAAGTCTTTTTCGAAAAAATATGCGGTGATATTATTATAGATTATCTTCTTTTAGCATTTTCAGAGCTTCATCCATTATTACAGGTTTACTAAACATATATCCCTGCAGAACATCACAGCCGTGTTCAATTAAATATCCCCTTTCTGATTCCAGTTCAACTCCCTCTGCTATCACTTTAAGCCCGAGTTTGTGAGCCATAGAAATAATATCTCCGATTATGTTTTTATCAGGATCTGAATCAGAAATTATATTAACAAAATATCTATCAATCTTTATTATATTTAAATTAAGTTCGCGCAGCCGATAAAAAGACGAATATCCTGTACCAAAATCATCCAGAGCTATACCTATATCTTCCTGCTGTAGCCGCTGCAGTTTTTCATTTACCAGTTCAAAATTATTTAGAATAACAGATTCAGTAATTTCAATTACTAAATTCTCCGGATGTGCACCTACTTCTGAGATCATGTCAAGCAGCTTTTCAGTAAAATCATCCTGCCACAATTCTATTCCCGAAATATTGACAGATATTTTGAGATTATGATATCCAGTTTTATATAATTTATTAGAAAATATAAGTGCCTGTTTTAAAATGAAATTAGAAAGAGGAATTATCAGCTGTTTTCTCTCTGCTATATCTATAAACTCCAGAGGAGAAATTTGCCCGAAGTGATCTGATTCCATCCTGGCAAGTGCTTCAAAACTAACTATTTTACCACTTTTCGCATCTATCAGAGGCTGAAACTTCAGATATATTGTTTGAGAATTTCCCTCCTCAACTGCTCTTCTTATTTCTCTTTCTATAATTTCTTCTCTTGCAACTTCTCGTTCCATCTCATCATTAAAAAATGCGTAACTGAGGTTATCATCTTTATTTAAATTATTTATTGTAATAGAAACATTTTTCAGCAGTCTGTCCACATGATCATAATTATCATTCAGTTCGACAATACCAATCTGTACATTTATATACTGTAAAGAAGAATTGATCTTAAAAGGAGATTTAAATACTGTTTCAATCTTTTCAGCAAAATTGGAAAGCTCTTCTCTGTGATCATAATCTTCTAGATAAAAAACAAATCTATCTGAAGTAAATCGGAAAAGCATTATATCATCTGTAGTTAAAGCAGTTAGCTTTTCTGCAATTTTTTTCAGCAGCCTATCTCCAAACTCATAGCCATAAGTGAGATTTACGAAATTAAAATCACTGCAGTTAACAAGTAAAATCGCCCTGTTTTGAGAAGTATTATCAGCAATCTTTTTTTCGAGAAACTCAGTCAAATAATATTTATTGGCTGTTCCGGTAAGATTATCATAATATATTTTATCTATTAAAGCTTTATTTTTTCTGTAAATATAAATTAAAACAAATAATAATACCCCATAAAGCAGATTAAGAAAAATAAATCCACCAAAAATGAATTCACTGATCAGGATTTCTATATTCTGAAGTGAATATCTCATAAAAAGTGTACCAATTCTATCCTCATCAAGCTCAACTGGTACAAATATGTCATAATTTTTTTTGCCGTCAATTGTGTTTATGTAGTAATATTCTTCCTGATTTAAAATAGATTCTCTGGCTGTATCAACTTCCAGTGTTTCCCCAACCTTATTTTCTAAAGTGCTTGCCTGTACCACAAAGTTTTTATCAAAAAAACAAGTCTGAACAATGTTTTGATTATTTTTTATCTCAGAAAGAACCTGCTGGATTTCAAAACTTTCTTTAAAAAATTGTATTCTATCTGCCAGAACTCCTATCTGAACAAAACTACCGCTGAGAGCCCGGAAATAAGCATATTTATAATAAAAATCGCTTTCAGTATCTTTCCTTATATCTTCAATAAATAGTTTTTTCCCACTTTTCATATATTCATATACTGGATGACCTTTTTCTGCTTTCCAGCCAATATATTCACCTGTACTGGAATAAATAATCCTTCCCTGAGAATTGTAAACATATATTACATCTACATTTAAATTTTCGGCCATCTTTTTGAGCCTTTTTTCTGTATACAGCCCATCATAAAAAACAGACATTTTGCTTGCTGTTTCAAGTTTTTCTTCAAGTAACTGGTTGCTGATTTCAGAAAACTCCACAGATTTAACAATGCTGTGAGAATATCCTTCTGCTAACTTTAGTGCCTCTTCTCTGCCCTGCATATAAAAATGTTCTCTTATACTGTCTGATGCATAATTACTCATAAAAAAGAACACAAGAGTCAATAAAACAAAAGGTATTATTAA
>JBNJGL010000133.1:0-2647 GCA_051747745.1 Bacillota bacterium | reverse complement strand
CTGAAATAATTCATCATTATCTGTTATATCATAATCAGTATATTCCAGTCCCAGACTCTTTAACATTGCCTTTGCTCTTCTACAGTATGGACACCACTCCTTTGAATAGATTTCAATCTTTACCTTACTCATTAGACCAAATCCTTTCTTTTATTTGATTTCAGGCTCAATAATATCATTAATAGTTATCTGCTCAAGTTCAGTCAGCATTTTTTGATAAGCCTGAGCAAAAACCCGGTGAATCTTACATCTATCCTTAATTTTACAGCCGTGAATTTCATCTACACATTCAAATACATTTTCTTCTGCTTCAAAAAGCTTCATTATCTGAGCGAGGTTGATCTCTTCTGCATCCCTGCTTAAAGTATAGCCTCCCCTTTTCCCTTCAGCAGAACTGACAATTCCAGCTGCAGACAACTTCTGCATAACCTTTGCCAGATAGGAGGAAGATACATTTTCTAGATCTGCCAGTTCTTTTACAGAGAGCTCCTCTTTTTTATTTTTTGCCAGAATCATTAAGGCATGGACTGCATAATCCGTTTTCCTTGTAGTTTTCATCTATTTTAAAATTCTCCTTTTTAACTCAGATGTTAATTGTCCGCGTTTAAGTTAAACTAAGTATAGTATATTGATAAGTATTTTACAAGCAAATCTCTAAATCATAAGCTAATTACTCAGTTTTATATGGAAAATCAAATTAAATCCAGTCATTTCTTTTAAATAGCCAGTATTCAAATTAAAAGGTGCCGCCATCCCAGCCCCACATTGCTCCTGGAGCATCTGCAAATTCAATATAGATTCTATCCTGCTCGATCCCAAGCTCATTTTCTAGAAATTCGCAGATGAATTGAGATAGTTCCTCAGTCATCGACTCTTTTAAGCCGATACTTTTAACTTCGATAAAGGCTGTTTTTTCTGTACTGCCGCCAAAAGTCATCTTCAGATCTGCCTCCAGAGCTGTCATAATATATGATTCCGGTTTTCCCAGCTGCTCTGCCATTTGAGCTGATAATTTTTTTAATATTTCTTCTTCTCTTTCTACTTTTTGATTGGTCTGTACTTTAATGAAAGGCATTAAAATCACTCCTTTTAGTTTTTTAATAAAGCTGTTAAATAAGTTTATCGATTATAAAATTCCCCACCAGGGTAAAAGTTGGTCTAAAGCATAAGCAATCACTGTTGAAAGAATCAGTCCACTTACGGCAATAATTAAACCATGTTTAAACATAGTTTTTAAATTAACACCATAACCTGCACTTACTGCAAGACAGCCATTACCTGAAGCAATAGCAAAAGACAAATTAACAGACACAGTCAATAATAATATAATAGGAACAGGATTTAAATTCTGAGAGATAAATAACTGAATTATTATAGGCAGCAGTAAAGCTGCAGAAGCAGTATTGGTAGAAATATTAGTCAATAAAACTGTTACAGAACCAAAAATCAAAAATGTAATAAGACCGTGTCCATCTGCAAAATTAGTAAGTTGACTGCCGACTAGTTCTCCCAGACCGGAAAACTCTAAAACCTTAGCCAGTGCTAAAGCACTCGGCCAGACAATCATTACTGTAATTGGGAAATTAGCCATACTTTTTATTGACAATACATTTTCTTTTTCTTCTGTTGGTATAAAAAATAACATAAATGCAAGACTAAAAAAAATAAAAGCAGGATCTAAAAATGGTAAATATTTAGAATATAAGGGCTCTAAAAAGGCTGAGACAACAGCCAGCAGAAAAACTAGAGCAGAATATATTTCCCCTTTTTTCATTTTTCCCATTTTATTTAATTCCTGTTTATAAATTTCCTTTGAGCCAGGAAGCTTAACATCTTCAGACTGAAGAATATGACTGAGATAAAAACCAATAAATGGTATAAAGATCAGGGTAAAGGGCAGCATTCTCAGTGTCCATTCATAAAAATATATTTTTCTTCCTACAGCTTCATTTAGAAATTCATAAATCAAAAGATTTTGACCCCCACCTAAAGGTGTTGGCAGACTTCCTATCGATGCTCCCCAGGCAATTGCAAGTAAAATATTTGTAGCAGCCTTATTGTTCCATCTCTTGCTGTTTGAATCATAGCCTAAATAGTGCAGCAGAGTAACAGCTACCGGGACAAATACTGCTGCAGTTACAGTATCAGCAATAATTGAACTCAATAATGCTGATATTAAAAACCAGGCCCAAATCTGTTTGCGGGCACTATTACCAAAAAAAGAAAGGATTTTGAGTGATAGCCGTCTTGCAATACCCCATCTCTGCCAGGCTGCTCCCATTGCACAACTTCCTGCAATTAAAAATACTATTCTGTGGCTGAATACTTGAACTATCTCTTCAACTGGTGCAATGGGAATAAATGTTGTAACAAAGATTGGAACAAGTGCAGTAATTGCTACTGCAATATGACCACTTGTCCACCAAAAAGCCATCCAGACTAAAATTCCCAATCCTCCTCTTGCCTGCCAGTCCAAACCTGGAATTGGCAGCAAAAATAACACAATGAAAATTATTGGTCCTAAAATTATGTACTTTATGCTGTCCGTATCTACACCAAAATTATCTACTAAAAATCTTCCTTCATCATGTAGTTTCTTTTCTTCCAGGTGCTTCTGCTCATTATTCATTCTACTCATACACCTTTC
>JBNJGL010000132.1:0-2667 GCA_051747745.1 Bacillota bacterium | reverse complement strand
TTCTGAATCAGACTTGACATCCAATAAATCACAGAGCTGATTAACATTAATTATTTTAGTAGATTTGGTATGTTTAGCAGCCATATGCCAGCTTAACATTCCTCTTGCTAAATAACCACTAAGATTCTCATAACCCATTCTAAATAAAGAGGTAACTGCTTTTTCTGGGTATTTGCCGTCATTGATCAATAATATCTGCTGATCATTATCAAAAAACCAGCCGACAAAACTTGCTAAAATATCTTCCCATAAAAATATTGAACCTGGAATATGAGAAGCAGCATAATCACTATCACTGCGAATATCAATAACAACAGTATTTTCCTGCTGCACTGCAAGCTCAAATTCATCTGGATTGAGAGCCGGTATAAAAGGAACACTTTTTTCAGCAGCTGGATTCAGATTTGCTCTTTCCATAACTTTAAAGTATTTTGGTTTAGCCTCCATCTTTCCTACTTCAGCAACAAATTCCTCTCTGCTTTGATATTGCAAATAGGGATTTGATCGTTTTTCAATTCCAATTGTGGTTAATTCTCTATCTGCAATCTGACTCCCACAGACAGAGCCAGCACCATGGGCCGGACATAAAATTACTTCTTCACCCAGGGGCAGTATTTTATTGTATAATGAATCATAAAGTAATGCTGCAATTTCCGGAATATTTTCTTCACCATAAAAATCTATTCTTCCAACATCACCAGCAAAAAGAATATCTCCACTGAAAAGCATCCAGGGACTGCCGTCATAATCTTTGAGCAGATAAGAATGCGAACCCTTAGTATGCCCGGGAGTATGGAGGGCTTTAATCTCTAATCTACCCAGCTTATATTCCCTATCAACTTCTACTGGCGCCCCATATTGATAATTCAGTTCACCATCAGCATGAAAAATTTCTGCTCCTGTAGCCTCAGCCAGTGCTTTAGAACCAATAATATAATCTTCATTCCGGTGAGTTTCAAAAATATATTTAATTTTCATACCTTCATTTTTCGCTTCTTCTAAATATTGATCAATATCACGTTTGGGATCAATCACAGCTGCTTCAGTCTGATCACCAATAATATAAGAAAAATGGGCCAGTCCTTCTGATTCAATCTTTTTAAATAACATAAATTTCCCCCTTAATTTTTACGTTTCAATCGGATTTTCTTCTTCAATTGCCCACTCAGTATAGCCGCCTTCATAAAATTTGATATTGTCTAAATTTAATAGAAACTTAAATACTAAAAATAATACAACAGCATTATGAGAAGTTCCACAATAAACAATAATTTCTTCTTTGTTTTTTAAATCATATTCTGCAATTAAATTCCCAATTTCAGCCTTAGGCTTAAGCTTAAAAGGATTTTCTTCACTTAATATACTATCCAAAAGAATATTAACCGCAGCAGGAATATGACCGGCCCTTTCCCAGGGACCTCCTTTAGCTAAATAAGCTCCTCTGGCTCTAACATCAATTAAAAGCTTATTTTCATCATTTAAAATATCACGGATATAATCCATATCAACTAGTATTTCAGTCCGCAGTTCAGCTTTAAAACTTCCTTTTTCAGCAGCAGGATATTCTTTTACAAGCTTTCTGTTTTCCTGCCTCCACTTATTTAATCCACCATCTAAAATAAATATCTTTTCAACTCCAGCCCGATAGAGACTATAAGCTGTCATAAATGGTTCATTACCACTGGCAGCACCACTTGCTCTACCTCTGCCTCCATATATTAAAACTTTTTTATCCTTATTATAACCTATATTTTCCAGATGTGATTCTACAGCTTTTCCTGCTATAAAAGAATTAGGAATACCCTTAGAACTTAGTCTGAATAGATTTTCGTTAAAATAAAACGCCCCCGGTAGGTGTTCAATAATATAATCATGAGAATCAGGTTGAGAATCTATTATAATTAAATCATCGTCTTCTAAATGTTCTGCTGCCCATTCTGTACTGACAAAGTTTAAAGTCTCTTCTTCCATTACTCTCACCCCAAAATTTTTATCTAATAAAAAAGTCTTTATTCCTTTTCTTGGTAAGCCTCTCTTGATTCTTCTATAACCTGGAGGGCTTCTTCTACACCTGCCCAGCCAATAATTGTTACTTCTTTTTCTTCTAGATTTTTATAAACAGAGAAAAAATGCTCATATTCTTTCAGCAGATGTTCTTCCAGATCATATAAGGTGTTTGTATTTCTAAAACGAGGATCATCCTCTGGAACTGTAAATATTTTTTCATCTCTACCCTTCTCATCTTTCATAATAAACATCCCGATAACTCTAGCTGTTATTATACAGCCAGGAAAGGTTGGAAAAGTAGTTAAAACCATGGCATCTAAAGGATCACCATCATCAGCCAGAGTATCTTCTAAATAGCCATAGTCTGCTGGATAATAAACCGGAGAATACATTACCCTGTCTAAACGGAATTTCCCCTTTTCTTTATCATACTCATATTTATTATTACTGCCTTTTGGAATCTCTACAAATACATCAATTAAATTATAACTCATTTTTCTACCCCCAATTAATGATTTAATATTTATTTTTATTGATTCAATAAGCTTATTCTGATGTAAATTTTAGCTAATTAATTCTTAAAATAAACCTCTTCTTTGTTAATAAATATATCTCTTATATACTAAAAAATCAATGATTTGAAGCAAAAACTTTTTTTCA
>JBNJGL010000131.1:0-2682 GCA_051747745.1 Bacillota bacterium | reverse complement strand
ATAAGAGACAATTCCAGGCAGCTCCACCTTTAAGAAATCGCCAATATCATTTTTAAAGAGACTGAAAGAATCTTTAAAAACAAAGTCATAATTATGAGCTGTCACATCAAACTGCTGCATTAAATTTCCTCCTTTTCTAATATTTATACTAATAAAAGTATATCATAGAATAATTTGGAAATAAAGTAAAATTAATATAATATCGAAAACCGGCTGAATTTTCAACTTCAACCGGTTAGATTAAATTCTATCTTTTTTTGACTGGAATCCAAATCTCACTTCTAAATTCCTCTGCTTCAGTATCTTTACTTTCATTCCACAATATTTCCGGCCCTTCTGCCAGCTCATATTCTGAACCAGGGAACCATTCAGAATAAATTCGTCCCCAGACATTCTGAAGAGTCTCTGGAAAGGGACCAACGGCTTCGAAAACCGCCCAACTTCCAGCTGAAACCTCCAATTTCTCTAAATCATCCGGACATTTTTTTGTAGTGGCTGTTCCAATATAGTGATCAAGTTTCCCTTCTTCTTCCATCCTGCCTTCTGAAAAATTAGTAGATGCACTGATGATTCCTGCTGGTTCAATATCGGAAAGCTGTTTTAATCTCGCAATTGTTTTCTGATCTAAACTCTGCCACATTGCATCAATTGCTGAATTCGCTCCTTCAAAAACTATAGGAACTTTTTTCATAATCCCAACAATATTAAACCCTTCTTTTTCTACAATTCGATAATTCATTAATTCTCCTCCTTTAACTGATAATTGGAAGGTCATTGGTGGAAAAGCTTTTAATAATTGATCTTTATCTCTGGCTGCTGTTGGTGTTAAACCATGAAATCCTTTAAAAGCTCTTGTAAATGAATCTGGCGAACTATATCCATATTTAAGAGCTAAATCAATTATTTTAACTTGCCTGTTACTCTGCAGCTCTAATGCTGCTAAAGTCAGCCTCCGGTTTCGAATATATTCTGACAGAGTAATCCCGGCTATAAAAGAAAACATCCTTTTAAAATGATATTCAGAACAGACAGCAATTTCAGCAAGTTTCTCAAAGTCAATTTCATCTGTTAAATTTTTTTCGAGATGCTTTAATGCTTCGTTCATCTTAGTTAGCGAATCCATCAAAATAACCTCCCTCATTAACGTATATCAATATTATAACAGCTGGTTTTAAAAAAACCCTACATTTTGTGCACAATTATGTAGGGTGAGATAAAGTAAAAACTTATTAAGTTTTCTTAATAGATTTTCCTAACATTACTCCAGCTACTTATTCCTTTTTCAATATTTCCTGCAGCTATAGGAGAAAATTGCTTGCCTTTATTATTTAAAAGCTTTTCTTCTTCATCTTTTTTAAATGCTAATACAATAAGCCAGCTGAAGTCTTTAGCCTCAACCGGCAAATTTAATTCAAATTTTATATCTAATTTAATGTTTTAAAAAATCTATTATTTCCTCTTTAGAATCTGCAGTTACAATTTTCTCACTTAAATCTTCAATTTCACTCAGCTCAGCTTCATTAATTAACTTAATGATTTCATTATCTGTATCACCAAACTTAGCCTTAATTTGTCTCATCAGGATTAATCGTGCTTCTTCCTGTTTCCCTTCAATTTTGCCTTCTTCTTTTCCTTTTTTCTTGCCCTGCTCTTCTACATATTTAAAGAATTTAACCATTTTGCGATCCCTCCATAGTTCTATCATATTTTCACTGCTTAAAAATTTGTCACATAACACAATAGTTAGTGCAGCCAAATTATTCTTAAATTTTTGATCGGCATCCAGCTTATCTTCCAGTTCAATAGTTTCTTTAACCCGTTTAACCATATCCTGATCACTATTCATCAGCGGAAGAAATATTAATTCCAGATAATTAATTTCTTCCCCTTTCTCTATTTTTTCTCTTAATTCTTTCATCTTTGCTTTGCCATCTTTATCAGACATGTTAACAACAGTTGTTTTGTAGCCCAGACTCCCGGCATTAAAATCTGCCTCTGAATCGGGATAACCTTTAATACATAAAATTATAGTCCGTATTCTATCTCTATATCTATTATACAACTTTAAGTCATAGGAAGCAAAACGAATCAGATCATCAACAGAAACCTCTATTTCTTCTTCTAAATGCAGAATTGACCCATCTTCCAGCTTGAAATTTAAATCCATCCTTTCTGCACTTGTTTCAATCTCAGCAAATTCAGTTTCCAGATAAGAGGCAATTCCAGGCAGCTCTACCTTTAAGAAATCGCCAATATCATTTTTGAAGAGACTAAAAGAATCTTTAAAAACAAAATCATAATTATGAGCCGTCACATCAAACTGCTGCATTAAATTTCCTCCTTTTCTAATATTTATACTATTTAAAGTATATCATAGAATAATTTGGAAATAAAGTAAAATAATTATTTATTGAGCAAAAAAATATCCGTCAAATAAAAGCTATAAAATTAAACGACTTAGAAAAGTTAGTTAAAATAACTTAATGAGAAAAATGCTTATATCAGGCTGAAGAACACGATGTTCTGAACTGCCGCCGAGACAGGAGGTCTCAATACGGCAGGTAGCCTGATATAAGCATTTTTTGAATTCTAGTTATTTCTAAGTTTTATTTGGAGTTTAATTTTATAGCTTTTATTAATAATCAGATATCGGCTCCCTGGCCTTAACCAGCTGATCAATTA
>JBNJGL010000130.1:0-2684 GCA_051747745.1 Bacillota bacterium | reverse complement strand
AGCTCTGGCATACATCGGTTTTGGAAACTCCAGATCATGATAATAAATATCTGTTTCCGGATCTCTAATTGTAAATGAGGTCTCTAACTCCTCTAATTTAGCTACAGCACCAACCTCACCGGCTGTTAAATCATCAACATTGTTTTGATCCTGACCGTTAAGTTTATATAACTTGGTAACTTTAATTTCTTCATCAATATTTGGAATATAAACGAGATCATCTCTTTCTAATTTGCCGGAGAAAACTCTAAAAATAGATAACTTACCAATATAAGGATCAACCATTGTTTTGCAGACCTGTGCACTAAATTTGCTTTCTGGAACAGGTGCTAAAACATTACCAGATTCAACTATATGATCAGAATGAACCTCAGCAGCTGAAGGGAAGATTTTTGTTAGATCATCAAGAAACTTGGCAACACCACAGTTCTGCAGAGCAGAACCTGCGAAAACTGGAACCAATTCTTCACCTGCAACTTCCTCTTCAAAAGCTTTAGTTAATTCTTTGATTGTTATTTTTTCGCCATCAAGATATTTAATCATTAAATCTTCTTTCAGCTCAACTATTTCTTCAGTTAGCTTTAACTCATAATCTTCTACTCTTTCCTTTTCTGAATCAGGTACGGGGAAAGCCTCTGGCTTACCATCAACACTTTTGTAAAGTTTTTCATCCAGTAAATCTATTATTCCTTCAAATTTACCGTCTTCATAATAAGGAATAGTTACAATTGCAAAACTGTCATCATATGTAGCTCGCAGTTCCTCAATGACTTTATCAAAATCAGCTTCGTCCTTATCAATTTTATTAATAAATACAGCCTTTGCCAGGTCATTTTTTTTAGCTAACTCCCAGACATAACCTGTATTAACTTCAATTCCAGCTGTTGCATCAACCAGCAGCACTGCACTCTCAACCATTCTTAAAGCACTAATTACTTCACTGCGGAAATCTGCATAACCGGGTGTATCAATAAAATGAAATAATTTATTATGCCATTCAAAATTAAAATAACTATTATGAACGGAATGTTTATGTTCTTTTTCCACTGGACTAAAATCAGAATGAGAATTTCCTTTATCAACACTTCCCGGCTGCTCGATTACACCTGCATTATAAAGCAGCATCTCAGTTAGTGTTGATTTACCCGCACCTCCATGTGATATAAAGCAAAAATTTCTAATATCTTTACTAGTAATTTTACTCAATTTTTCCACCAACCTTTCATTTTATTAATGTTTATTGTTTAGAATGTCAGTTTAGCTTGTTTAAATTTTCTGACATAATATCTTAAAAAATTTTCTGTATTTTATTACTTCTACAATAGTTATTTAAATTCCTTTAATTTTTTGAATATTATTTTAAAAAAATATCTACTCCTCATGCTGAGCTTGAAAAATCAACCATCAGGAGTAGATTATAGAAAATATTTATTGAAATAATTTATTGGTTAACATTTTTCCTTAACTGTCTGGGCAACATTTTTACCGAGTGCATAACATTTCTCTAAAATATTTCCATCTGGTGCAAACTGTGATTCAATTACGGGTTCAACCAGATCACAGTGAACAATTTCTTTAAATTCTTCTAACCTATCTAGAGCTCCACCACTCCAGCTGTAAGAACCAAAGATACCGAGCACCCTATCTCTTAGATTCCTGCTTTCCAGACTCATCAGCAGATATTCCATTGGCGGGAATATCTTTGTATTATAGGTGCAGCTGCCTAATACAATGCCCTTGTATTTCCAGATATCATTAATAATAAAGGAAACATCTTTCCGTGAAACATCGAATAACTTAATCTGTTCAATGCCATTTTCAGAAAGTGAGCGGGCAACTGCCTCTGCCATTACCTTTGTATTCCCATACATTGATCCGTAGACAACCACAACACCTTCTTCAGTCTGCTGCTGACTCCATTTGTCATATTCCTCAATGATATGATTAGGATCTTCTCTCCAGACCAGACCATGTGTAGAAGCAATCATACCGACTTCATCAATTTCTTTGCGCAGTCTGGAAATGGTTTTATGAACAACCGGTCCATATTTTCCAATAATATTGGAAAAATATCTTCTGATTTCATCTTTAAAATGCTCAACATTAACCTCATCATCAAATAAATATCCATTTAGAGAACCAAAACCGCCAAAGGCATCTCCTGCAAATAATATTTTATCCTTCTGATCAAAGGTCATCATAGTTTCTGGCCAGTGAACCATTGGAGTCAGATAAAATTTAAGAGTTCTGGAACCTAAATCAAGTTCATCTCCATCTTCGATAACCATTGTTCCTTCAGTAATCCCGTAAAAACCTTCTAAAAAATTCATAGTCTTGGCATTACCTACAATTTTCATCTCCGGAAAAGCCTCACGCATTGACTTAATTGAACCAGAATGGTCAGGCTCCATATGGTTAATAATTAAATAATCAACAGTTTTATCTCCAATTACATCTTTAACCTTCTCTAAATATGTATCTGTGTAATTGATTTTAACTGTATCTATTAGAGCAACTTTATCATCATTGATTACATAAGAATTGTAAGAAATACCTTCAGGTAAAGGCCATAGAGACTCAAATAAGTCAGTCTCCTTATCATTTACTCCAACCCAGTGCACGCTTTCGCTAAGTTTAATTGAATTATACAAAATAATCTCCTCCTATTGTGTTATTCAAAATAA
>JBNJGL010000129.1:0-2709 GCA_051747745.1 Bacillota bacterium | reverse complement strand
CAGCAGTAATTGGGGTCCTGATTATCAGATTGAAGCAGACAATTTTAATCAAAAAAACTGGGGCTCTGAGACAGAAAATATAGCCCAAATTTTTCAAATGGGTAACCATAATACAGCTCTGCAAAAAATGGCAAAGGGTTCAGCTAATAAACAGTACGCAGACCAGAATGGCAGCTGGAACAGATCAGAACAGAGGGCAGAAGGAAAGAACAATTTTTCTTCAATAAAACAAAAAGGAATTAATAATAAAGCTTTAACAGTTCAAACTGGTAATTTTAATAAAGCTATTATCAATCAGACAGGTGATTCTAATTCTGCAGAGATTAAGCAGTTTTCAAATAAAAATTTCTCTATAATTAAACAGGTAGGAAGTTTTAATAAAGCAGTTATTATTCAAAATTGAACTGCGAAATTATAACTTGACAAAAAATTACTTATCCTGATATACTTAGAACATACAAAGGGTTAGTAGCTCTTTTTAATAAAGGTAAACTTATCGTGAGATAGGGACACAAAGCTAAGGATCTCAAAATGAGATAGCCGGCTGCTAAAAGGAGGATCTAATGAAAATTAATTTAAGAAAGTTTAGTGTTTTGACTTTTGTTTTTTTGTTTATGATTTTAAGTATTTTTTCCACAGCAGATTTTGCTGCAGCTGCTGATAAATCAGAAAAACAGGCCAAGGTTTCAGTAAAAGCAAGTATTCCAGTTTTTCAGGAGCTTAAGATAATTGAAAAGAAGAATATTAATTATGATTTTTTGATGGATAATTATAATGGCAGTAAAGAGATTATGGTGGAAGACGCCTTAACTATTGAAGTTATGAGCAATGCTAACTGGCATTTGCGTTTAAATAACAGAAATTTAAATTCTAGGGTGATGATTAAAAAGAGCAGTCAGCCAAACTCTGACTGGCAGAATTTGAATTCAACTACCGCTAAATTTACTGGAGAAATTGGTGAGCGGAGAATAAAATTTGATTTGAAATTTATTTTAGATCAGAGCTCTCGAGCGGCGGTAGATAATCTAGGACTTGATTTGCGCTACAGTCTTGCTCCAGAATCATATTAAATTTGAATAGATATTAAAAAAGAGCTGAAAATTTCAGCTCTTTTTATTTTTAAGTTTGTCCAGTAGGCTGCCCACTCTTTTTTCGGCTGCCTTTTTTTCATCTTCTCTCAGCCTAAAATTAATTTCTAAAATACTTCCTTCAGTTACAGCTTCAGGCAGCTCCGATAGAGGCAGATAAAAATCTTTTTTTTCTTCAGGACGAATTAAAAGCCTTGCCTTATCATTTTCAATTTTATCAACAGTCACCTTCATCAAATCATCCTTTCTTATTTTTAAATTGCTTACTCTACTTTAATTTTATCACTCCAGCGTCCAAATTTGCCGTCATCAATTCCGTCAACATTTTTTATTTCTTCAATCTGTTCAAAATCACCATACTTTTTTCTGTAATCAATAATATTTCTGGCAGTTGCCGGCCCAATACCCCAGAGTTGATCAAGTGTTGAGCTGTCTGCGGTATTTATATTAATCAAATTGCTTTGAGCAGGTTCAGCTGCTGAATTGGAAGAGTTATTTTCAGTCTTAGAACTGCTTTCGGCCCCTGCTTTAATATCTTCTGGACTTTGATCGATTTTAACACTGTAATTACTGCCGTCAGCTGTAATAACTATATTTCCATTTAAGTCATTTCTATAAACTCTTGCCCCTTCATTTTGATAGAGCTCAATAACCTCTGCTGCTGGATGGCCGTAATGATTATCAGCTCCCACCTGGATAACAGCCACTTCGGGCTTTAGACTGCTGATCCATTTGGCCGAGCTGGAGCTCCTGCTGCCGTGGTGGGGGACCTTAATCAGATTAACTTTCAGTTCTGGATTTTCCTGCAGCAGCTCAGACTCTACTTCCTTTTCTATATCACCGGTGAATAAAAAATTCTGCTCGCCAAATTTAAGTACAAATACAAGCGAAGAATTGTTTAAATCATATTGCTCGAGTTCCTGTTCTGGATGGAGAAAATTAATTTCACTTTTTCCAATTTTTAATTTATCTCCCTTACGCGGTGTATCAAAATCAATATTTTCCTGGTCAATTTTAATCAAATAATTTTCGTATGTTTTAGAGCTGTGAATTTTGCCGCTGTCCAGTACAGTTCCCACTTCAAAACTGTCAATAATATCTACCAGGCCCCCAATATGATCGGCATGGGGATGGGTGCTGATAATGTAGTCCAGTTTTTTAATATTTTGATCCTTGAGGTAGTTGATAATTCCGGCTGCAATTTGATCAGAGCGGTCTCCACCATCAACCAGAATTTTTTGACCCTCTGCTTCTTCAATTAAGATTGAGTCTCCCTGGCCAACATCAAGAAAGTGTATTTTTAAGTTTTGAGCAGTTGTATTAAAACTAAAGAGCATTAAAAGCCCTGCAATTAAAATCAGCAGAATAATCTTCTTTTTATTCATAATTTAATTCCTTTCTAAAAAACTTAATTTGTTTTCACTTAATATATTATTTCTAGATTTTTACTGAGAACCCTTTTTCTTAAATTGAAAAATTAGGGCGCTCAATGTATACTGGTAATAAGAAAATTTGAACGAATTTCAAAAAGAGGTGAAGTAAATGTCTAAAGAACTGGAAGTTACAATTCTGGCAAACAATACTGTAGAAAAAAGAGAAGTTTTGGCAGAACACGGTCTTT
>JBNJGL010000128.1:0-2793 GCA_051747745.1 Bacillota bacterium | reverse complement strand
CGACGGGCATTAATCCGGATGGAGCAAAAGCCTATGCTTTCAAATTTATGTTTAAGCTGATAATTATTGATCACATCAGTCTGATTAAGAATCTCAGCTAATAATTCTTGCAGTTGAGATATATTCCAGCGTCCGTTAGCTATCTCAAACAATAGTTGACCCTGATAATCTTCATTTTTCAGCTGAAATAAATTATAAAAAGAATTACTGGCTTTAACTACTCGCAAGTTGGTATCAAGCACTAACAGAGGTTCATGAACTACTGCTGCCATTTGTTCAGCAGCTAAACTTAGCTCTTCATCAAATTTATTTTCTATATTTTTTCTTTTGCTGATATCTCTAAAGGTGATTACAGCCCCTTTGACAATATTTTCTTCCGTTCTGTATGGTTGAATGCGCATCATATACCAATTTCCACTGTGTGTCTGGACCTCTACTTCTTTAGGATCAAGAGTATCCAGAACTTCCTCTGTGTCCTCAGGCAGCCTGTCATAGTTTTTTAAGTTGGAAACGATATGGCCTACAGGTCTGCCAATATCACTTTCAATCAAGTTGATAAATTTTGTGGCTGAGGGAGTAAAGCGCATAATATGCAGCTCGAGATCAACAAAGACAGTACCAATACCGGTTCCTGACAGCAAATTATTCATATCGGTGTTAGCCTGTGTTAGCTCAGCAATATTACTTTCCAGTTCAGCATTAACAGTTTTTAATTCCTCGTTTAATGACTGCAGTTCTTCTTTGGAAGTCTCCAGCTCTTCATTGGTAGATTGTAGCTCCTCATTTACAGACTGCAGTTCTTCATTAGAAGATTTAAGCTCTTCGTTTGCAGTCTGAAGTTCCTCTACTGTATTCTGCAGTGTTTCTTTTTTATCCCTTAGTTTTCTTTGAAGTTCAGCTATAATTTTTTTACTTTCTGATCCGTAATTTTCTTCATTTTCACTGGCTGACTGTTCAGTAATTTCTTTTAGAGGTTCTTTTTCAGAGGACATAACCTGTTCGAGAATGATCAGATATAAGGTCTTATCAATTTTGGAGCTCGAATCTTTTTTTACCGGACATACAGTCAAATTAGCCCTTGTTATATCACTGCTGTTTTTAATGTGCAGATTTGTTCTGACAACTTTTTTCTGTTCTTTTACCGCTTCATTTAGAGCAGAGGTTAATTTAGTTTGCAGTCCTTCCCGAGCCATCTTGAGAATATTGTTGACACCACTTAAGCCCGGAAAAAGTTCAAGGTACAAACCGGTATGGCCGTGGATATAGAGCACCTGCCCATATCTATTAACAAGCACTGCAGCAGGACTGAACTGTTCCAGAATTTTTTGTTCAGTTAGTTCACTTAATGTTATTTCCACATTTTTTTCCTCTACTGCATCCAGCTGTGGCTGCTTTGAATGTGTTGCTGTCATTGGAGGTAGAAAGTCATATTCTCTGCCAATATTTCTAGCCTGTATATCTTCCTTAAGTTGATAAATTTTTAATTTGCTATTTACTGCAGAAAAACAAATATTTGCCTCTCCTAAAGTTTCAGAAGTACCTAAAAAGAGATACCCACCTGGATTCAGAGCATAACTAAAAAGTGAAATAATTTTTTTCTGTAAATCTTTTTTCATATAGATTAGAAGGTTGCGGCAGCTGATAAGGTCTAGTCTGGAAAAGGGTGGATCTTCAATCAGGTTTTGTTCAGAAAAAATAACCATTTCGCGGATGTTTTTCTGAATACGATAGGTCTTACCATTATCTTTAGTATTAAAAAAACTTGCCAGTCTCTCCTCTGTAATATCATTGACAATACTGGCTGAAAACACCCCACGGCGTGCTGCAACAATAGCATTGCTGTCAATATCGGTAGCAAAAATTTGTACTTTTAAATTCTGATTTATTTTTTCCTGATGCTCGGCGATTAAAATAGCAATAGAATAAGCCTCCTCACCGGTGGAACATGCTGGTACCCAGAGTCTAAGTATACCTGATTCCTGTTTTTTTGCGAAAAGATTTGGAATAATTTTTTGTTCAAGAACTTTAAAAGCCTCTGGATCTCGAAAAAAATTGGTCACACCAATAAGCAGATCACGAAATAGATTTTCAACCTCTTCTGGAGTCTGCTGCATATACTTAACATATCTATTCATTTTTTTAATCTGCTGGACAGACATCCGATGCTGGATACGTCTTTTAATGGTAGTGGGCTTATACTGAGAAAAATCGTGGCCAGTCTGGTTACGCAGGGTGATAAAGATCTTTTTCAACAATTTTTCTACTTCAGGTTTATCCTGTACAGACCGGTCAAGTTCACCAAAGGCATGGGAAACATAGGCAGTGAGCTGTTTGGACATTTCAGATGGAGTGAGTTCATAGTCAACTAAGCCGGTGGCAATAGCACTATTGGGCATTCCTTTGTAATTGGCAGAATCTGCTTTCTGAACCATGGCCATCCCACCTTCTCCCTTGATAGTTCGAAGACCGAGAGTTCCGTCACTACCAGTCCCCGAAAGAATAATGCAGATTGCTCTTTCCGAAAGCTCCTGAGCAAGGGAACGAAAGAAAAAATCAATGGGCATTCGATGGCCCCTGGGAGCCGATGGTTCTTTTAACTTAAGAGTTCCATGAAGAAACTGCATATCATAGTTGGGGGGTATAATATAAACAGTGTTAGGTTTAACCTTCATTCCGTCTTCAACCTCTAACACCTCCATACTGGTATAGCTGCGGATAATATCAGAAAGTGAACTTTTATAGTCAGGAGCCAGATGCTGTACTAAAACAAAGGCCATGCCTAATTCAGTATCT
>JBNJGL010000127.1:0-2810 GCA_051747745.1 Bacillota bacterium | reverse complement strand
TTTCAATCTGGATTAATGGAGTTGAAATCGGTGTTTGGACTTCTCCCGGAGACTTTGGTGAAAAAAGAGGTATTTTAAATCCCGACTGGTGGTATTTTGATCAAACCCAGCACGGACTGTTAAAAATTTGGCAGGTTACAGAAGAAGGAGCATTTATTGATGGTAATAAGATTTCGGATATAACTTTAGCTGATCTTGAGATTGAAAATGAAGATTTTATCGATGTTAAGATAGGGGTTAAGGAAGATGCCCGCAATGTTGGTGGAGTCAATCTTTTCGGCAAAAAATTTGGTAATTACAGACAGGATATTATGCTTAGATATAGGTATAAATTTAATGATTAATAAATTAAATCAAAAATAATTAAAATAAATGCAGGAATTTTTTGATTCGTGTAGAATAGTAATATTAGAGACAATTTTTCAGCTATATTTTTTATGCGCTTTAATTCAATAAACATTAAATCAAAGCAGTAATATTTAAATTAAAGGGGGCGATACTCAAATCTGAACAGAGAAATATTTTTTTAGGGTCAATTTTCGCAATATTATTAATTGAGGGAGTAGTCGGGCAATCAACTTTATTAATCATTAGTGATAAATTTTAAAAGTCGCTAATAAAATACTTAAGGGGGATTATATAATGAAAAAGGTTTTATTTTTGGTAGTTTTAGTTGCTCTGATGGTTGGATTGACATCAAATGTGATGGCAGAAGCAGTAACTGTAGAATACTGGAATCTATTTGGTGGCGGAGATGCGGAGTTTATGGATGAAATTGTTGAAGAATTTAATGCAACACATGAGGATATAGAAGTAGATGTTACCAGATTAGAATGGGAAGAATATTATACAAAACTCAAAACAGCTACAGCAAGTGGTAATGGTCCTGATATTGCAATCAGTCATGTTACAAGAGTTAAAGAACTGGCAGATGAGGGCTTAATTGTTTCTTTAAATGAATTGGGAGAAAATGCCGGTATTGACTGGAGTGAGTATAATTCAAATATTTTAGACGGTGCAGAAATTGATGGTCAGATTTATGGGGTACCTCTTGATACCCATCCACTGGTTTTCTATTATAATAAAGAACATTTAGCAGAAGCAGACCTTTTAGCAGAAGATGGAACACCTAAAATGGAAGGTTCTTTTATGGAATTTATGGAAAAATTAAAGTCTGATTCTTCTGCAAAATATCCGATGACCAACTGGACAAAGTTAACTGCAGAAGGCCACTACAGAGTCTGGTGGAGTCTCTACAATCAGCTTGGCGGCAGCCCTGTAGTTACTGAAGGTGAGCTAACATTAGATGAAGATAAAGCAGTTGAGGCAATTGAGTACATGCAGGAGTTTTATGATAATGATTATTCTCCACTTCATTCAGAGTATATGGAAAACGTAAACCTGTTTAGAAATGGAGAAGCAGCAAGTCTACTTACAGGTGTCTGGATTACTGGTACTTTAGAAGATACAGAGGATTTAGATTTTGGAGTAATCCCTATGCCTCAGATTTTTGATGACAGATCTGCCTGGGGAGATTCTCACACCCTTGTTCTGCCCTATGCAGTAGATGTAAATCAGGAAAAAAGAGAAGCAGCTTTAACCTTTGCTAAATGGGCTACAGATCACGGTGAGCTCTGGGCAAAAGCCGGACATATTCCAAGTAATGAAACCGTACAGGAAAAAGAAGAGTTTAAAGATATGCCTTACAGAATGGACTATGTTAAAGCGGCAGATTATGTAACTTTTGATAGTGCTGGCTCATATACCTGGAGTATTAGAACTGAAATCACAACAGCTTTAAGTAAAGTCTGGAATAAACAGATTACAGCAGAAGAAGCTGTTGAAGAGATGTCTGTTGCAGTAGAAAGACAATTGAGCAGATAACAGAAAAGCTGAACTTAAGGCACAGGTGTTTTTAAGCACCTGTGCTCCAATTTAGAATTTATAAAGGAGGTTTCAATTTGAAATATTATAATAAATTATCCAATCGCTACCCATTTTTAAAGGCATTACCCTTTCTTTTACCCTTTGCCTTAGTTTATGCGATATTTTTGATCTATCCCATTTTTAGAGGATTCTGGATGAGTTTACACCGCTGGACTATGGTTCGGAATATGGGCTTTGTCGGTCTGGACAATTATTTTTACATGGTCAAAGACCCGGCATTTTGGGAGTCACTGGGGAATACTCTGCTTTTTGTAGTTATTTCTACACCAACAATTGTTATCGGGGGTTTAGTTTTAGCACTACTGGCAAATCAAAAAATTAGAGGGCAATTATTTATCAAAATTTCTTTTTTCCTTCCCTATGTTCTATCAGTGGCAGTTATTTCTTCAATTATGGTTTATTTTTTCCAGCCCCACAGTGGACTTCTAAATGAAATTTTAGCAAGTTTTGGGGTCGAAGAAACTATTTTTTGGCTGGGGGAAACAAAACTGGCCTGGTTTGTTATAGTTTTTGCCACTTTATGGTGGACTGTTGGTTTTAATATGATTTTATATCTGGCAGCTCTGCAGGATATTCCGGAGTCATTTTACGAAGCAGCAGAGGTGGATGGTGCAACCAAGTTTCAGCAGCTGCTGTATATTACCCTACCATCATTAAAACCGATAACCTGGGTGGTAACATTACTGCAGATCATATTTTCCTTTAAGATTTTCTCACAGGTCTGGTTAATCACAGGTGGTGGCCCGGGTACAGATACCCGCCCTATAGTTCAGTATATTTATGAAACAAGTTTTAAACAGAACAGTATGGGTTATGGTGCAGCAATGGCCTTTGCCTTTTTTATCCTCTTAGTCTTAGTTTCT
>JBNJGL010000126.1:0-2833 GCA_051747745.1 Bacillota bacterium | reverse complement strand
CGTATTTAAATAATTCGTACAGGCACTGTTTAAGGTAGATTAACGAAAAATGCCTAATGTTTTGCAAATAAACTTTTTGTGGGAACAATATAGATAACATTAATTCATCTTTATTTGATCTATTGACCCTCCTCGGGGCAAGCCCACGAGGTTTGCTAGCAGACTATAACTTCTATCACTTTTGAATTATTGTTAAAAATTAAATATAATATAGTAAATGATGGAAATTTGAAATAAATTTTTTTTTAAAAAAAGAAAGGAGATTATCATGTTAACCAAAAAAGTATTAAACAAAATTTTTAGTCAGTTGGAAGGGGAAGAGTTTGGTGTTGTCTACTGGGATGGAGAAGAACAGTCATTTAACAAAGATAACAGTTCTAATTTTAATCCGGCTTTTACAATTTACATAAATGAAAAATTATCTTTAAATCAGATCAGAAAAAATCCGCAGTTAGAAATTGGTGAGGCATATATGCGGGGAGATATTGATTTTGATGGTTCATACAAAAAGCTTATCAAAACAGCTGCAGAAAATGGGGCCAAACTAAAAAATGAGGCAGAAAATCTTGGTACATACAGTGATTGGAAAGTACAAAAAGAAGCTGCAGTTGAAGAGCAGGCAGAAGGAGTACAAAAACACTATGATTTAGGAAATGACTTTTTTTCACTGTGGCAGGATAATACGATGACATATTCCTGTGCATATTTTAAAAGTAAAGATGACAGCCTAAAAAAAGCACAGCAGCAGAAAATGGATCACATATTAAAAAAACTGAATATAGAGTCAGGAGATAGAATGCTGGATATTGGCTGTGGATGGGGTGGACTGGCCATCAAAGCAGCAGAAAACTATGATATAGATGTACTCGGCATAACTTTGAGTGAAGAACAGGTAAAAGGTGCCGGTGAGAAAATTAAGCAAAAAGGTCTTTCAGATAAAGTTAAAATTATAAAGAAAGATTACCGCAAACTTGCAGAAGAAGGGGAACAATTTGACAAAATTGTGAGTGTGGGTATGTTTGAACATGTGGGCCAGGAATATATTGAAGAATATTTTTCAGCTGTAAAAACCATGCTCAAAAAAGGTGGATTATCTCTACTGCACAGTATTACCCATCTGACAGAAAATCCAACCCATCCCTGGATACAAAAATATATTTTTCCCTGGGGATATATACCGTCTTTAAGGGAAATTGTCTGGCATCTGGGAGAACAGTCTTTTCATCTAATTGATGCAGAAAATATAGGTTTTCATTATGCACTTACACTGGAAAAGTGGCTGGAAAATTATGAACAGATCACTGATCGGGTTAGAGAAAAATTCGATGATGAGTTTGTTAGAATGTGGGAGCTGTTTTTAATGGGCTCAATTGCTGCTTTTAGATATGCCGATACTTCTGTCCATCAGCTGCTGTTTTCAAATGGGAAAAATATAGATTTACCTTTGACCAGAGATTATATGTATAATTAAGTTAATCTTATCTTTTAATTTTGATGCTGTGTATATTTGTGCCCTGTATATTATGTTATCAGAAAGCTGATTATCCCCCGCTGCCGGGGGATATTTTTTTGTATTAATAAGTGTTTTTTCAATCAGAGCAGAGATTAAGGATGGCTGTTTGCGGTATTTTAAGTTAATTTTTTAGTTGAATTCAATATGAAATTTAGAAAGAGTTTTATAAAGAATTTTAGATATAATATTTTAAAAAAGTAATTGCTTTACTATTAATTAATAATGATTACTATTAAAATAATTATATAGACATGAAATTGAAATACAGGTATAGGAATGGAAATAGCTAGAGTTATATAGATAGATATACAGACATAGACATAAATATAGATATAAATATAGTTATAGTAATAGAGACAGTTGTATATTCATAAAGACAATAATCTAAAATATTAAAAGAAAATTCCCTCTAAATTTTTACTTTAATTTAGAGTAAGATGTTCAATTAACAATTATGTTTAAAGGAGGTAATTTAAAATGAACAATTTTATTTTGTTTTTTCTGCTGATTTCGATGCTGGTTCTAAATATCAGCCCAGTAAATGCTGAAATGACAGCTTTGATAGATAAAAAGATACAGAATGTAGAAACTGAAACCGCCGCTTTTGCTCTTGGATGTTTTTGGGGACCAGATGCAGCTTTTGGAGTACTGGATGGTGTTGTAAGAACCAGAGTAGGATATTCAGGAGGGAGTACTGAAAATCCCACCTATCAAAATATAGGTGATCATACAGAAACAGTTGAAATAGATTATGATCCAGAAAAAATCTCTTACAGAGAACTGGTTGAGTTTTTCTTTGCCAGCCATAATCCTTATGGACGATCCTACTCCAGACAGTATGCTTCAATCCTTTTTTATCAAAATAAGGAAGAACTGCAGACTGCACAGTCAGTAAAGAAAGAGCTGGAAGATAAATCAGGTCTGGAAATTAAAACTCAGCTAAAAAAATATGAGAAATTCTATTTAGCAGAAAACTATCATCAAAAATACAATCTTCAGCAGCACAGAGAATATAAAGAATATTTTCTTGCAAATTACAGTATGGAGGAATTTATCAATTCTACTGCTGCAGCACGGGTAAATGGATATCTGGCAGATAAAGGCACCAAACAGCAGCTGATGGAAGAAATTTCATCTTTTGGTTTAAGCGAAGAACTGAGCATCAGGCTGCTCAAAGAATATGATGTAGATGCAGAAGATTTTAATTCCTGTCTGTTCCCGGTTTCTTCAGCCGCTGCTGACAGTTCACAAAATGAGGCTGGATCTGACACCAACAAAGCAAATGATTCTGAGAATAACACTGACACATATAATAAGGAG
>JBNJGL010000125.1:0-2845 GCA_051747745.1 Bacillota bacterium | reverse complement strand
CTTTTCAAGGTTCCCAAATCTTTCTTTTTTTCTGCCGCTTTTTTCTCAGCGACATTTAATATCTTATCATCACTTTATCTTTCTGTCAAGGACTGATTTGATATTTTTTTGAGCCGCTATTTTTTCAATATTACTTTTCAGCGACATATATCATCTTACCATCTCATCTCTTCTTTGTCAAGGGGGTACAGTTATTTTTTGTTATTTATCCTGCTGAAATTTAAGATAATATTTTCTTCTGCGCGGACCATCAAATTCACAAAAGTATATTCCCTGCCATCTTCCTAAAACCAGATCATTATTTTCAATGATAACTAGCTCTGAATTACCAAATATACTTGCTTTTATATGTGCAGCCGAATTCCCTTCAATATGTTTGTAATTATCTTTAAATGGAATTATTTCATTTACTTTTTTTATTATATCCTGCTGAACATCAGGGTCAGCATTTTCATTAATGGTAACTGCAGCAGTAGTGTGGGGAATAAAAATAGAGACACTTCCACTTTCAATATTATTTTTTCTTACAGCCTCACGAAGTTTTTGCGTAATATCGATAAATTCTACTTTCTTATTTGTACTTACCGTCATTTCTTTCAACATTAAAGCACCTCCTGAGATAATAATTGGGCCGCAAGTTCTGCAGCCCAATTTAATGATTATTTCATTGATTATCAATTATTCCTTGCTTTCCGGCCTCATAGTTGGAAATAATATTACATCTCTTATTGTACTGGAATCAGTAAAGAGCATTATTAAACGATCAAGACCGATTCCCAGACCACCGGTAGGTGGCATACCATATTCTAAAGCTCTTATAAAGTCATAATCCATCATTTGAGCTTCTTCATCACCGGCTTCTCTCATTTCAACCTGTGCTTCAAATCTCTTTTTCTGTTCTTCCGGATCATTCAACTCACTAAACGCATTAGCAATTTCTCTACCATATATAAATGCTTCAAAACGATATGTGAATCTTGAATCCTCTTCATGCTTTTTAGCAAGTGGAGAAACTTCAATTGGATAATCCATTACAAATGTAGGCTGAATAAGTTGATCTTCTACTTTTTCTTCAAAAACAGCATTCAAAACTTCTCCATAGGATAATCCTGGTTCCAGTTCTAAATCTATTTCTTCCGCCTTTTTATAAGCTTCTTCTGCAGTATCAAATTCAGAAAAATCAATCCCACTATATTCTTTCACCGCATCTACCATAGTAATTCTTCTCCAGGGAGGGGTAAAATCAATTTCAGTTTCTTCATATTCTACCACACTTTTACCCAGTACCTTTTCTGCTAGATAATAAACAAGTCCTTCTGTAAGCTCCATCATATCATTATAATCTGCCTGTGCCTGATAAAGCTCCATAGTTGTAAATTCAGGATTATGTTTATACGACATTCCTTCATTTCTAAAACATCTATTTATTTCAAATACTTTTTCGAAACCGCCCACAATTAGTTTTTTTAGATAAAGCTCAGGTGCTATTCTTAAATATAGATCCATATCCAGTGTATTATGGTGAGTTATAAAAGGCCTGGCAGTAGCACCTCCTGCTATTGGATGCATCATTGGTGTCTCAACTTCTAAAAAGCCTTTTTCTTCCAAAAAATTTCTCATTTCTCTAACAATCCTGCTTCTTATTATAAAAGTTTCTTTTACTTCTGGATTAACAATCAAATCCAGATATCTCTGTCTGTATCGTAAATCTTTATCTTTAAGACCATGAAATTTTTCCGGTAAAGGGCGCAGAGATTTTGTAAGCAGTTCAAAAGAAGTGATTTTTACAGAAACTTCCCCTCTTCTTGTTTTAAAAACAGTTCCTGTCACTCCGATCAAATCTCCTAAATCTAAATCCTGAAAAAACTCATATCGATCTTCTCCTACAATATTTTGTTTAATATAAAGCTGAATTTTACCGGTCATATCCATTAAATCAGCAAAACTGGCTTTCCCATGAGTTCTAATAGCCATTAATCTCCCGGCAAGTTTAACTTCTTTTTCTTCGAGCTCATCAAAACTATCTTCCACTTCTTCTGCCTTATGAGTATACTCATATTTTTCAGCAAAAGCCCTATCTTTTTCTTCCCTGAGTTTGGATAATTTTTCTCGCCGCTGCTTCATCAATTCATTCATATCTTCAATTTTTGTTTCACTCATACTAAATTACACATCCCTTTATTTCGTTATTTATTTTTTGCTTTTTTCAATGGAAACAATTTTATATTTCACTTCTCCAGAAGGAATTTCAACTGTCACTTTATCTCCGATTTTATGACCAATTATAGCCTTACCTATCGGTGATTCATTAGAAATCTTATAATTAAGTGGATCTGATTCGGCTGATCCAACAAGAGTATAGCGAACTTTCTCATCTGTTTCTAAATCTTCCAGCACAACAGTTGTTCCCAGATTAACTTTTTTGTCAGTAACTTCTTCATCTTTAACTACATGAGCATTTCTAATCATATTTTTTATTTCTTTAATTCTTCCCTCTACAAAGGCCTGCTCATTTTTGGCATCATCATATTCAGAGTTTTCACTAATATCACCAAATTCTCTTGCAATTTTTATTCGTTTTGCGACTTCTCTTCTTTTAACTTTTTCAAGATATTCCAGCTCTTTTTCCAGCTTTTCATAACCTTCTTCTGTAAGTAAAACTTCTTCAACCATATCTATATCCCTCTGCTTTCTTAATTTTTTTCTCCGTACAACAAATTAGTGTCAAGTTTCCCACTTGACACCAGCAATACATTTTCAATTATTAATAATTATAAATAAATATAATTTCAATGTCAAGACATCTGTATATAAATTATGGTTAATTTTGCAAATTAAAGCCTAT
>JBNJGL010000124.1:0-2881 GCA_051747745.1 Bacillota bacterium | reverse complement strand
ATCTGTTTTGAGTGATGAGACATCTGTTTTGAGTGATGAGATATCGCCTCTCATATCTGCAGCTTCCTCACGCACTATCTTTCTGGTTTCTTCGCGAACTATTTTTCTGGTTTCTTCACGAACAATTTTCTTTGTTTCCTCACATACTATTTCTCGAATACTATCCAGAAGTTCCTGATCCAAAGTCTTCACCACCTATCTCTTAATAGTTTCCACATGCTGTATTAGCTGTTATATCAAAACTATGTTTAGTGCTTCAAGTATTATATTAATACATATAGTATTCAAAATCAATCTCCCTTATTAAGAATTAGATATATTTTCCTTTTAATAGCTGGTTTCTTCTTCTAAAAACTCCAAAAACCTTTTAATATCCCCAATTATTTTATCAATATTTTCATCAAGATCTTCTACAAGAACTTTAATTTTTTTAGCTGAATAATTATAAGAATAAACATTCCTTACTATATGCCTAAATCCTCGATATTCATCAAGTATCTTTTTAGTATTTTTATCAATAATAGAAGGACGTATCTTTTTTATTTTTATAGCCATCTGCTCTAATAATTCCTGATGCCATGAACCACCTTCCGGTACACTCTCATCTATTTCCCGTGCAATTAACAAAAATATCTTCTCAAGTCCAGAGTAAAAACCATGCAGATTGAGTGCAACACTATCTAAATAAAATTCTTCTGATTCCATATTATATTTTTCCCAGGCTCTATCAATTTTATTTTTTAATAATATGAGTTCTTCTAGATCATCATCAATTCTAGAAATTAATGTTAAAAAAGCTTTCTCAGTCATAATTTCACCCCATTATTCAAAATTGATTCCTTAATAGACTCTCTACAATCTTTAACATCAATAAAATCAACAGATATCCCTTTATATAGTGAACTTATTTCTCCATAAGCTTTAAAAAATAATTCCTCCTTCAAACCATCAACTGCAATATCTATATCAGATTCCAGAGAAAAATCCTCACTTTTAAGCACAGAACCAAATAAAATTACTTTTTTAACATTATATTTTCTATATAAAAGTTCCGCAATTTTTTTGGCTTTAAAAAGTGCTAACTGTCTTTTTTCTTCAACCTTTTCTCTAGATTTTTTAGGTTTGTATAAAAGAGGATATTTATCCACCATATTACTCTCCCCTTTCTATTGTTCTATTTTTATTATATCACAGCAAACTAAAAAAGACAGCTCCATAAAAAGGAACTGCCTTCCATTCTTTATTATTTAATTATTGTTAAACAGGTCTCTCGTATATACTTTATCTTCAACATCTTCTAATTCTGGAGCCATTCTATTGGCCACAATGACATCTGCTTCTTTTTTGAATTCGTCTAAATCTTCAATTACTCTGGAACGATAAAATTCTTCTTTTTCCAGTACTGGCTCATAAACAATTACCTCAATACCTTTTGCTTTTATTCTCTTCATGACACCCTGAACTGAAGACTGTCTAAAATTATCTGAGTTTTTCTTCATGGTTAAACGGTATACTCCAACTACTTCTGGTTTTTTCTCTATTATCATTTTAGCAATATGGTCTTTTCTTGTCCTATTGGCATCAACAATTGCCTGCATAATATTATTTGGCACATCTTCATAATTGGCCAGCAGCTGTTTTGTATCTTTGGGAAGACAGTAACCACCATAACCAAAAGACGGATTATTATAATGATCTCCGATTCTTGGATCAAGTCCAACACCTCTTATGATCTGCTCTGTATTTAAATTTCTCATTTCAGCATAGGTATCAAGCTCATTAAAGAAAGCAACCCTCATGGCAAGATATGTATTGGCAAAAAGTTTAATTGCCTCTGCTTCAGTAGGATCAGTATAAAGTACAGGTATATCTTCTTTTTTGGCACCTTCTACAAGTAATGAAGCAAATTCCTCTGCTCTTTGTGATCTTTCTCCAACAATAATTCTTGAAGGATATAGATTATCATAAAGAGCTTTTCCTTCCCGCAAAAATTCAGGAGAAAAAATTATGTTTTCTGTATCAAACTTTTCTTTGGCCTCTTCTGTATAACCAACCGGTACAGTTGATTTAATAATCATAACTGCATCTTCATTAAGTGATAGAACATTTGCAATCACAGCTTCTACTGTTCTGGTATTAAAATAATTCTGTTCTGGATCATAATTTGTAGGTGTCGCAATAATAACGGCTTCAGCTTCCCTGTAAGCTTTATGCCCCTCAGTAGTAGCTTTTAAGTTAAGGCCATTATTGGCCAGATAATCTTCTAACTCTGGATCAACAATCGGTGATTCTAAATTATTGATCATATTAACTTTTTCTTCAACAATATCAACAATAGTAACATCATGGTTCTGAGCAAGTAAAACGGCATTGGAAAGCCCTACATAACCTGCTCCTGCAACAGCAATTTTCATTTTATCATTCCTTTACAGCTAGTTTTAAAATTATGTGAAAAATTCTTTATAATTTTAAATTATTATGTAATTCAATATAAAATATTTTGTTAAAATTTCTTGACTTCTATCATATATTCTATCACAAAAAGAAGAAAAATAAAGTCTGTGATTATTTGCTTTGTTAATTTATATGATATATAATTTAATTGTGGGTAAAACCCACGAAGATGATTAAAAGGTGGTGTTTACTTTGAGTAAAAAACTTACGGTTAAAGTTGATTCAAGAGGTAGAATTACTATTCCTAAAGAGGCTCGCAAAATTGCACAAATTGAAAATGGAGATACTTTATTTATGAATTTAAAACCAGGCAAAATTGAATTCATCAGAGCTGTTGAAGATCCTGTAGTGGTTCTTAGTGAGTATTCGGAACAAGAGTATAAAAGTGGAAAAACAAAAAATTTAAGAGATTATGCAGTAGAATCAG
>JBNJGL010000123.1:0-3009 GCA_051747745.1 Bacillota bacterium | reverse complement strand
TGTAAGTTCAGTTATTTTCGAAAAACCCTTCGTAAAAAACAGCTCATTATTAGGAGATGGAAGTGCTTTTCTTGCCGGCACTTTATTAGGCCTGACCCTTCCCCCCACTGTACCCTGGTGGATTCCAATTGTTGGAGGATTTATAACAGTAATAATAGGAAAACATCTTTTTGGTGGCTTGGGCAGCAATATTTTTAACCCTGCACTGATTGCACGAGCAGTACTTCTGCTTTCCTATCCATCTTTAATGATTAAATGGATAAGTCCGGTAGATGGTGTGTCGGCAGCAACTCCACTTGCTTTGGGACATGATGCTTTCAGCTACAGTCAATTAATTATCGGAAATATACCGGGGAGTATTGGAGAAACTTCTGTTATAGCTCTTGCTGCTGGCGGTATATATCTATATTTTAGAGATTATATTGATCTTAAAATACCATTATCATTTATTACAGGGGCTGCGCTAACTTCACTACTTCTGGGCCAGGATCCTATTTTTGCTGTACTATCTGGCGGTATAATATTTGGTGCAGTTTATATGGCAACTGACATGGTGACTTCTCCTGTGTCTAAATGGGCAAAAATAGCTTATGGATTATTAGGTGGATTTTTGACAATCTTTATCCGTCATTATACACCATATCCGGAAGGTATAACATTTGCAATTTTAATTATCAATGGAGTTTCATATTTATTTGACAGTATTTTAGAAGGTCCTCATTTTGGAGAGGTTGAGTACATAAAGGAAAAAGCGGTACAGTTTGCTTCTATCATAATTGTCTCGATGCTGATTTTGCTGGTTGGTATAACTTTGATTGGGGATAATGATATTTATCCAGGAACACTTACATATAACCATTTAAAAGAAGCAGCTCCAGAAGCTGATAGTTTTGAGATAGTAGAAAAAGAAAATGAAGATATATTGTTTTCTGCTTTAAAAGAAGGGGAGGGTTCAGCAAATCTGGTATATATAGCCAGGAATGGCTTTGAAGCGCCGATTGAAATACTCCTTACTTTAAATGAAAATGGTGAAATAGAAAATACTGAGATTATTGAAGAAAGTGAATCACCTACCCTGGGAGCCAGAATAAAAGATCCGGAATTCCTTTTGCAGTTTAATAATTTTAGCATAGAAGATGTGGGTCAGGTTATGGACAAAACTGACACAATCAGTGGAGCAACATTTTCTTCTCAGGCAGCTGCCAGAGCAGTTAACGCCGGACTTGAGTTAATGTTAGCAGATCAGGAAGCTGGTCTTACTGATGGCAGTTATAGAGGTAGTGCTCGTGGTGCAAAAGGAGAAATAGTAGTAGAAGTTAATATTGCTGATGGAGATATCGAAGATGTCAGGATTATAGAAGATCAGGAAACAGAATATCTGGCAGAACCTGCCTATAAAAAACTTAAAGCTGAATTATTAGAAAAGCAGGATACAAGTTTGACAATAGTGTCTGGTGCCACTTATACCAGTGAGGCATTTATTGAAGCTGTTGAATTAGCTCTTCAAAAGGCAGAAGAATCTGCTGGTGAAGGCAGTTTTAGTGATGGTGAACATACTGGTTCTGCTGAAGGACATGTAGATCAGATAGAAGTTAAGGTAATAGTTGAAAGTGGAGAAATATCCGTAATTGAAGTTTTATCTCAGAATGAAACAAAAGGCTTGGGAGATAAGGCAATAGAAACAGTCAAGGCAAAGATAATTGAAACACAGGAATTGGATGTTGATCTCGTATCCGGAGCTACAAATTCTTCAAATGGATTAATTAATGCAGTAAAAAATGCTTTAAATATTCAGGACAGTACAGAAACAAATGAACAGAGCTATTCATCAACAGATACAGATTCTGGAGCTACAGCAGAAGGAGGTTCCGATGGATAAAAATCTAACGATTTTAGAAAAAGTTTTATTGATGGGTTTACTGCCTCTTCTGGGTGGAACCAATAATTTGAAGCAGGCAGTTATAATTGCAGTTAGTGCTGTTATGATATCAATTATAATTAAGTTTATATCTGACCACTTTACTGCTGAAAAAGATTTTAAATGGTATTTACTTATTGGACTGGGAATAGCACTGAGTTATGTTTTCTATATATCGATTATTAACGCTTTACCTTCTTTAGAATTATATGTTAACAATTATTTGCTTTTACTTGGAGTAACACCACTAATATATGTTGGAGCAGGTGGTGAAGAGGAAAACTTTTTTTCATATCAAAAAGACTTTTTTATTATGATGATATTTGTTGGAGCCCTGAGGCAGATTTTGGGCCAGGGGATGATCTTTGGCATACAGCTGACAAAAGCCGGTTATCCTCCTTTTGGTTTTGTAGAAGATTTTCCAGGCGCTTTTCTAATAGTGAGTATAATATATCTGATGGTAGAGTTATCCAGAAAAGATAAAGGAAATAGGATTAATGAGACAGAAGAGAAAGGGGATGAGCAGCTTGTCTGAGACAGCCCGATTATTTTTAAATTCAATGCTGAGCGAAAATATGAGTTTAGCCTATTTTTTGGGTGTTTTATTTATGATGGTAGAAGCAGAGTCTATTCCTAAAACTGCTGTTAAAGGTCTAAAATATGTCAGCACAATATTTGTTATCAATGTTTTAGGATGGTTTTTGAATAATCTTCATCCTGCTGCATATGATCCTTTTAATCCTGCTATTTTCTTTCTTACAACAATAGTTGGTGTTATTATTCTAAAAAAATGGATTGGTTTAGAAGGAGACTGGTTTGGACTGCCGCGTTTTGTCATTGCTCTGGGGCCGCTTTTTGGGAGTCAGCTTTTAATTCAGAGTGGTGGTTATAATTATGCCGGCATGATGACAGTAAATACTGCTTATGTGCTGGGCAGCTATGTTCTTTTTGTATTAATTGCTTCGATAAAAGAAGAAATCATTGTTTCTGATGCGGCACCTGTTTTTAAAAGTTATTCTACGCTTATTGCTGCAGTTGCAATGCTTGCATTAGGAGTAGTTTCTTTCCAGCTTCTTTAAAAATTAAAATAT
>JBNJGL010000122.1:0-3015 GCA_051747745.1 Bacillota bacterium | reverse complement strand
GATAGCCTGATATTCAGGTCAAAACAGTTAAATATCAAACATCTTGTAAACTAGCCTAGTAATATAGATTGAATTTTAATCTATATAAAGTAGTTAGAAACCACTTGCAAATCTTGTTTTTGATTTGGGAGTGGAGGTTCACAAACAATATCAGTCCTTAAGGATTATATCATCTAAGCGGTATATTTTCAATTTACAGGGCAAAAAGGAGTTCCCCTAAAATTTATTTTCAAGCTGCAAAAAGAGTTTACTATTTTATATATGGGTCTGCTGCCTGGCCCTGTATGAAATTACCGTTCAAATCAACAAAGTTCAATTTCTGCTGTGGCCACATTTCTACTTCCGGCAGTTCTTCCTGGGGAACACCAGTAAAATATGACAGTTTAACTCTATCTGCATACAGTGGTGCCATTATTTCTGCTGTAACAGAAAATTTAAAATATCCCTGCAGTGCTTCAGTCAGTTTTCTTCCATCCAATTCTTCCAGCATATAATTGTAGGCACTGCTGCTGTCAACTGATGCTTTAAGCAGAGCTTCCAGAATAATAATTGAGTCTTTATTGACTTCTTTTAGCTGTGGATAAAAATCAGCTGGATATTTTTCCGGCAGTTTTTTCAGCTCTTCAATACTTTTTCTGGTTAAATGGCTGTGTCCACTTCTAAAAGCAAGCAGTCCATAGTCAAATATCCTATTTGTCAGCTTTGCCACTGCTGAACTTTCTCTATATCCTTCTACAAGTCTAAAATAAGCATCTTCTTTATAGTCACCTTCTGCATCAGCACTTATAAATGTTAATCCAAATTGATCACCGGGAGATTTTTCTTCTAAAAGCCAGAATAGTTCCTCCTGATTTTCTGGATACTGTTCATCAAATAATAATATGTGGTCACCAGCTTCCATTCCAGCCTCTTCAGCTGGAGTACCTGTATTAACTGATTTGATCTTCCACTGATTATTTTTCAGCTCAGGACTAAATCCGAGTTTGGCTGTTTTCTCCTGATTTAAAATAACTTCTTTTTGATAGCGGAAAATTTCTGCCAGCTGATAAACTTCTATAGTTCCAAGTAAATTATAGAGCTGATCAAGTCTGGCCATATTTTGGGCTGTTAAAGGATCGGTCTTAACAGCCTCTATATATTTATTATAACCCTGATCAACAAAGCCAACATTGATAAGTTCAAGACTTTCTTTGTACAATGCTTCTGCTTTTTCTCTTTTTTTCTGTCTTTCTGCCACCATTTTTGCCAGCTTTTTATCTCGCTCTGCTGCCAGAGCTTCTTTTTCAGCTTCTGCCTGTTTTGCTGCTTCATATTCTTCCTGATTTTCTGCTTCAATATAATGAAGCCCATCTCTGGCAGCGATCACCCATTCATCAGTATCATATAAATAGCTTATTCCATAAATCTTCTCATCAAATGTCAGTTTTTTATTTTTCACTGCTTTTTTTGCATATTCAGCAGAATCACTTTCGGTCAGCAGCACCTCATAGAAAGCATTTCTACTGTAAAGACCTACCAGCCAGTTTTTATAAAATTTTCCGTCAACTAAATCTTCACTTGCATAAAACTTAATTCTCTCTTCAAAATTTAGATCTTCAATTCTTTTTTCTTGTAAATTAAATAATTTATGGCTGTCATAGGTGTGCAGAAAGGCATATTTGCCAACCCCATCGAAATATAGGTCAAATACATAATCTGCTGTTACATCATTTTTTTGGGCGGCATTAAAGTCATTTATTAATTCTAAACTTTCTGCATCAATCAGTGCCACCGTATAATAATCTCCAGGGTCTGCATATAAATACCCTTTTATTATTAAATAGCGGCCATTAGGGGAATAATCCAGACCTTTATATATATATCTTCCTGTAGCATTATTTTTAATTAAATTAATTCTTTTTCCAGAAATAACTTTGCCTTTCCTGCTGATTGACCACTTATTATAATAAACATCATCTGAACGAGAACTATAAATTCCCGAAATATAGTTATTATCAGGGCTTATAGCGATATAATATCCTTCATCAGAGTTTGATATTGGTAAAGTAGAAACAAAATTGAAATTATCACCCTTATATAAATAAATCTTATTTTCTCTGTGTATAGCTATTAGACTTCCATCAGGAGATAATGCCATATTATAGTTCTCTCTATAGGATCGGCCGCCTGTATCTACAAAAGTATTAAAATTTAAACTGTCAATAAATTTATATACTCCGTTTTTGAGCTGATAAAGACTGAATTTGTGATAATCTCTGGACTGTCTATTTCCATTAACAGTTCTGGCACCTTTATCATAACTTTCAACTAAGACCAGTGTTTTTCCATTCTGACTGAAAATAGCATCATTAAAACCACCTATTCTATGCTCGAAAGATTCTCCACTTGTATAGCTTCGTATTTTAGTTTTCTCACTGGTAACTATTTCTATATATTTATTCTGTTCTTTTTTTCTTTCATCTCTTATTTTACTGGTCACAGCTATTTTGTCAGCTGAATTTTTTTCAGCTGTACCTTTTTCTGTTTCCTGCTGCAGATTGTCCTTATCAGCTGTATTAATCAATGATTTCCCGGTCTTTTCTTCCCACCTGCTTTTAGCTTTATATAACTCTGCCAGCAGCAGTGGATTTACCTCGGAGTTCTGTGCTATCTTGTAGGCATTTTCTCCATTTGAATCAGTTAGAGAAATATCTGCACCATTATTAAGCAGCAGTTTGGCCAGATCAATATTATCTGTCCTTACAGCCATAATGAGGGGATAGGTTTCCTTTCCCTGATATGTTAGCTTTAGATTTGGATCTCCTCCCTGCTCCACATAATTTTTAATCTGATCAATATTATTATTCACTACAGCCTGAATAAATTCTGAACCACCGATCACTGTATTATTAGATTTACCTTCTGCTTCAGTACAGATAGTAAAAGAAAAAACTAATAATGATATAAAAATAAATAGTGACAGCTTAAAAATTGTGTTCCTGCCTAATTCCTTTCTGCTCATCTGCTGACCTCCTA
>JBNJGL010000121.1:0-3035 GCA_051747745.1 Bacillota bacterium | reverse complement strand
ATAGCTTAATGCAGATTGCCTTCTCTATGCACCACATCATAGGCAAATAATGCATAGCCTATTTCTGCTGTGCTGTAATCTGTTTCTGCTGCCATTTTTATTACTATAATTCCAGGTTACTTATTTCAGCATTAATTTTCATCAGTTCATTTTCTATATTTCTTAATTCTTCCGGCATATCACCATAAATCCATACAGGTACATCCTGACCAAAATTACCTTTTCCGGTAGTTTTTTTCAGCAGATATTTTCCCTGTGCTGCATAGAAATTAACATTTATATTATTTTTATCATAATCAACAACATAAATATTGCTGTCATCCAGCAGAGTTCCATATACATTAGGTGGTGCATTTAATGGAATAGCCTTACCCCATATATACAGCTCATTTCTTGTTCTATCTTCTATTTCTCCCTGCAGCTGAAACTGCGGGTTTTCTGATGATATTCGGTTATATTCCTGTTTTATTCTCCTATAGTTCTGGTTTAAATAATAGATTTTATCCTCATTTTTAGATATATCATATAAATCGATCAGTTCAGATAAATCATCCTCATCGATCCTTCTTATTAATTTTTTAACTACTGCAGCCTTTTTATCGCCAGCATCAAAATTATTTTTAAAGACTTCGGCAGAATAAAGATCATCTACTTTATCAAAAGCTATTTCTTTAATATGATCGGTTAACTCCGGAATAAAGTTTTTTATTTCAACAGCCTCATCAATATTATCTATTGAGTTTAAAACTATATCTACGGCCTCAGCTTTATATTCAGGAAAATAATCGATAACATTTTTAAACTCCTGATAGGTTTCGCTCTGATTAAAATATATACTGCGTGCTTTATCTTCAATATCTTTTTTCTCAAAATTCCTGGCTGTCTCCAGCAGTTCTGAATCTGATAATTGTTCTAATATACTTCCCATCCAGACATTTTCGACAGGATAATAGCTGACAAACTTGAGCAGACTTTCCTTAGAAACTACCAGATCAGCGGCTGCTTTTTCCATGCTGGCCCGGCTGTATATATCATCGAACTTTCTCGATATTTCTACCGCTTCCTCTATATTTTCTGCATTATTTAGGTGTGCTATTACAAAATCATATATTTTACTGTTTGCAGCAGTATTTCCTATTTCCACATGTTCAAAAAAATGTTTTTTATACTCATATGCAGTTGAGAGATCACTGACAAATTCCAGTCCTTTTTTCTGGCTTTTTGACTGATATTTGTGATCTGTAAACTGCTCTGATGCATCTATAACTTGATCTAAGTTTCTGGATTTATCGATATAGGAATATATTGCATCTCGAACTGCCGGAAATTCGGAAAAAATCAGTGTCAGCTGATAAACATCTTCTCTGCTTAAATTATCTTTTAAATTGTTTATTATATCAGAGGCAGTGCGGTTATCGATCGAAGAATAAAAAATATCTTTGAATTTTTTAGCTGACTTTATACTGTCCACATAATCGATACTGTCTCTCATGGCAGAACTTTTTCTTATTTCACCAGCATTTATTTTCTCTTCAACCTGAAGTAATTTAGTATAACCATCGGTTTTATTTTCTGCTGAAATATTATTTGCTGTGTTTTGATTTTTTTCTGTTATCTGCCCATTTTTTTTATCTGTTTCATTTGTATTCTCATTTGTATCTACAGATCCGGAACCTTCCACTGATGTATTCTGTGTCTGGGATTTTTCCTGCTGATCAGGTTCTTTCTGCTGATCCGTTTTTCCACTGGTATCTGCCTCATCTTCTCTCATATAATCTTCATCAAGATATTTTTCGGCTCCTTCAATATATCTAGTATCACTGTCCGGAAAATTATCCAAAAATAGCTGAGCAGTATTTCTATTATTGACAAATTTATATGCCATTTTTTCTATTTTGCTGGGATAATATGTTTTAAGATCAGGATATCTTTCTACAGTATCCAGTACATCACTTATGTTCTGACTTTTCTCCAGTATCAAACTGTCAATACTATTGAACTTCTGACTATCAAATATCTGGTTGAATTTTATTAACTCTTCTCTTGTCAGCCTGGTTTTTAGTTTTCTATAAATTTCACGCACTTCTTTATCATAGCTGTCCAGTTCTGGAAATATTTCTTTAAAATATTCTGCACTTTCTATATCATCTACAAATTTAACTGCTCTGGATTTTATCGAATGAAACACATAATTATTTTGCGGGAGTTTATCAATCAGCTCATGTATTTCTTTTAAACTGCTGCTCTGGTCCAGTATACTTCTGTGAACATCACTTATACTGTGAACATCCGGAAATATTTCCATTACAGAAAATAGTTCTTTTCTATTTAGTGTTTCTGCTAATTTTTCCACAACTCCATTGAGATCACTGTCATGGTTGGGTAAATCAGGGAAAATTTCATTGTACTTTTCCGCAGTTTTAATATTATTAACATAGCCTGCTGCTTCTTCTTTAAGTTTATCGATTTTAGCTATATCATGGTTTTCCTCTGCAGTCTGTACTTCTTTTTCTATCTGCAGCAGTTTCTGCATATTCTGTTCTTCAGCAGCTGTTACTGCAGAAAAAAGAAATATTAATATAAACAGGATAGCTGATAATTTTTTAACCATACTAATCATTACCCTCCCCATGTGCATAACGGCTTGCGGCTGCAGAAGCTATTCCTGCAACAAGATCATCCAAAAAAGTATTGACTTTACCTTCCTTTTTAGTATCCAGCTCTTTAATTATACCTATCTTTTCTTTATCCAAAAATCCATAGCTTGTCAGGCCTATTGTCCCGTACAGGTTTACAATTGATAAAGGCAGAATTTCATCGATTCCATAAAGCCCTTCATCTGTATCAATTATACTCTGAATCGGCTCAGGCAGCTGTTTTTTCTCTGCCAGTTCATCAAGTGCCACTCCGGTCAGAACTGCATGGGCAACCTCTCTCTTTTTTAAAACTGCATCAACATTTTCACAGCAGACTTCCAGGCTGATATCTGGATTATATGGTGCCTGCAGTTTCATCACCAGTTCGGCTATATCTTC
>JBNJGL010000120.1:0-3039 GCA_051747745.1 Bacillota bacterium | reverse complement strand
TATTATACTGATAACTAAAAAAATCTCCCCCAAAGGAGACTTTAAAAAGTACTATAATGCCTGTCATCTTAAGTTGGTGCCGAAGGTGGGGTTCGAACCCACACAGTCGCAAGGACCACTGGATTTTGAATCCAGCGCGTCTGCCAATTCCGCCACTTCGGCATTTCTCAACATAAATTATATTACCATAAATTTATTTTAAAAGCAAGACCGATTTTATGTATAATATAAAAAATGGGAAAATTGAAATAATTTCTTAAAATATTTGAAAGAAAAACTGAAAATAGTAATTTGCCAAATGGATGATTTTTTGAAAAGTTTGACTTATTTAATAAATTATGATATATTTATAATCGCTGGATAGAAAAAAATAGTTTCGTTTATCCAGGTTTAAAATTTAGGAGGAAGATAAATAATATGGTTTACACAGGAAAAGTTAAATGGTTTGATGAGAAAAAGGGTTATGGCTTTATTGAAAGAGAAGACGGCGACGATGTATTTGTACATTTTTCTGCTCTTCAACAGGAAGGTTTTAAAACATTAGAAGAAGATCAGGAAGTAGAGTTCGAAATTGTTGAAGGAGATCGTGGACCACAGGCAGAAAATGTTGTAGCTATATAATTTTTAGTAAATTTTAATATTAAGAACTAAACCCCTGGCTTTGCTGTCGGGGGTTTAATTTTGTTTAATTTGAGAAATATATAAATAATGATATAATTATATAAGTAATATAGTTTTTTAATTATAAAACAAAATGATGTGGAGGTTATTTAATTGAATGTAAAAATCATTGTAGACAGCTGCTGTGATTTAACAGAAGAAATAAAACAAAGATTTAATATCAGCACAGTACCTTTATCCATAAACGTTAATGATAGAACAATAGTTGATGATGAAGAAATGGATAGAGATGATTTATTAAATCAAATGAGAAATAGTAGTGATATCCCCAAAACTGCGAGTCCTTCTCCCGAACTTTTTCTGGAAGAATATAAAAATCATGATAATATTTTTGTCGTAACTCTTTCCAGTAAATTGAGCAGTTCTTACCAAAATGCAGAACTGGCAAAAAAGTTATTTTTGGATGAAACTGAAGATAAATTTGTTCATGTATTTAATTCATTAAGTGCATCTGCCGGAGAAACGGTGACTGCAGTCAAAATTGGCGAACTTGTAGAACAGAAATTTTCTCCACAGGATATAGTAGAGAAAATAGAAAAATATATTTCAGATATGGAAACATTATTTGTTTTAGATTCACTTGATAATTTAATTAAAGCAGGACGTATGAGTAAAGTTAAAGGAAAAATAGCATCATTTTTTAACATAAAACCAATACTGGGTGGAGATGAAGGAACTATAGAACTGTTTGATAAAGCAAGAGGCAGCAAAAGAGCATTTAGAAGACTGGTAGAAATGATTGGCGAAAGAGGAAATGAACTGGAAGACAAAATTTTAGGAATTGCCCACTGCAATGCTGAAGAAAGGGCAGAATACATAAAAGAAGAAGCAGAAAAGCGGTATAATTTTAGAGATATTATAATAGTTGAAACAGCTGGTATTAGTACAGTTTATGCAAATGAGGGTGGGATTGTAATAGCATTTTAATTTTAAGCCGGTGTAGCTCAACTGGTAGAGCAGTGGTATCGTAAACCACAGGTTACAGGTTCGAATCCTGCCACCGGCTCCATTGATATAACAGGGATTATATGGGTTAAGGAGTTTGAATATAAGTAATTTTACAAAATACATAGAACTTGCTGAATATTTTTCGTGGATAAAAAATGCTGAAATAATGATTAAAAAAAATGATAAAAGAGGATTTTTTTTGCTGATATAGAATTAGTACAATAGAAGATAGTTAAATAGAGGAGGGTTCAAAATGAAAAAAATTCTGGTGGCTGTTGATGGATCCGAAAGTTCTAAAAGAGCTGCTGAAAAAGGTGCCCTTATTGCTGAATCACTTGGTGCTGAAGTAACTTTGATGAATGTAATTACTGAGACTGTCACAACTCCGGCCAGTGGTGTTTCATCCTCTATGTCCATTGAAACTTTACAGGAAGTAATGGATCAAAAAGAACAGGAAATTAAAGATATTGCAGAAAAAATTCTAAGAGAAGATGCACAGTATTTTGAAGAACGCGGAGTAGAGGTAAAGAAAGTAATGCGTTATGGAAATCCAGCAGATGTAATATGCAATTATGCAGAAGAAAAAGGTTTTGATATGATTGTTATGGCAGACAAAGGTCATGGTGGAGTAAAACGTTTTCTGTTGGGAAGTATAAGTGATAAAGTCGTGCGTCATGCTCAAATTTCTGTACTTGTCGTTAAATAAAACTTTGAATTTGATAAATATAGACTAAATATTATATTTATATTTCATTTTAACCTATCAGATAGCTATCTGATAGGTTTTTTCTTTTTAAATAAATTAAACTCTGTGATAATTATTACAGTAATCTTTTGAACATTGGTTTAAAATTAACATTAGAACTGTTAAAATAAACTTAAAGGAGTAGATATTATTGGTAGCACTATTTATAAATTCATCTGCATTAATTGCTGTGCTTTTTTCGTTCTATCAAAATAGAGAGAAAACCAAAAAAGCATTAACTATAGCACTTCTCAAAGGAACCGGACTTACACCACAGTTGTTAGTAATTATTTCTTTTATAGGACTGTTTTTTGCATTTATACCATCTGAAATGATCCATAATTATCTTGGAGCAGATTTTAATTTAATGCAGGTTCTGGCTGCTTCCATTTTTGGTTCAATACTTATGATCCCAAGTCTGATTGCTCTTCCATTCGCAGGTTCACTTCTTGAAGCAGGAGCATCATATACACCAGTTGCAGCATTTATAACTACTTTAACTATGGTAGGATTTGTAACAATTCCAGTAGAATTAAAAGAACTGGGTAAAAAAATAACTATTTACCGTAATCTGCTGGCTTTTATATCTGCAGTAATTATTTCTTTTCTTCTGGGGGTAGTAATGTGAAAAACAATAAAATTAAAGTAAAATTAAAAAATAATTT
>JBNJGL010000119.1:0-3088 GCA_051747745.1 Bacillota bacterium | reverse complement strand
GAAAATGGCTGGGTCCATACAATGACGATTCCTCGAATTCTGGAACTGAATAGAGATAATAAAATAATTCAAAAACCTGTACCAGAACTAAAATCACTCAGAGGTGAAAAAATAGCTTATAAAAATATTAAAATTGACAGTGAGGAAATTGAACTGGCTAAAATTGAAGGTGACAGTCTGGAATTGATTGTGGAATTTAATTCCCTTAGTGCTGAGGAGTTTGGAGTTAAGTTAAGAACTGCGGCTGACGGCAGTCAGGAAACAGTGATCAACTGTGATCAGAAAAGTGAAAAATTAATTTTTGATCGGAGTAATTCTGGGCTGGGTGAAAATGGAATTCGCCGCTGTTCTGTTGAAAATATCCAGAATTTAAAATTACATTTTTTTGTTGATAGCTCTTCAATAGAACTTTTTGTAAATGATGGGCAGGAGGTTTTTACAACTCGTGTTTACCCTCAACCCGAAAGCAGAGGGATTAAATTTTTTGCGAAAAATGGAGAGCTTAATTTAAAAAAAGTCAGAAAGTGGCAGCTTGATAGTAAATAATTAAAAAAATCCTGCCTTAAAAAATACCTCCAGGTAGACAGTCTCTATTATATTTAATTAGACTGTTTAATCTGGAGGTATTATATCTAAAAATGCAGTAGGAGTTTCTGTTTGTGAAATTCAACTCATTTTTTAACTATCTCTTAGAAATTCTTCTCTTGCAACTTCTTTACCTATTTCACAGATAAATATTTTTTCTATCAGCTCTTCAATTTCTTCATTATTTTTATTTTCCAAATTATAATTTTCCGGCAAATTTACCAACCAGTCAGCATCATAAAGCAGTTTGAAATTATTGCTGCTTACCTTTCCCGGTGTATGGTGATGAGCAATGATTTCAGCGATTTCGTCCATCATCTCAAAGTCAATATTTAAAGACTCCAGTATTTCTCTAGCCACAGGAGGTCCTTCAATTTCCTGAAAATGACCTGCACTGCTTTCATACTTGAGTTCAGCATTTTTTATTCCTATATCATGGAGAACTGCAGAATAGATAATTACCTGTTCATTTAAATTTTTATCAGGATATCTTTTTTTGAAAATTGTTATTAATTTTTCGGCATATTCAGTTACCTTGAGAGCATGATCGATTCTTTTTTTATCTTCAGCAAAATAATTTTCCAGTTCTTCAATGAGCTTATTTTTAAGCATCTTTACCTCCCATTTTCAGCAATGATTTTATCCATTAATTTATTCCATTCCTGATCAATTTTCTGTTTTTCAGGATGGGCATCAAACCATTCTATTGATTTTTTTACCCCCTGAGCAAAAGGTACTTCTGCTTTGAATTCAGGAACAAAGCGCTTGATTTTAGAATTATCAAAAACCACACTTACCGCTTTATCTCCAAGTAAAGACCCCCTAAAACTTTCATCATATTCAGCAATTTTTTCAGAAGCAACATGGACAAGCTCTATTTCTTTGACACCTCCTGCTCTAGCAATTGTCTTAAATATCTGATTCCAATTTAGTGTCTCATCAGAAGTTATCTGGAAGGCGTGTCCCAGAGCCTGCATGTTTGAGAGCAGTCCGACAAAAGCTCTGGCAAAATCACTGTTATGAGTCATTGTCCAGAGAGAACTACCATCTCCATGGACCAGAATCTTTTTACCACTGCGCATCCTATCAACTAAAGACCACGGTGCCTGATGGCTGTTTAAAGCTGCTGGTATTGAGGTTTTGCCATAAGTATGTGAAGGTCTGACAATAGTGATCGGAAAATCATTTTTTCTGTATTCGGCCATCAAAATATTTTCACAGGCAATTTTATTTTGAGAATATTCCCAGTAAGGATTGGCCAGTGGAGTTGATTCGTCAATTAAATAGCTTGTCTGTGGTTTTTGATAAGCTGAAGCTGAGCTAATAAAAATGTACTGATCAGTTTTTCCTCTAAAAATTTCAACATCACTTTTTACATGTTCCGGTGTAAAAGCAACCCAGTCAACTACTACATCAAAATTATAATCTTTTAACTTTTCCTCTGTTTCTTTTTGATTACGAATATTACCTTCAATTATTTTTGCCTCTGCCGGTGCCAGATGATTATTATTACCTCGATTAAATAAATAGAGATCGATATCTCTTTTAACTGCTAGTTTAGAAACTGCCTGACTGATAGTACCTGTACCACCTATAAATAATACTTTCATTTTATTATTCACTCCTCATAAATCAATCTTTAAATTAATTTTATTTAAATACTTCATTATTTAATATATTCAATATTAAAATTTTTTCTCCTTTAAATCTCTGATAGTTAATTTTAGGTTAATAGCTCTTTCAAACTCTTAATCGTGTTGTAAAGAAATTGAATAAGTGATAAGATAATGGATAAGAATTATAATTTTAAGTCAGCAGAAGCAAAAATTAATTATATAAGAGAAAGGAAGATTTATTTGAAAGCAATTATTAGTGTAATTGGTGTTGATCAGATAGGAATTATTGCTGAAGTGAGTACACTTTTAGCAGAAGAAAAAGTTAATATTTTAGATATAAGTCAGACAATACTCGATGATTACTTTACAATGACAATGTTAGTTAATCTTGATACTTTAGAAATCCCTTTAGAAGAATTGAAAAAGGAATTAAAAGTAAGGGGAGAAAAACTGGGAGTATCTATTAAATTACAGCATGAAGACATTTTTCGTTCTATGCACAGAATTTAAAAAATTAAGCTGAAGAATTAAATTTGAGTTTTAGAGTTTGAGAGGAAGTGAATTAATGTTAAATACATATGAGATAATGGAAACAATTAGAATGCTGGAAGAAGAAAAATTAGATATCAGAACAGTTACAATGGGAATTTCTTTAAGTGACTGTGCAGACAGTGATGGAGAAAAGGCGAGAGAAAAAATTTATAATAAAATCATCAAATATGCAGGTGATTTAGTTAAAACAGCAGAAGAAATTGAAGTTAAATATGATATTCCAATTATTAATAAAAGAATTTCTGTAACGCCTATTTCACTTGTTGCAGCAGCCAGTGGTGATCAGGATTACATAGAATTTGCTAAAACTCTGGATAGAGCGGCAAAAGAGGTAG
>JBNJGL010000118.1:0-3182 GCA_051747745.1 Bacillota bacterium | reverse complement strand
AAATCCAAAGATGCACTGCTGGCAGCTGCACAGGCTGTTGTTCAGTTTCAGAATATTGTAAGCAGACAGGTAAGTGCTTTAGAAAAGACTGTTGTATCTGTATGTATGATAAATGGTGGAGAAGCATTTAATGTTATGCCTGAGGAGGTAACTTTCTGTGGAACTGTAAGATGCCACAGCAATGAAGTGAGAGATGGCATGGAAGAAAAGATGGATCAGATAATGAAAGGTATCGGCCAGTCTTTTGGTGTTAAATATGAACTGGATTATGAATATGGTGTACCACCGGTTATAAATGATCCGGAAATTATCGATGTTGTTTCTCAGGCAGCAGATAAAGTGTTTGGAGAAGGACATGTTGTTAAGCTTGATAAACCGGTTATGGGAGCAGAAGACTTCTCAGAATACATAGCTGAAGTCGAAAAAGCTGCTTTTATGAGGCTTGGAATTACAAATCCTGGTGATGAACCTTTAACACTGCATAATGACCGTATGAATTTCAATGATGAAGCAATTCCTTATGGAGTATCATTACTGGTTCAGTATGTTATGGAGCAGAATAATTAATCAGAATAATTTACAGACAGTTTTAAAAAAGTAGATTAGCATAGGTAATATATAGAGCCTCCTCAGCTTTTAGCTGAAGTTCTTAATAATTAAAATCTGGGGAGGCATCTTAATTATTGTCTAAAGCAGTGCCAGTAAAATGAAATACAAAATTTAACAAGGGGGATAACTTAATGTTTTCTAAACTAAAAAATATAAAAGTTCCACATACTTATGCTCTAATAATCGGTTTTGTAATATTTGCAGTAATTTTAACATATTTTGTACCAGCTGGAACTTACGAAATGTTTTTAGATGAAGATACAGGCAGAAAATTAATTTCACCGGATTCTTTTCATTTTGTAGAACAGAGCCCGATTGGGATTGGACAATTTTTGATGAGTATACCACAGGGTATGGTGGATGCAGCGACCATTATATTCCTTGTTTTTATAGTTGGGGGTAGTTTTCAGGTAATTAATAATACGGGGGCTATTGATGCAACTATTAATTTAATAATTAGCAAATTAAATAATGCGCTTTTAGTAATACCAATTGTAATGGCACTGATGTCAATTTTAGGTGCGGTCGGGATTGTTGTTAATGCGGTTATTGCCTTTATACCCATTGGGGTTGCTCTGAGTAAGAAATTAAAATTAGACCCTATTGTGGGTATTTCTGTGGTTTATCTTGGTGCATACAGTGGTTTCACTTCATCTCCGATGGGACCTTTCAATACTATCTTAGGACAGGAAATCGCAGGAATCCCTACATTATCAGGTTTTTGGGTTAGATCTTTAGTATGGCTGGCAATATTTGTTGTTACTGTCTGGTATACTATGAGATATGCAAAAAGTGTTCAAAAAGATAAAGGAAACAGCAAACTGGGAGATTTTGACTGGGAAGACCACTTAACTGATGGAAATGATGGTACAGATAGTTTTGAATTAAAGCACTTTTTAGTACTTGCAGTAGTTCTAGTAGGGTTTGTTTCTTATGCATATGGTTCTTTCAATTTAGGCTGGGGTTTAAATCATATGAGTGCCATGATGTTTGGACTTGCTTTAGTAGCTGGAGTAGTGGGGAGGATGCATCCTGATGATATGGCCAGCTCATTTATTACTGGATGTGAAAGAATGGTTTTTGGAGCTTTAGTTATTGGTTTAGCGAAGGCTATTACAATTGTATTAACAGATGGTAATATTATTCATACAATTATTCATTATATGGCACTTCCGCTTAAATCACTTGCTCCTTCACTTTCTGCAATCGGTATGTTCTGGTCAAACCTTATCTTTAATTTCTTTGTTCCTTCTGGTTCTGGTCAGGCAATGATAGTTATGCCGCTGCTGGCTCCAATGGCAGATGTGGTTGGTGTAACAAGACAGGTGGCAGTTTCTGCCTATCAGTATGGTGATGGATTTGCAAATACCATTATACCTACATCCGGTGTTTTAATGGCCGCTTTAGGTGTTGCCGGTGTCGGATACGAAAAATGGCTTAAGTTTATGATTCCACTATTTTTAAAGTGGGTTGCAGTAGGTACTGTAGTAATTGGTATTTCTGCAGCTGTTGGCTGGGTTGGATTTTAATTAAAAGAGAAGTAGAAGAAATTAAAATGCTTTATATATAATGTAATGATAAGTGTCAGAAGTTAATTAAAGTTAAGGGAATTAGAAGAGATAAAAATGTTTTATATATAATGTAATGAGAAATGATAGAAGTTGATTGAAGTCTGTTAGAAGCTATTATGATCTTCTTTTAAGAAAAATTAATACTGAATATTATAATAGCAAAAAATGCATTATATAAGTAAAAGCCTGTTTTAGTGAGATATTTTCTCATTAAGCAGGCTTTTTTATGTTCAATTTTTTTCTGTTTCAATAAATTCTATCAGCTTTCTGTAAAAATTAATATCTTTAGAATCCATTTCTTTAAGGTTATCTACCAGCTGTTCCAGATCTTTATTGTCAGTTATTTCTTTCAGCAGGGCTTTTTCTTTAACAGCATTTTTTTCATTAAAATCCAGCAGTGTGTCAATACTGCACTTTAATGTATCAGAAATTTTTTTAAGAATTTCATAAGAAGGCTCCTGATTTTTGCTTTCATAACCGGCCACAGTTGATCTTTTTATTCCCACCAGATCTGCCAGTTCTTTCTGTGTTAAACCGCGTTTTTTTCTCATTATTTTTAGATTTTTACCAAAAGACATAAAAACACCTCTGATTTTGTTAAAGTATTAGATAAAAAAGAAAAATTATGTAATTTGACTTGACAATGTTCTAAAATGGCACTATAATATAATTGAAATGTGGTAATAAGGAACATAATTGTTGCAAAACTGAACTGCAGTAGTAAATGAAAAAATAAATAAAAATTTACAAAAGGACAGAGTTCTCCCCCAGACTCTTAAAATAAAGAAAGGAGGGATTAAGTTAAAATAATTAAAATTTGGGGTAACAGATTACAGCTGCCACTGTTCTGTTAGTCAAACACTCTCTGACAAATTATATCATATTAATTAGTTTGTGTAAATTTATCACTGTTACTTTTGCCAGAAGTATCAGAATATTGTTACATACTGAAAATTATAAGTTAAGAACTAGGGCTCTGGGCCGGGAGATATACTTTCCCGG
>JBNJGL010000117.1:0-3209 GCA_051747745.1 Bacillota bacterium | reverse complement strand
TCATAACCTGCCTTAGATAGGGCTGTTTTTAAAGTCAAACGAATATTTTTTTCATCATCAACTATCAGTACTTTATTTTTCATTATTTTCTTCCTCCTCATTATTTTTCGCTTTATTATTTTCGGTCTCTTTGCTTCTTATGTTTTCCTCAACCGCAGCCAGTAAATCACTTTGGCTTATTGGTTTTACTAAAAAGTCTTCTGCCCCTAGAGAAATTGCCTTTTGTACATCATCTTCTGCAGATAATGCCGAAAGAATAATCACCGGGATATCTTCAGTTGGAGTATCACCTTTAAGAGCTTCCAAAACTAAATATCCATTCATTTTGGGCAATCTAAGATCAAGAAGAACTAGGTCAGGGTTGAATTTATTTGCCTGGTCAACTGCTTCCACTCCATCAACGGCATAAACTACATCAAACCCTGCTTTTTCTAAACTTTTACCAACTACAAGCCTAATATTTTTTTCGTCATCTACTACTAATATTTTACTCATTATTTTCCTCCTGATAACCAAATCTTGGAATATAGAATGAGAAAGTTGAACCTTCTCCTTCTTCACTTTCGACCCAGATCCTTCCATTATGAGCTGTTATTATTTCTTTAGAAATTGCAAGTCCAAGACCAGTACCGCTTTTTTCATCTTTATCATTACCAGCTCTTACAAACTTATCAAAAATCTTAGATTGATATTCTTTTGGGATTCCAGGACCATTATCAGCAACTGAAACCAGCACCCTTCTCCCTTTAATTGCTGCCTTAACTTCTATTTTTCCTTCGTCTGCATAGCGAAGTGCATTTCCAACTAAATTAGAAATAACCCAGCTAATTTTTGAAGGATCTGCCCAAGCAAAAATATTATTTTCTACCTGGTTAAATTTAAGTTCAATTTCTTTTTCTTCTGCCTGTTTATAAAATGGATTTAATGTTTTTTCGATAATATCATTAATATCTACTTTATCAAATTCCATTTCAATTCTACCTGATTCAATTTTTGATAAATCAAGCAGGTCATTAACTAATTCTGTTAATCTCTCAACATCCTCATAAGCAGCTTCCAGCAGCTCATGCTGCTCCTCATTTAGTTCCCCTGTATCTTCATTAATAACCATGCTTAAGCCCATATTCATTGATGTTAAAGGAGTTCTAAATTCGTGAGAAACAGTAGAAACAAATTCAGATTTCATATTATCTATTTCTTTGAGACGTGTAATATCTTCTAAAAGAGTAACTGTAAATTGATATTCCTCGTCTTCATCAATTACCTGCTTGGTAGAAATGCGATAATGCCTTTCTTTATCATTTTTTTTCAATTTAAAAGTTCTTTTTTCCTTAGCTTCAGGATTTTTAATATATTCAAATATTTCTTCAGCCTGAATAACCTCCAGAAAATGTGTATTTATAACATTTTTTGTGATAGAAAATAGTTCTTTTGCTGTTTCATTAATTAAAACAATTTTATGGTCATGATCAGTCACAATTAATGGACTGCTTAAATTATTAACTACAGCCTCTGATTTTTCTTTTTCTATCAACAGTTTTTTGACATTTAATTTCTCATATTCCTGTAATTTTGAAATCATTTCATTAAATTCATCTGCCAGAACACCTATTTCATCCTCAGAGGCCACCTCGACCTTTTGCTGGAAATTTCTATCAGCAACTTCTTTAATTCCTTTTTCTAATTCTTTAATCGGCCTTAGTATCTGTTTTGTTAAATAAATAGCAAAAATTAGAGAAAATATAATTACCGTTAAAGCCAGAACAAGAGTATAAATTATTGCCTGATTGGCTCTGCTGTCAGCATTTTGCTGTGCATTAACCATTTCCTGTCTGTTAATTTCTCTTAATTCTCTTATATCATTTTTTATTTCTGTAAAAGTAGGTAATAGTTCTTCATTATATATTTCCCAGCGTTCACCAGTTTCATTTGTACCTGCAGGAGCATTATAAAAATTATCAAAACTCGAAATAAATTTTATATAATTATCATTAATTCTGGACAGTATTTCGCCTTCACCTTCAATTGTTATATTATCTTCTGCTCGAGCCAACCAGGAATAAAATTCTTTTTCATTACGCCTAAAAATTTCTTGGCCTCTATCTTCTGGGGCTCTGATTAAAAGCAGAAGAGCACTATCCTGACGCTCAATAGCTTCAACCATACTGTCACTTGCAGTAATACTTCTGTAATTTTCTACCATAATATCATTGATAGCGCTGGAAAGTATTTCAAAGTTATAAATACTCCATCCTACAACTCCAGCTATAATAATAATCATCACTGCAAAGCCAAGGAGCATTTTTCCTTTTAATGTTTTAAAATTCATACTTTACACTTCCTTACTTAAACTTTATTTTATTTATAGATAATAAGCAAAATTTAATTACCAAAATTTTTCATTTTATCAAGATTTTCATTTTTACCCATCAAAACTAATTTATCTCCTTCGATTATTTCATCATCTGCACCAGGAGAAATATAAAGCTGTTCACCTCTTTTTATTGCCATTACATTTACATCAAAATTAGCTCTCAGCTCAAGTTCTTTTAAAGTCTTTCCAGTCATTTTTTCGCTGGCTAAAATTTCAATAACACCATATTCGGGTGCAAATTCAATATAATCTAAAACATTAGATGAAATTAAATTTTGGGCAATTCTAGATCCCATATCACGTTCTGGATAAACAACTCTATCAGCACCAACCTTAGTTAAAACTTTACCGTGTAAAGCATCTGGAGCTTTTACAATTACATATGGCAATTGTAATTCCTTTAAAATTAAAGTGCATAAAATATTTGCTGAAACATTATCTCCAATACTAATAACTGCTACATCAAAATTTCTCACGCCCAAAGTTTTTAAAGCTTCCTCATCGGTGGCATCAGCTTCTACAGCATGAGTTACATCGGCACTGATTGCCTGTACCTTTTCTGGATCACGATCAATAGCTAATACATCATGCCCATTTTCAGCCAGAGTGGTAGCCACACTGGCCCCAAATCTTCCTAAACCTACTACAACAAATTGCTTCATTTGCTTCTCCTCCCATTAGATAAAAAATACATATAAATGCAAAAAACACCACAGATAGACTGTAGTGTCAATAATTAAATTAAAAGCCATGACAGGCAGTCTGTCCTTTAGTAATGTCTACGGAGTTAGCTGTCGGGCTAGAAGTAAAGGTCTTCTTCTATAATAGATTCGCC
>JBNJGL010000116.1:0-3459 GCA_051747745.1 Bacillota bacterium | reverse complement strand
GATGCAAAATTGCGAGGTAGAGGTGGAGCAGGTTTTCCAACCGGGTTAAAGTGGGAACTTGCAGCTAAAAGTAATGATCAGGATAAATATTTGATTTGTAATGCTGATGAAGGGGATCCAGGGGCTTTTATGGATAGAAGTATTTTGGAAGGAGATCCTCACAGACTGCTGGAGGGGATGGCATTAGCAGCTTATGCTATTGGTGCTTCCCAAGGATACATTTATTGTCGAGCTGAGTATCCATTAGCAATTAAAAGACTCAAAAATGCAATTAAAGCAGCAGAAGAAATGGGTTTGCTTGGAGAAAATATTTTAGACAGTGGTTTTGATTTTAAAGTAAATATTAGATTGGGAGCTGGAGCTTTTGTTTGTGGAGAAGAAACTTCACTTATTGCTTCTATTGAAGGAAAAAGGGGAGAGCCACGTTCTAAACCGCCATTTCCAACTGAGTCTGGTTTATTTGAAAAAGCAACAGTTATTAACAATGTTGAGACTTTATCTAATGTTCCTGAAATAATACGTAAGGGTAGTGAATGGTTTAAAAAAACTGGTACAGAGGCGAGCCCGGGCACCAAAGTTTTTGCTCTGGCTGGAAAAATAAAAAAGAATGGCTTAGTAGAAGTTCCCATGGGAACTTCTCCAGGAGAAATAATATTTGACATTTGTGGTGGACTAGAAAGTGATGCAGAATTTAAAGCAGCTCAAACAGGTGGACCTTCTGGAGGATGTATCCCAGTTGAACACTTAAATGTACCAATTGATTATGATTCACTTAAGGAATTAGGAACTATTATGGGCTCCGGTGGTTTAATAGTCATGGATACTCAGACCTGTATGGTTGATTTAGCCAAATATTTCATTGATTTCTGTAAAGATGAATCATGTGGTCAGTGTACCTCCTGTAGAATTGGGACAACAAGAATGCTCGAAGTTTTAGAAAAAATAAGTGAGGGTCGAGGAGAAAAAAAAGATCTTGATTTACTTATAGAAATGGGAGAAGTAATTAAAGATTCATCTTTTTGTGGTTTAGGTCAGTCAGCTCCAAACCCAGTTTTAAGTACAATAAGATATTTTAAAGATGAATATCTAGATCATATCGAAAATAATCACTGTGATTCTTCAGTTTGTGCTTCATTATTTACTTCCCCCTGTCAGAATGCCTGTCCAGCAAATGTTGATGTACCTCTATATATAGATGCTATCAGACAGGGTGATTATAAACGAGCATATCAAATTATTCAGACTGAAAATCCCTTAGTTTTAGTTTGTGGCCGGGTTTGTTATAATCTCTGTGAAAATGCCTGTAACCGGGATGGAATAGATGAACCTCTAGCAATAAGAGAATTAAAAAGATTTGCCAGTGATTATTTATTAAAAGATGAAGGTGGTTTTCCTGTTCCAGAGATCGAAGCAGAGAAAGATAAAAAAATTGCGATAATTGGTTCTGGTCCTTCAGGTTTAACAGCAGCTTTTTATCTGCGCAAAAAAGGTTATCAGGTTACAATATTTGAAGCCGAAACAGAGGTTGGTGGAATGCTTGCTTTAGGTATTCCAGAATATCGTTTGCCAAAAGACCTTTTAAACGAAGAAATTGGTGTTTTAACAGCAATGGGAGTAGAGATTGTTGTTAATACTAAAGTCGGAGAAGATATATTAGTTGAGGATTTAAGAGAAGAAGGATTTTGGGCTGTATATATGGCTGTCGGAGCTCAAAAAGACAGGAAGTTAAATATTGACGGCAGTGAAGGTGTTGAAGGTTATTACTCTGCTTTAGATTTTTTAAAAGAACTAAATCAGGGACATGAATTTGATTTTAAAGATAAAAAGGTCTCTGTAATTGGAGGAGGAAACGCGGCAATTGACACTGCCAGGAACATGATGAGACTTGGTGCTGAAAAGGTAAATATTATTTATCGCAGGAGCAAAAAAGATATGCCGGCACACAAAGACGAAATAAAAGAAGCAGAATATGAGAAAGTAGATATTTATCCACAGTTGAATCCACATAAAATCCATTCTGAAAATGGTAGGATTAAAAAATTAGAGTGTTTAAAAGTTAAAGGTGGAAAATTTGATAAGAGTGGTAGAAGAAAACCAGTTGAAATTAAAGATTCAAAATTAACTATTGATACAGATATTTTGATTTCAGCAGTTGGTCAGGAAGTAGAAGAATGTTTTAATAGTGGTAAATTCGAAATTGAATTAACAAATAATAACTTAATTAGAACCGAAGAAGACTTTTCTACAAATATTGATTGGATTTTTGCAGGTGGAGATTGTGTAAGTGGTCCTTCCACAGTAGTTGAATCAATTCAGAACGGTAAAAAGGCAGCCTCAGAAATTGATAAATATCTTGGCGGTGATGGGGTAGTAGTTAATAAAGAAGAATTAGAAAGAAATATTTCCGGTCCTATTTTAGAAGAACAAAAATCTCGAGTTAAGATGCCTACAATCTTATTATCTGAAAGGAAAAGGGGATTTAAAGAGGTTGAAAAAGGATATTCTTTAGATCAGGCAGTTGAGGAAGCAGCTCGCTGTTTACGCTGTGATGTTAAAGAAAAAGAGGAAGTGATATAAAATGGGAAAAAAAATAGTGAATATAGAAATAGATGGAGAAAATATGGAAGTTGAAGCAGGAATATCTGTCTTAGATGCAGCAAGAATGTTAAATAAAAATATCCCAACACTATGCTATTTAGAAGAGAAAAATCTGATTGGAGCCTGCAGAATATGTTTGGTAGAAATTGAAAATACAGATAAACTTGCTGCTTCTTGTATAACTCCAGTATCTGAGGGTTTAAAAGTTAAGACTAACAGCAGTAGAGTTAGAAGGAACAGAAAAATGAATTTAGAGTTTCTACTTTCAAATCATAATATTGAATGTCCAAGTTGTATTAGTAATGAAAGTTGTGAGTTAAGAGAGATTGCTGAAGAATTTGGTGTTAGAGAAGTAAGGTTTGATGGTAAAAAAAACAGTTATCAAATGGATCAATCAACACCATCAATTTTTCGTGATCCAGAAAAATGTATTTTGTGCAGGCGCTGTGAAAGTGTTTGTAGTGATCTTCAATCAGTTGAGGCAGTTCAGGTTTTTGGAAGAGGTTTTGAAACAGTAATTAAGCCATCCTTCTATGATAATCTAGCTGATAGTCCCTGTGTCTTATGTGGGCAGTGTACTTTAGTCTGTCCAACCGGTGCTCTTAGAGAAATAGAATATATTGATGAAGTTTGGCAGGCTTTAGATGATCCTGAAAAACATGTTGTGGTTCAGACTGCACCAGCAGTTAGGGTTGCACTTTCAGAAGCTTTCAGTGGAAAATCTGGTGAAATTTGTACAGAGCAAATGGTAACAGCATTAAGAAAACTTGGTTTTGATAAGGTCTTTGATACTAATTTTACTGCTGATTTAACTATTTTAGAAGAGGCAAATGAGCTTATAGAAAGAATTAATCAGGGAGG
>JBNJGL010000115.1:0-3495 GCA_051747745.1 Bacillota bacterium | reverse complement strand
GAGGACAAATATGAAGATAAAAAATATTTTCGAAAAAAAGAATGTTGTTTTTTCACTTGAGGTTTTTCCACCCAGACCTGATGTGCCAATAGAAAACATTTATCAAACTTTAGAAGAATTAAAAGATATAGATCCTGACTATATAAGTGTAACTTATGGTGCTGGAGGAGGAGTTAGAAAAAATAGAACCTGTGAACTTTCTTCGATCATCAAAGAAAAATATGATGTAGAAGCACTGGCCCATTTAACCTGTATCAATTCTGACAGGGGGACTTTAGATAAGATACTGGCTCGTCTGGAAGCCAAAAACATAGAAAATATACTGGCCCTTAGAGGAGATAAACCGGTTGATGGTGAAGCTCTTGGAGATTATAATTATGCCTATCAGCTGGTTGAACACATCAAAAAGCATAATGATTTTGGAGTTGCAGCTGCCTGCTATCCGGAAGGACATTTAGAAACTGAGAGCCTGGATCAGGATCTGGAATATTTAAAACAAAAGGTAGATTGTGGAGTCGATTATTTAATTTCTCAGATGTTTTTTGATAACTCACTTTTTTATAAGTTCCGCAATAAGGCAGAAAAAAAGGGGATCAATGTACCAATTGAGGCTGGAATCATGCCGGTAATTAATAAAAAACAGGTCGGCAGAATAATCGAACTATCTGATGCATATTTTCCGGATAAGTTTCAAAAAATATTAGACAAGTATGAAGATAATCCGGAGGCTTTAAGAGATGCTGGAATAGCCTATGCAGTCGAGCAGATAGTTGATTTGATTTCCAGTGAGGTAGATGGAATCCACCTTTATACAATGAACAACCCCTATGTTGCCCGCAGAATCAAAGAGGCAGTCGGATCACTAATTACCCACATTAATGGCAAAAAGGTTGATTAAAATGGATTTAGAAATTGATAGAGCAGAAGTTTTAAGATATTTACAGACTTCAAAAGATTTAGAAGATGATAATATAAATCGCCTGCTTGAGGAGTCGATTGCAGAAATAAAGAAACTGATCAACTTCCGCTATCTTTATCAAAAATTTCCCATTGAACATACAGCAGAGGGTGTAAAAATTAAAAATACAACTTTAACTTTAAAGGGAAGAAGTATCAAAAAACACCTTCAGAACTCAAAAGAAATTTATCTAATGGCAGCTACACTGGGAGCTCAGGTTGATAAGAAAATTTCCTATTATGAGAAAATTTCAGTTACCAAATCGATGATTTTTGATGCCTGTGCCACCACAGCTATTGAAGCAGGCTGTGATCAGGTGGAATCTGAAATAAAAGAGAAAGTATTAAATGAAGGAAATGAAGATATAACCTTTCGCTACAGTCCTGGTTATGGTGATCTTGGAATTGATATTCAAAAAGAATTTTTGAGGATTTTAAAGGCGCCGAAGAAAATTGGTTTAACTGCTTCCAAATATAATATGCTGCTGCCAACAAAATCTGTAACTGCAATTATTGGAGTTTTAGAGGAAAAACCAGCTGCAGCAGCGAATTTAAGTAATAAGAAGCAGGGTTTTGAAAATCAGGAAGACAGAGATTTAGAGTTTGAAGAAAGACACTGCAAAAACTGTCTTCTATACGAAGACTGTGAGCTGAGAAGAAAGGGGATTTACTGTGGAGCTAAAAGATAGACTGGGAAAAGAAGTTATTTTATTTGATGGAGCTATGGGGACAGTACTGCAGCAGCGGGGTTTAAAAGCTGGGGATGTTCCAGAAAAACTAAATATAGAAAAAAGCAAAGAAATTATAGATATTCATAAAAGTTATCTAAAGGCCGGGGCTGAGATTTTAACTACCAATACTTTTGGAGCCAATGCCCTGAAGATGGAAGAAATCGATTATTCTGTAGAAGATGTCATTGCAGCGGGAGTAGAAAATGCGAGAGCGGCGGTAATGGAATCCGGGATTGAAGCGTCAGTTGCCCTTGATATGGGACCTTTAGGAGAACTTTTAGAACCGATGGGCAGTTTAACTTTTGATGAAGCCTATAATCTTTATCAGCAGCAGGTGCTGGTGGGAGTTGAATATGGGGCAGATTTAATACATATAGAAACAATAGCTGATCTCTACGAAGCTCGAGCTGCAGTTCTGGCGGCAAAAGAAAATTCTAATCTGCCTGTATTCTGCACTCTAACTTTTGAAGAAGACGGCCGTACCTTTACCGGTGGCAGCATTCGCTCCATGATTTCAGTTTTAGAAGGTTTGGGAGTGGATGGAATTGGACTCAACTGCTCGCTGGGGCCAGAAAAATTGGAGCCGCTGGTAGAAGAGGTTTTAAAGTATTCTGAGACTCCAGTTATTCTGCAGGCAAATGCAGGGCTGCCGGTGGTTGAAGATGGAGAAACAGTATTTAAAATTTCGCCTGAGGAGTATTTTAAGCCATTAGCTCGTCTTTACGAAAAGGGGCTGGCAGTTGTCGGCGGCTGTTGTGGTACCAATGAAGAATTTATTTCTCTGATTGCTGAAAATTTAAAAAACAAAAAGGTCAAAGAGCGAGAAGTTATAAAAGAAAGCCTTGTCTGTTCTCCTTCTCAGTATGTTAATCTGGCTGGAATTAATGTGGTTGGAGAAAGAATCAATCCAACCGGTAAGGCTGCATTTAAAGAAGCTTTAAGAAATGGCGATTTAGACTATATTCTCAAGGTAGCTGTCGAAGAAGTAGATGCCGGGGCTGACATTCTTGATGTTAATCTTGGTCTGCCTGATATAGATGAAATAGAAATGATGGTTAAGGTAATTAAAGAGCTGCAGGGGATTTTAGATATTCCTCTACAGATTGATTCCAGTGATCCTGAAGTTATAGAAGAAGCTTTAAGATACTATAATGGGACAGCAATTGTGAACTCAGTTAATGGAGAAATTGAGGTACTGGCAAATACATTACCTGCTGTTAAAAAGTACGGAGCAGCCGTGATTGGGCTGACTATGGACGATGATGGGATTCCTGATACTGCTGCAGGACGATTTGCAATTGCCGAAAGAATAGTTAAAAAAGCTGCTGAATATGGAATCAGCAGAGATAAGATTATTATTGACTGTCTGACTCTTACCGCTTCTGCCCAGCAGGAAGGTGTTAAAGAAACTTTAAAAGCCCTGAAAATGGTCAAAGAAAAATTGGGAGTAAAAACAACCCTGGGAGTTTCTAATGTTTCCTTTGGGCTGCCGGCTCGACCCATTTTAAACAGGACATTTTTATCTATGGCTCTCTATCAGGGATTAAACCTGCCGATAATTGATCCTAATGATGAAGAAATGATGGCAGCAGTTAAAGCGGCAGCTGTTTTAAATAACATTGACCGGGGTGCTGCTAAATATATAGAGTATATGGATGAGGCTCAAAATGAGGCTGATGCAGCAGATAAAATAGAAAAAGAAAATGAAGAAAGTAATCTGCAGACAGTTATTGTTAAAGGTTTAAAAAGTGAAGCTGCACGTTTAACAAGAGCTCGCCTGGAGGAAATGGATGCTTTAGATGTGGTA
>JBNJGL010000114.1:1583-3500 GCA_051747745.1 Bacillota bacterium | reverse complement strand
ATATATGCCCAGCATATAGTAGTTTTAAATGAGTGGAGAAATTTTAAGAAAAATCTGCTTGTCCTTAAAGAGGAACCCGATAATTATTTTGCCCGTGAATATATTATCTCCTATAATGAAATATTTCTTAATAAAATAGATAGACTGGTGAATTACTATGAAGAAGATGCTGTTCATGAGGAAATTTTAAAATATCAGTTATTGATACTTGTTTTTGGCACTATTATTATTCTGGTTACCTGGCTTGTGGTCAGGCGAATAATCTATAAATCGGGCATAGATCAGCTGACCAGAGTCTACAATCGACGTCGAGGAGCCCAGCATCTGAGGGATCTGATGCAAAAAAGCATGGAAAAAAATAAGGATCTGTCACTTATAATTCTTGATATCGATGATTTCAAAAAAATAAATGATACTTATGGTCACAATACAGGGGATGATGTTTTAAAGGAAATTGTAGAAGTTGTCAGATCTTCAATTAGAGATAAAGATACACTGGTCCGCTGGGGAGGGGAGGAATTTCTGATTCTGACTCCTGATGTAGATTTAGATTCAGCCGTATCTGTTGCTGAAAGGGTAAGGGAGACAGTTGCCGATCATCAATTTGCGGAAGTTGGCCATATAACCTGCAGTTTTGGAGTGACACAGCTTAAAAATGATGAAGAGGATGAAAGTCTGTCTGAATTCATCAAGCGGGCTGATGATGCTCTGTATTATGCAAAGGGGAATTCTAAAAATATGGTCAGCAGCAAAGAATAAAAAATTTTAAATAGAAAAATAAATCAACAAAGATTATGAAAAGAAGTTTTCCACTGGATTTTAATTTGATTTGATGAAAGAGATTAATAAATAAAGTACAAAATTTTTGAAAATCATGGAGGTTTTACTGCTTTTTTGAGGAAGTTTTAAGTGTGAGTATAAATTTTTAATTCAATACTTAAATGTGGGGTGTATTAAAATGAATCAAAAACAGTTTGAGTTAATGAGAGATGGTAAAGGTTTTATTGCAGCTTTAGATCAGAGTGGAGGTAGTTCTCCTAAAGCGCTGGCAGGTTATGGTATTCCGGAAGATCAGTATGATAGTGAAGAAAAAATGTTTGATCTGATTCACAAAATGAGGGCCAGAATTATAAGCAGTCCTTCTTTTAAATCTGATCAGATTCTGGGAGCCATACTGTTTAAGCAGACCATGGAGCGTGATGTAGAAGGTATAAAAACAGCAGATTATCTCTGGGACAAAAAAGGTATTATTCCATTTTTGAAGGTTGATCAGGGTAAAGAAAAGCGTGAAGACGATGTACTGCTGATGAAGCCGATGACAGAACTTGATGACCTGCTTGAAAAGGCAAAAAAATATAATATATTTGGAACTAAAATGCGCTCTGTTATCAAAAGGGCCAATCCGGTAGGAATTAAAAGAATAGTTGAACAGCAGTTTGATTATGGTAAAAAAATTGTGGATGCTGGTTTTGTACCTATCCTGGAACCTGAGGTAGATATTCACAGTAAAGATAAAGCAGAATCGGAAAAAATAATGAAGAAAGAAATTTTAAAATATCTGGATCAGCTGTCTGATGAAGAATTTATTATGCTCAAACTTTCAATACCGGATAAGAAAGATTTTTATCGTGATCTGATAGAACATCCAAATGTGCTTAGAGTTGTGGCACTGTCAGGTGGATACAGCCAGAAAGAGGCGGTAGAAAAACTGGCAGAAAACCACGGACTGATTGCAAGCTTTTCTAGAGCACTGCTGCAGAATCTTCATGTTGATCAGACAGAAGAAGAATTTGATGCAGAATTGAAAGATGCGGTAGAGAAGATATATAAGGCTTCAATAACTTAAAGATATACAGAAGATTATAGAGTACAGGGATTATATAGATTTAGCTGGTCTCAAAGTATATAGATTACAGA
>JBNJGL010000114.1:0-1483 GCA_051747745.1 Bacillota bacterium | reverse complement strand
TAACTTAAGATGGCATAAATGCAGTCTTCCACCAGATTGATGTTATTTTCAGCTGCATATTCTCTAATTTCGTCACTTCTGGCTCCAGGCTGAAGCCATACATATTGTATATCATTATCTTTTACATTTTCCATAATTTTGATACCTATTTCTGGATTTACCACCATATCCACTACATCTATTTTTTCGTTTATTGAATCCAGGTCTGGATAGCATTTTATGCCATCTATTTCTTCATGATTGGGATTAACAGGGTAGACATTGTAGTTATGTTTCTGCAGTTCTTTAACTATCATATAACCAAAGCGATTTTTTTTATCTGTTGCCCCAACAACTGCCCAGTTTTTCATCTCCAGAGTTTCCTGTTTTAGACTCATTGTTTCACTCCTTCTTTTATTTATATTATTTATGTGTGAATTGATTATTTTTTAATTAGTTCAAGTTCATGATACAATTAAGCATTATTTTTTCAGCAGTTTATAAAAATATTACTGTACAATAAATTGTCTATAATTAAATGATTATGAATTAATTTCTATAAAATGTTCGATACTGCGGTCATAGGTTTTTTCTGCATCTTCCGGGAAATAGCAGGCCGGCAGTTCTCCTCTTTTGCGGTGATAATGGACACACTCACAGCAGAGTCCTTTGCGAGAGCAGGGATAACTGCAGTTACATATATCCTGATTTCTGTCAAAATTTTCGCATTCAGCCATTATTACCCCTCCTGTTATTTATTTCTCATTACTATTTTATCTAAGTTTAATTAATTTGTCTAATTTAATCTAAAAATTAGCCTCTACATATGATATGATAGCATATAAGTGGGAGAATAAAAAGTGGTGTTCATAAGAAGAAAAGCTAGTTTACATTATTATTTTGCTGGAGGTTAATCCAATTGAGATTAAAAAACAACTTTTATCAAAATGATGCCGTTACTGCTGCCGAAAAGCTTGTCGGGAAAATGATTGTTAGAGAAATAAATGATAAAAAAATAATAGCTAGAATTGTAGAGACAGAGGCTTATGCTGGCCCGTATGATAAGGCATCCCATGCATATAATAACAGGAAAACTGATAGAACAGAAGTGATGTTTAAAAAAGGTGGACATGTTTATGTCTTTTTAATTTACGGTATACATCACTGTTTTAATATAGTGACAGAAAAAAAGGGTGTTCCTTCTGCAGTGCTGATTAGGGCGGTTGAACCGGTGGCTGGTATTGATTTAATACGAGAAAACAGAAATATAAAAAGTAAGCGAGTAGAAGATCTGACAAATGGACCGGGAAAGCTGGCCCAGGCTTTAAAAATTGACTTAAGCTTTAACGGGTATAACCTTATAACCGGCAGTAAACTGTATATACTGGATCCTGAAAATGATAATTTAAATGTAAAATCATCAAAGAGAATAAATATCGATTATGCAGAAGAATATAAAAACAAAAAATGGCGGTTTTATCTTGCTGACAGCAGATTTTTATCA
>JBNJGL010000113.1:0-3534 GCA_051747745.1 Bacillota bacterium | reverse complement strand
TCCCCTTATTACTTTCTATTTCTATTATATCACAAAGCCATAGTTATAAAAACAAAAACCCCCAGAAAAGCTCCATCAATAACTGAACAAAATGAAGTTTCTCTGAGGGTAAATCATCTCCAATTGAGATGCTAATTTTATTCTATTTTCCACCGTGATTTCACCGCAGTGAGCCTCAGCCACCGTTAAATACCGCAGTAAAATATACTATTAAACCCAGTAAGCAAAGATTTTTTTATTCTTTACTTCCAGTTCTTGATTCTTATATTCTTTATTCTGATTAAAATTAAAACTCAAAAGATAACCTTGATCCATATTCTGACTTTCCAAATAATCAGCCAGCTGCTTTAATCCCTGCTGGTGATATTCTTTACCCCGCCAGATTTTTAATTCAACTATATATTTCTGCTCAAGATAGGTTATTACTACATCAAGTCTTTTTTCCTGAGAAATCTGAACTTCTTTGAAATCAAATCCTTTACCATTAATGATTGGCTTTAAAAAAGCAAGAAAAATCAAACGACCATTTCTTTATAAAAAATCTCTATCCCGATCACTATACTGTTCTTTTATGAAAACCTAAAAACGCTCCAGTACTGCTTTTAAATTAAGTTGACCATTATCTATAAAGCTGTCTCTGAAATCAAAAGCATCACTTTCCATTGAATTTTCTATTTTAGAAATTAAATAATTGTATATTCGCTGCTCATAGATTCTATTATGAATCTTTAAGCTGCCGTCATCATTTTTGAAAATACCGTAAAGTTCTCCCTTTTCTATTGTCGGATTATCGATATTATAAGTGATTTTTCTACCATCTACAATTAAATCTATACACATATCTTCTAAATCATTATTGTTTTCGATATTTTTAATTAAGGTATCAAAATTAGGAAGGTCTTTTACTAAAATAATTTTTACTGCCTGGTCAAGATATTCTTGCTTCCAGCTGGAATCATACTCTGCTAGTATTTCTTCTGCAATGATTTCTGCAAGTTTACTAACTAAAAAAGGGTGGCCTGAAGTATAATAATGTATTTTCTCAGCGAAATAATCTGAATCCAGGTCAATATCCCTGTCTTCCTGATACTCTTTTAACATCGAAGCAATTTGATCGACTTCCAGCTCAAAATCAACCTTAAACTCACTGGCAATATTCCAGGGGCTATTGTACTTATGTTCTTCATCATCTCTTAATTTTAGTTTAAGGTTTTTTACATCATGTACCCCTGATAAAATTACACTCTTAAAAGTTAAATCTTGATTTTGCTGCTCAAACAAATACTTACTCCTTAACATGCCGAGAAAATCTAAAAAAAGCTGATTATTACTGCTTTTATCGACTTCATCAATCATTAAAACAATATCTTTATTACTTTTTCTGATCATTGTGGTGATAAAACGAGAAAGATCCTTAAAATTATTAACAGTATCTACTTTTTCTTCAATTAATTTGACAAATTTAGAATCTCCACTAAATTCAAAACGATCTCTAATTGTTAAAAGAAATTCCTTAGAAAAAGTATTGATACTACTGAAAATATCCTGATCAAAATCTTCAAAAGTAATACTAATAACTCTATATTCTTTCTTTTCCAGATGTTTTTTTAATAAATATAAAATTGTAGTTTTTCCAGACTGACGAGGTTTATTAATAGTAAAATATTTTCCCTCTTCAACCATCTTTTCAATGGCAATAATTTTCTTGCTCACATCAGCCATATAATGTTTTTCTGGAATACAGACACCAGTAGTGTTAAACTCTTTCATCAGATTCACCTCATTTTTAGCTTCAAGTTATTTTTATTATATCACAGTAGATAACTTAATTAAATCAAAACAGTTATTTGATTTGATCTGTCTTGAAAGCTCTAGCAATTCTATGTTTTTCAGTTTTCTCGTGAACCTTTTCATCCTGCCCACCCAAATTAATAGTTCGATAATAAACTGTATAGGCAAAAAAATAACCAGACAGTATGCCTGGAATAATCAAATATGACTCAGAATATCTTCTGTTTTTAATTCCAAATCTATTTAATGTACTTCTATTACTCTGTAAAAATTTAAGGATTTCTTGACCTATTATATTATCGACCTCCTATTTCCATTTCATTTTGAAATCTTCCCTTTATTACTTTCTACTTTATTATATCACAAAGCCATAGTTATAAAAACAAAAAACCCTCAGAAAAGCTCCATCATTAATCGAAAAATGAAATTTCTCTGAAGGTGAATTATCTCCAATTGAAATGCTAATTTCAATCAATTTTAATTACTTAATTCATTTAAATATAAAGCTGCTCTTTTTAAATTATCTTTTTTAACAGAATAATGAACATAATAACCTTCTTTAATACCTTCTACCAGTCCAGCCTCTCTTAGTTTTTTAAGCTGTTGAGATACTGCTGATTCTGAAATTCCAAGCCTTCTAGAAAGCGCCTTAACACAGAAGTTCTTTTTCAATAATAAATTTATAATTTCCAATCGCCTCTCATCTGCCAGCGCTTTAAAAATATCTATTATTTCGCTCAATTGATCTCACCCCATATATTATAATTGATTATTATTAAAACTCATTTAACATATATCATTTATAAAAGTTGGTTCGCTGTCAATTTATTATAAATTTCATTATCATTAATTAATTCCTGATGACTGCCTACAGCCTCTATTTTCCCTTTATCCATTACAGCAATACGTCCTGCCTTTTGTACAGTTGCAAAACGATGGGCAATCATTAAAACAGTCCTTCCGGCAAGCAGCTCATCCATTGCTTCCTGAATTAATCTTTCAGTATATAAATCAACACTTGAGGTCGCCTCATCTAAAATCAAAATTTCAGGATCAACGAGCATTGCTCTGGCAAAAGATAACAGCTGTTTTTGACCTCCAGAAAGTTTAACACCATTTTCTCCAACCTGAGTCTGATAACCCTGAGGCATTTTTTCTATAAATTGATCTGCATTGATCATTTTACAGATTCTTTTTACTTCTTTCTGATCGGCATCAGGATTAGCATAACGAATATTTTCCATTACTGTAGTAGAAAATAAATAGACATCCTGTGGAACTACAGCAATTTTTCTTCTTAAAAATTCAAAAGAAAAATCTTTAATATTTCTCCCAGAAATTTTGACCTCTCCCTGATCTGGATCATAGAGCCTGGCCAGCAGGCGGGCCAGTGTAGATTTCCCAGCTCCACTCTCTCCGACAAGAGCGAAAACTTCTCCAGCCTCAATTTTTAAATTAAGATTTGAAATAACTTCTTCTTTATCATAAGCAAAAGCGAGCTCTTTAAATTCAATTTCTGCTTTAAAGTTATCCATACTTTTTACAGGATCTTCTTTTTCTTTCAAGTCTTCTTCCAGCTCTAAATAATGATTTATTCTATCCAGAGCTGCTCCAGCAGATTGATAGGTATTATATACCTGACTTAAATCAGCCAGAGGAGCAAAAAATCGCCTGACATAGCCCATAAAAGCTATTATAATTCCCAGTGATAATCTGCCACTTATCACAGCTGCTCCACCTGCT
>JBNJGL010000112.1:0-3570 GCA_051747745.1 Bacillota bacterium | reverse complement strand
ACAGGTGGTTTTTAATCCAGATTCCGGTAAAGAGTTATTCGGAAAAGCTGATTCTCTTCGCTCAGAATATGTTGTTGCAATTACAGGTGAAGTTGAACCAAGACCTGAAGGTAATGTGAATCCAGATCTTCCAACAGGTGAAATAGAAATAAAAGCTGAAGAATTGAGGATTTTAGATGCTGCGGAAACTCCTCCAATTCAGATTGAAGATAATATTGATACCGGTGAGGATGTAAGGTTAAAATACAGATATTTAGATTTAAGAAGACCAAAAATGACTAAATTGATGGGGCTAAGACATAAAGTAACTAAAACTACCAGAGATTATTTGGATCAAAATGGATTCTGGGAAATTGAAACTCCAATTTTAACCAAGAGTTCACCAGAGGGAGCTAGAGATTATCTGGTACCAAGCAGAGTTAATCCCGGGCAATTTTTTGCTCTACCTCAGTCTCCTCAGATTTTCAAACAGTTATTAATGGTTTCTGGAATGGAGAGATATTTTCAGATAGCGCGCTGTTTTAGAGATGAAGATTTAAGAGCAAACCGCCAGCCGGAATTCACTCAGATTGATATGGAAATGTCTTTTGTTAATCAGGAAGAGGTAATGGAAATTACTGAAGGTTTAATGAAAGAATTATTTGCGGTTGGAGATATTGAAGTTCCAGACAAAATCAAGAGAATGTCCTATCAGGAAGCAATGGACCGCTTTGGTACTGATAAACCTGATCTTCGTTTTGGTATGGAGCTTAAAGATATATCTGAAGTTGTAAAAGATAGTGATTTTAATATCTTCAGCGGTACTGTCAGCAGTGGAGGTCAGGTAAAAGGTATTAACTTTAAAGGAGGAGCTGACTCTCCCCGCAGTACAATTGATGGTTTTGAAGAATATGTTAAAATGTTTAGAGCTAAAGGTTTAGCCTGGATGGCTTTAAGAGAAGATGAATTAAAATCTCCTATAGCTAAATTCTTATCTGATCAGGAAATTGAAGATATCAAAGAAGTTATGGATGCGGAAACAGGAGATTTATTACTGATCGTAGCTGATAAACCTTCCGTTGTAGCTTCTGCTTTAGGTAATCTGCGTTTGAAAATTGCAGAGGAAAATGATTTAATTCCAGAAGAAGTTTACGAATTTGTCTGGATTGTAGATTTTCCATTATTTGAATATGATGAGAATGAAGACCGTCTGGCTGCTCTTCACCATCCATTTACAGCCCCAATTGAAGCAGATGTTGAAAAATTGGAAACTGATCCGGCTTCTGTAAAATCAAAAGCCTATGATCTTGTCTTAAATGGAGAAGAACTAGGGGGAGGAAGTATTAGAATTAATAACCATAAGCTGCAGGAAAAGGTTTTTTCTGCTCTATCCATCAGTGAAGAGGAGCAGCAGGAAAAATTTGGTTATCTGCTGGAAGCTTTTGACTATGGTACACCACCACATGGTGGGATAGCTTTTGGTCTTGACCGCTTAATGATGATTGTTGGTCGAACTGATTCAATTAGAGATGTAATTGCCTTTCCTAAAACACAAAAGGCGACTTCTCCTCTGACAAATGCGCCTTCAAAAGTTGATAAAAGACAGCTGCAGGAGTTAGGAATTTCTATTCGTTCTTAGTGGCATTATAGGGATTTTTTGCTTGCAGATTTAAGGCAAATATGTTAATATTATTTATAGAAAAGTAAATATCATCTGCCGTGTTCGACAATGATTAAACATTTTGACCAACACTTAGACATAGGGAGCCTGAACTCTACCTGCGGCGTAGAAGCCTTCAATGGACCTATAAACCAGGTAGGAGGGCACCCACTTGGCAGACAGGGATCAAAATTCCAAATCAACCGGCACGGCGGATGAGCTTTTAGCTAACCTATTTCAGGTTAGCTTTTTTAGTGTAATAATGTTTTATTTTGCAGAAGAATGACTTTTCTGCTATTATAGATTTAAGCTTTAATAATCAGATTGAGGTGTAAATTATGCAAAAAAAAGAAGAACTAAGAAAAAAATGTTTAAATGAAAGAGCACAAATTTCTCAAACTAAGATCAGCAGCTGGAGCAGTAAAATTAACAAGCGCTTTTTAAGTCTGCCTCAATTAAAAAAAGCAAAAAAAGTTATGGCTTATGCTTCAATGCGGAAAGAAATAGAAACTTTTGATTTATTGGAAAAATTATTAGACCAGGGTTATTTATTGTACTTACCTTTTACCAGAAAAGATATCGTTGACCTCGGAACTGCCCAGATAAATGATCTGGATTCAGATTTAAAAGATGGAGTTTATGGAGTGCAGGAGCCCGCTGCAAAAATAAGAGATGAAAAACCACCAGAAGATCTTGATCTAATAATTGTTCCAGGAGCCTGTTTTACACGCAGTGGCTATCGAATTGGTTATGGTGGCGGTTATTATGACAGTTTTTTAAGTAAACATGCTAATCAGGCTCTCAAAATTGGTTTTTGTTATGATTGCTTTATTTTAGATTCAATACCTGTTGAAGAACATGATGTTCCAGTTGATATTATAATCACAGAAAAAGAAATAATTCGAACAAAGTAATAGAGGTGAGATTGTGAACCTTTTTGAAAACAAGAATAATCAGGAAAATAATAATGATCGTCCTTTAGCTTTTAGAATGCGCCCCCGCAGCCTGGATGAATTTTATGGTCAGGAAGAGATAGTTGGAGATAATAAACTTTTAAGCAGGGCTATTAAAGCTGATCGTCTGCAGTCTCTTATTTTTTATGGACCACCTGGCACAGGAAAGACTAGCCTGGCACAGGTAATTGCCAATCAGACTGAGGCTGAGTTTATAAAATTAAATGCGGTTACTTCTGGAGTTAAAGATATCCGTGAAGTTATCAAAAAAGCTAAATCTAACCGCAATTTATATAATAATAAAACCATATTATTTATTGATGAAATTCACCGTTTTAATAAATCACAGCAGGATGCACTACTTCCTTCTGTGGAAAATGGAACTGTGATTATGATTGGTGCCACAACTGAAAATCCATATTTTGAAGTTAATTCTCCGCTTTTATCACGCTCTAGAATTTTTAGACTAGAAAAATTAAACAGCAGCCAGGTATTTTCTATTTTAAAAAAAGCACTCAGTGATCAGGATCGGGGACTTGGAAAACTTAATGTTGATATTTCTGATAAAGATCTGGAATTTATCGCTGAACTTGCTGATGGTGATGCCAGAGTTGCCCTAAATACCTTAGAATTAGCAGTTTTAACAACTCCAGCAGATAAAGATGGTGTGATAAAACTTAATAAAGAAATTATAGAAGATTCTATGCAGAAAAAAATATTAAATTATGATCGCTCTGGTGATAATCACTATGATATAATTTCTGCTTTTATTAAAAGTATGCGCGGTTCTGATCCTGATGCAGCAGTTTACTGGCTGGCCAGGATGATTGTCAGTGGAGAAGATCCAAAGTTTATTGCCCGCAGAGTGGTTATTCATGCAGCAGAAGATGTAGGTATGGCAGATCCTACAGCTTTAATAATTGCTGAATCAGCTGCCAGAGCAGTAGAACAGATTGGTTTTCCTGAAGCTAAAATCCC
>JBNJGL010000111.1:0-3632 GCA_051747745.1 Bacillota bacterium | reverse complement strand
TGGTGATCCGATACAGTCACTTCTTTCCCGCTTTTCAGGCATGGAGGGTGGAAGAGAGATTTTAGAAGAACAGCTTACCTTATTGTTTAATCTTGATCAACCTTTATTACAGCAGTATGCAAATTTTTGGAAATCAGTTTTCACTCTTGATTTTGGAATCTCAATTATTCAATTTCCAACTCCGGTAATAGATATTATTAAACGAGCAATAGTGTATGACATTTCAGTTTTGTTACCCGCAATTATATTAAGCTGGATAGTTGGTAATAAATTGGGAGCATTTTCAGGAACAGATAAAAAAGTAGATAATGCTTCAATGCCGTTTTTCTACTTTTTAGCATCATCCCCGTATTTTTGGATGGCCGGATTGGTAGCTTTTTTCTTCGGTGTGGTTTTAGGCTGGTTCCCAATAAGTGGGGCCTATAGTTCAACTGCCTCGCCCGGTTTTAACTGGACTTTTATCAAAGACTTTTTACACCACTGGTTCCTGCCGTTTTTTACAATGTTTTTAGTGCAGCTCGGCGGCTGGGCAATCGGTATGCGGAATATGATTATGTATGAGAAGAGTTCCAATTATTCTAAGTATATGGAGACCCTCGGTTCTTCAAAAAAGTTAATTCGTAAGTATGGATTTAGAAATGGAGTTTTACCACAGGTAACAGGTCTTGCTCTAAGATTAGGAAGAATTGTAGGTGGAGCGATTACAGTCCAGGTAGTATTTAATTATCCCGGTCTGGGAAGAATGCTCCTCGATGCAGTCCAAAACCAGGATTATTTTTTAATGCAGGGGATTTTCTTAACAATTGTAACAATGGTTTTAGTAGCGAACTTTATAGTAGATATTGTTTATATGTTCATTGATCCTAGAGTTAGACTGTCATTTACCGAGGAGGTGTAAGCTGTGTTTAAAGATTTTTGGGCAAAACATGAAAATTTATATTATGCTTTATCAAATAAAAAAGTTATTTTTGGACTGACAATAGTAGTATTAGTATTTATGCTGGCAGCTTTTGGACCGATGCTGACACAATATGAGTATGGAGAATATGCCGGCGCGGGTTACTTACCACCATCAACTGATCATTTTTTTGGAACAACTATTGATGGTAGAGATGTATTTACCAGAACTGTTTATGGTCTGCGCTCCACTCTTTTAGTTGGAGCAATAGCAGGAACTATAGCAACCTTAGTGGGCTGTATTATTGGTTTTTTAGCAGGTTATTATGGTGGTACCATTTTTGATGAACTTTTAATGATGTTAACAAATATTTTTGTTGTTATTCCACAGCTGGCTTTACTGATTGTAATTGCAGCATTACTGGAAGTACGGGGAGTAGTAATTATGGCAGTAATAGTTTCTTTAACAGCCTGGCCCTGGACAGCAAGAGCGGTAAGATCGCAAACACTTTCTTTAAAAAATGAAGAATATGTATCTTTATCAAGAATTTCTGGCTTAAGTGTTGGTAGAATTTTGAGAGAAGATATTGCTTCCAACATGTTTTCTTATGTCTTTATGGTCTTTATCCAGCAGTTTAATTCAACAATGCTGGCTACAGTTCAGCTTGAGTTCTTAGGACTTGGACCGACAAAGGGTATTTCTTTAGGACTTGTAATGCAGAATGCTGTTAACTGGAATGGAATCCAACTTGGTATGTGGTGGTGGGCTATAATCCCGGGCTTGATCTTAGCAGTTTTAATTACTGCACTCTATTTTGTCAATACAGGATTAGATGCAGCCTTTAACCCACGTTTGAGGGAGATGTAAGTAATGCGCGAAAATATATTAGAAGTCAAAAACTTAAAAGCTTATTATGATATTTTAAAAGGACAGGTTAAAGCAGTAGATGATGTCACATTTAATTTAAAAAATGGAGAAATTTTAGGACTTGCAGGAGAGTCAGGCTGTGGTAAAAGTACTTTAGCAAGCAGCTTTATCTCTCGTAAAAAACCTCTTAAATACATATCGGGAGAGGTTGATCTGGTCGGTCATAAAATTATGGAGATGAGTGAAAGCGAATTTAAAAAGCTGCGCTTAAGAACAATATCCTTAATTCCGCAGTATGCACTTGATGCTTTTAGTCCGACCAAAAAAATTAAAACATATATAGCCGATCTGGCCAGACAGCAGGGTGTAAAAACGGACAAAGCATTTTTTGATAAAGTAAAAGAACGCCTGGATCTGGTAAATCTGGATGAATCAGTTTTAAATAGATATTCAATTGAGCTTTCAGGTGGTATGAAACAGAGAGTTATTATGGTGATTTCTACAATTTTAGATCCAGAATTTTTAATTGCAGATGAAATCACTTCTGCCCTGGACGTTAGTTCTCAGCGTTTTGTGGCTACAATGCTTGCTAATTTAAGAGATTTAGAAATTATTAAATCAGCAATATTTATAACTCATGATTTATCAATTTTATATCAAATAGCTGATCGAATTATGATTATGTATGCCGGTAATTTTGCAGAAATCGGTCCAACAGATGAGATAGTAGATAATCCGCGTCACCCCTATACAAGAGCATTAATTGATTCTCTACCAAAAGTAGGAATTCAGTATAAAGACAAAAAACTTGCTGGAATTGATGGAACACCACCTCATTTATTAAACATTGGTGAGGGATGCCGCTTCAGGCACCGCTGCCCTTATGCAGTAGATAAATGTGAAGAAACTCCAAAAAGAGAGCAGGTAGCAGAAGACCATTTCGTTTCCTGCTGGAGATGGGAAGAGTTAGGAAGTGATTTAAGTGGCAAAAAATAATGATGTTGTAATGAAAGTTCGGAACTTAACTAAGGTTTTTAAAAGTGGAATTTTAAATCCAGAATATACAGTGGCTGCTAAGGATGTTTCCTTTGATATTGAAAAGGGTAAAATTATTTCTCTGATTGGAGAAAGCGGCAGTGGAAAAACAACAGTAGGTAAATTGATCTTAAAATTGATTAATCTATCTGAGGGAGAAATAATATATAAAGGTAAAAATATTTCAGAAATTGAAAGTAAAGAAGAAACAAAAGAATATTACAGAAGAGTACAGGGTATTTTTCAAGATCCCTTTGCAACCTTTAATCCTCTTTATAGAGTTGACAGAGTTTTTGATATGATCTTTGATTCTTTCGATTTAGGTTATGAAGATAAAGACAAGGCAATTAGAGATGCTCTTTATGATGTAAACCTGAATCCTGACCGTACTTTAGGCAAGTTCCCTCATCAGTTAAGTGGAGGTCAGCTGCAGAGATTGTTGATTGCTCGAGCTTTACTGATGGATGTAGATGTTTTAATTGCAGATGAGTTAATCAGTATGCTTGATGCCTCAACCAGAATTGGAGTCTTAAATTTATTAGTTGAATCCTGCAAAAAACACGGAATGGCTGTTATTTTTATTACTCATGATCTTAATTTAGGTTACTATATTAGTGATCAATCACTGATTATGTACAAAGGTCGTCTGGTGGAAAGAGGAGATACCAAAAAGATTTATGAAAATGCAACTCATCCCTATACTCAGATGTTATTTGAAGCTGTACCTGAAATCGGTGAGCGCTGGGATCCTGAGGAAGAATTTCTGCCGGAACAGGTAGTAAGTGATGTTCAGGAATTCTATCAGGAAAATAAGGGTAAGGGTTTTGTAGAA
>JBNJGL010000110.1:0-3733 GCA_051747745.1 Bacillota bacterium | reverse complement strand
TGTTCACTGTAGAGAAATTCACCTGTTTTAATATTCCAGTCCCAGATTCCTATATCAGCTGCTTCAACAGCCATTTCCAGCCTTTCTTTTGTTTCTTTAAGCTCTCTATCCTGTGCTATCTTATCGCTGACATTGATCATATTTACCAGAAGATAATTATCTTCCAGCAGATTTACCCTAAACTCCAGATGTTTTACTTTACCTTCTTTAGTTCTGATGGGAAATACGGCATTATAATAACCGTAATTATTAAGTTTTTCATCAAATATATTTTCAAATTCCTGCCTTTTTTCCAGATCAGGAAAAACAACACGGAAACATTTCGCCAGGGTATTAACATCCTCAATTTCATATCCGGTTATTTCTGTCACCAGCTGATTCATGTAAATTAAATTTTCATCACTGTCAATCAGAACTACCCCCATCGTCATATTTTCCAGAATACTTTCCAGACTAAAATTTCCCAGCATCCTGCCAGCCCCTTTGCGGTTAATTTATATTCACAGCTCTGCTTTAATATCAGCTTTTTTATATTTTAATATATTCATGATATGTTACATTTATCCTTCAAAATTATCAATATATCTTTATTTTTTTACTTTCCACCGCTGCTTTAATTTATTATAGCATATAGGTGTGACAGCATTATGGCGCAGACAGATCTTTCAAAAGATTATTTTACTTCTTTCTATACCCGCCAGGGTAGGATATAGATATTCATCAAGTATTTCGATTCCCGGTCTGTATTCAATATAGAATACACGTCCATCTGTATTAACTTCAATTGTTTTTAAATTTTCATATTTTATAAAGCACATTTTATCTTTTTCTATGGCGAGATTTACAGCTTCCTCAACTGCCTTTTCTTCACAGGTGTTTTCCGGCAGTTCTACCGGCTTGTAAAATTTTGGATGCAGCATCAGATAAATATATTTCGGGCAGCGGGGAACTTTAATAACATTTTCAAAATTCTCCTGGTCCAGCTCAAGAGTAAAATCCAGCACATCAAGTTTGACCTCAACTGCCTCTAAAAATTTCAGCGGTATTCTTTCCTTCATATCCAGCCATTTTTTCCGGCATTCCATAAAATTGTGGACATTTCTGCAGCTGCATTCAAAGATAAGATCTTTAAAATCACATTCTTCACCCTCACAAATTTCCGCAGCAGCATCCTTTTTTTTGAGATAGGCTTTACAGTAATAGAACAGTTCATAATCACTGACTTTGTTTACCTTCCGAGCAGAAAATTGATTAATATCCAGCATAACTAATTCTCCTCTCAGATAATATTCTGCTCTTTTTTTCTGTGCAGTATGTCCTTCTATTTTATTAATTAGCCATAAATAATTTTTTCCCTTTTAATTCTAGTTTTTTAGTGAAAAAATTTACAATATCTTTAAAATTTATCTCACTGACCTGCATTGACCCTCCTCGGGCAAGCCCACGAGGTTTGCCAGCAAACTATAACTTCTATCTCCTCTATTTTGCAGTTTTTCTACTTTTTTAAAGTATTTAATCAAAAATATTTTCTATCATAATACTAGCTATCAACCATATTATACCAGCCTAACAGATTTCTCTGAAAAGTTTTAATCAAATTCAATCTCCATCCCTGAGCCAACCTCTCTGACATTAATCTTTTGAGAAAGCTTTATTTTACTCTCTAAATCAGTACAGTGGCAGGGGTATAGATAGTCCAAACTTTGTTCAACCAGATAATCAGCTGTTTTTTCCAGCACATCTGATTCAGCTTCCAGCAGGTGAAGACCGCCTATAATACTGGATATATTGTCAACTCCAGTTACTTCTTTCGCATGTTCTACAATATTGCATATACCTGCATGTGAACATCCTGTAATTATAGTAAGTCCTTCTTCTCCCCTATATGCCAGAGCTGAATCATCAAGCAGGAAATCGTCTTCTTCAGTACCATCATTATTTACTACGCCAATCGGTTCCCTGTTCTCATATGCAAATTTCCTCGGTATTTCACCCAGAAAAACTGTTCTACCACTCAACCAGAAAGCTTCCTTTTTTAACTCAAGTTTAAATACACTTTCCAAAAATCCCCCGGACATACTGATACCGATCGGATTCCCATCCATATATTTTTCTTTCAGCACACCCGGATGTGCAACCAATTTTGCTTTTTTTGTATCAATTTTATTCTCAAATACAGCTTCCACAAATTTTCTGCTGAGCGGTTCCAGCCCCCATGTATGGTCAAGATGACCGTGAGAAAGAACCACATAATCAATATCCATCAAATTTTTATTCATTTTTTCTGCATTTTTCAAAAAAGCATCTGAATAGGCCGTATCAAACAATATCTTTGTATCTTTTTCTTCCAGCAGAAAAGACAGCCCCGGCTCTCCGGTAAAATATCTGTCTATAATAGTATTGTTGTCCATAAGTATGCTCAGCTTCATATTTACCACACCTTTCATGTTATTTAATCATTTACTGCTAATACCATTTAAGCATCGGTAATGTTATTAAGTAATCTGTCATATTATGAAATTATCTTGTTAAAAATTATTACAGTTAAAAAAATTATCATTCTTTTTTCAGCAGAAAAAAAGCAGCAGACATCATCACAGAAACAAGTACAAAAGTAAATACATAACCGAGGTAGTCAATAAATATTCCTCCCAGAAGTGGAAGCAGAACAACCAGAATATTTAATGTTCCCCTGATCCCCAGATAAACTGTTCTCCTGTCATCAGGAGATAGATAAAGCAGATATGGTTCAAATCCCACCAGACGACCACTTTTGAGAAAACCAATTAGAAAGAAAATTATGGAGAAAACATCAGGACCAAATGGGGTGAGCATCAGAGCTAACAGAGGAATTACGGCCCCTCCAAGAATGCAGATACGCACCACAGCCTTTGAATTAAACCTGCTGGAAATATATCCCCAGAGCAGGTTGGAAAGTACTGTTCCCGAAATCTGAAACAGCAGGTATTTGCCGATATATGATGATCCAATGTTAAATGTATCTCCTGCATAAACTATGTAAAACGGCAGCAGCATCATGCTGAAGCTGGCCATATTTTCTACTATGATAAAGTTGAAAAATCTTCTGTCACTTTTTAATATATCGGGAACTTTTTTGATATACTCTGTGAGGGATAATACTTCTCTGTCACTGCTGACAGAAGGTGGTTCATTTATAAACCAGAATGCAGATGCAGCAGTAATTAATCCTAAAAATCCCACAAAAAGAATGATGGAATAGTTTAAGGGAAAGGCCATACTTTCAGCGGAAAAGATATTCTGAACCAAAATTCCTCCTAAAAAAGCGGCCAGACTTGCTGCAAACTGCTTAACTGCATAGAGTTTTCCTCTTTCTTCTCTAACAACAGTTTTGGCAATTATATCTCCATAAGATATGCCAGCAAAACCACCACTTATTGAAAAAATGAAAACGAGGATAAATAGAGACAGGATTACAAATTCGGGATTATCTGCTCCATAATGATAGGTAAAAAAAGCCATTCCCAGAAATGAAACTGCTCTCAGATAAATTCCACCCAGCAGAAATTTTTTGCGGTATTTATGCTGATTCATATAGTGGCTGAAAATTATATTAAACAGCTTTGGTGCTCCCAGCATTATAGAATACAGAAGTCCAAATGTAATTTTGGAATCTGTCAGAGTAGAAACTAAAGTGGGAAAAACTGTATTGAAATCGATCATGGCCATGGTTAGGTAGAGAAAAAAACCGTGC
>JBNJGL010000109.1:0-3847 GCA_051747745.1 Bacillota bacterium | reverse complement strand
TAATGGAATAAAAGATGAGGAAGATGAAGATTTAATGTGGGGTGGTGTAGAACTAAAAGGGCTTAACAAAAAAGATTATACAAATGCCAGAGGAGAATTCTATTTTCAAAATGTGCCTTTAGGCCATCATGAAATGACAATTTTGAAAGAATCTCTGCCTAAAGGTACAAAACCACTAAATGATTACAGTTATGATATATTTATAACTGAAGATAAACTGGATTATCAGGATGTTTTGATACCGATAGTTTATGGAGAATAAAAATATAAAGAATATAACTCTGCCCTTAATTTTAAGGGCTTTTTTTCTATGAATTTTTATTGAAGCTCAAAAAACATTATTAGACTATATATATCTGCTCTTATTATAGAAACCAGCGATATTCGCAAAAATACTTGATTTTTCGTTTTTTTACTGGACAAATAACTGTATATATATTATAATTTGAATCAGAGTCAGTTTTGACTCAAAGTCAAATAGTGAATCCATATTTACTCCCCTCCCCCGGGGAGTTTTTTATTTCAAAATAGTTATAATATGAAGGAAAACAAACCTATTTGTCTGAATTGAGAGATAATCTAATTTAAATGGGTTTGCAGCAAAAAAATTTATTTGCTCTATTTTTCAAAATATTTTATAATTAATATGAAATCGTTACCGAAATCGTTAACAAATATTATCTGGAGTGGTAAAAATGAAGGTTACAATAAAAGATATTGCCCGCAAAGCTGGTGTATCTGTTACAACAGTTTCTAGAGTTATCAATAACAAACCTGATGTCAGCTCAGATACAAAAAAGAAAGTAGAAAAAATAATTGATGAAACAAACTATCAGCCAAACACTATAGCCAGAGGCCTGGTACTGCAGAAAAGTTATACCATAGGTTTAATTATTCCAGATATAAGCAACCCCTTCTTTCCAGAAGTTGCCCGCGGTATAGAAGATGAACTCAGAAAAGAAGGATATTCTGTTATCTTCTGCAATACAGATAACCGCAAAACCTGGGAAAAGGAAAGTATAGATCTGCTGAGATCAAAACAGGTAGATGGTATGATTCTTTCTTTATCTTATGAAAACTGTGGTGAAATTTTCAAACTGGAAAAGGAAGGCTTTCCTGTTGTTCAGCTGGATAGATTAGTTGAAGGAAGCAGTGTTCCATCGATTGCAATTGATAATACGGAATCTGCTTATACTGCTGCTGAATATTTAATCAGCAGAGGTCATAAAAAAATAGCTCATATAACAGGAGATCTTGACACCAACACAGGCCGCTGCCGTGCAGAAGGTTTTAAAAGAGCTTTGCAGGATTATAATATAAACCTTCCTGATAAATTCTATGTAAAAGGAGATTACAGCCGCAGTTCAGGCTATTATTCCATGAAGAAAATTCTGCAGAGTGATGAACTTCCCACAGCGGTTTTTACAGGAAATGATCTTATGGCAATGGGAGTTTATGAAGCCATATTTGATGCAGGACTTGAAATTCCAGATGATATATCTGTTTTCGGTCATGATGATATTGATCTTGCTTCACTTATAAGGCCCGGTTTAACTACTATGAGGCAGCCTAAATACCGAATTGGGAAACTTGCAGCAGAGGTATTGCTGGGTATAATAAACAAAAACAAAGCTCCAAACTTAACTGAAGTTGTTCTAAAAACTGAACTAATAGAAAGAGAGTCGGTAAAATCTTTACTAGATTGATCAATTTTATTGATGTATAATATTAGTAGTTTTATAGTGGTTACAGTACCTGCTCAAATTAAATATTACAGATAAATATTCGGGAGGTGATGGTCAGCTCAGTTAAGTGTGTCCTGTTGTAAAGGCAAAATATACCAAGGAGGAAAAATATTATGAGAAAAATTTTTTCAGTATTATTAGTATTAATGCTTTTTGTAGGTGTGTTTTCTCTCAATGTAATGGCACAAGATAGTGATATGAGAGTTGCTCTTGTACTTTCTGGATTTTTAGGAGATCAGTCTTTCAATGACAGCTCATATGAAGGTCTTAAAAGAGCTCAGGAAGAATATGGTTTTGAACTTAAAGTATTGGAATCTGGTGTTTCATCAGAGTGGGAGCAGAACTTAATTGCTATGGCTTCATCTGGATATGATTTAGTTGTTGCCAACACAACTCAGTTCCAGGAAATCGTTAAAAACAATGCACCAATGTTTCCTGATACTAAGTTTGCCCTTATTGATGGTGTAGTTGACCAGCCAAATGTTGTTTCTGCTATCTTTGCTCAGAATGAAGGTTCTTTCCTTGCAGGTGCAGCAGCAGCTATGTTTACTCAGCACGATGAAATCGAAGGTGTTAATGAAGATAAGATCATCGGCTGGGTAGGTGGAATGGATATTCCAGTACTGCACGACTTCCTGGTAGGATATAAGCAGGGAGCAAAATATATTGATCCAGAAACAAAAGTATTGGTATCATTTGCAGGTACATTTAATGATCCTGTAAAAGGTAAAGAGCTTACACTTTCCCAGTATGATCAGGGAGCAGATATTGTTATGAATGTTGCCAGTGGTACAGGTAATGGTATCCTTGAAGCTGCAAACGAAACACCTCACTATGCAGTTGGTGTAGACATGGATCAGGATGGAATTTATCCTGGAGCTATCCTAACAAGTATGCTCAAGCGAATGGATCAGGCAACTTATTTAATTGCCAAATCAGTTGCAGAAGGAAATTATGAAGGTGGAACAACAATCGAAATGAATCTTTCTAATGGTGGTGTCAGCTTAACTGACATGTCAGTTATGCAGGAAGCTTTAGGAGACAAGTTCCCTGAAGAAATTTTAACTAGAGTTCAGGATCTGACAGAAAAAGTTAAAAATGGGGAAATTGAAGTAGACTCATATGAAGGATTCCAGCGCAACTAAAAATAATAGAATAGATCAATGATTACCGGTGAGGCTCAACTGCCTCACCGGATTTATAAAAAGATGTTCTGAAGAAAAGGGAGTGAAAAAGTTGGCCCCAATAGTAGAAATGAAGGATATGTACAAAGCGTTTCCCAATGTTGTGGCTTTAAACCATGTTGATTTTTCTTTAGAAAAAGGAGAAATTCATGCTCTGATAGGAGAAAATGGTGCGGGAAAATCAACATTAATGAAAATACTGTATGGGATTTATAATCAGGATGAAGGTAAAGTTTTAATAAATGGTGAAGGAAAAAATATCAGTGATGCCAGAGAAGCTATGAGGCTTGGTATTGGAATGGTTCATCAGGAATTTATGCTTGCTGAAACAATGACAGTTCTAGAAAATATTATACTCGGTTTTGAACCTAACAAAAACAAACTGCTGGATTATGATCAGGCATATTCGGAAGTGATGAATTATTCAGAAAAATATGGTTTTGAAATCAGACCGAACAGCAAAATCATTAATATTTCGGTCGGAGAAGCACAGAGAGTGGAAATATTAAAAGCTCTTTATAGAGGAGCAGAAATACTTATCCTGGATGAACCAACAGCGGTTTTAACCCCCCAGGAAACAGAGGAATTATTTAAAATCATACGTTCATTGAAAGAAAATGGGAAAACAATAATTTTTATTTCACATAAATTGGATGAAGTTCTGGAAATAGCAGATAGAATTACTGTTATGAGAAAAGGTAACAAAGTGGAAACGCTTCCACAGAGTGAAGCAACTAAAGAAAAACTGGCCTATCTTATGGTTGGAAGAGAGGTTTTTCTTGATTTTAAAGTAGAGGAAAATGAACCTGGAGACAAAATTTTGGAAGTTAAAAATTTAAATGCTTCCGGACGCAGAAAACTTTCAAATCTTAAAGATGTTTCTTTTGAGATTCGAGAAGGAGAAATACTTGGTGTGGC
>JBNJGL010000108.1:0-3860 GCA_051747745.1 Bacillota bacterium | reverse complement strand
GATAGAAAATATATGCAGAGGGCACTGGAGTTAGCTGTAAAAGGTGAGGGTTTTACCAGCCCCAACCCTGTTGTTGGCGCAGTTGTTGTTAATAATGGAATTATAGTTGGAGAGGGGTATCATAAATATTATGGAGGTCCACATGCAGAAGTATATGCTCTTGAACAGGCAGGCGAAAAAGCAGCAGGAGGAACGATATATGTAACATTAGAGCCCTGCAGCCACTATGGGAAAACACCACCATGTGCTCTAAAAATTATAGATTCTGATATAAGAAGAGCCGTTATAGCGCTGAAAGATCCCAATCCTGAAGTTGCTGGAAGAGGTATTGAAATGCTCAAAGAAGCGGGGATTGAGGTAGAAGTAGGATTAATGCAAAAAGAAGCGGAGAAGTTAAATGAGACTTTTCTGAAGTACATAACTTCTGATCTGCCCTATATATATCTCAAAAAAGCTCAGACCCTGGATGGATTTACTGCAGCCAGAAGCGGTGATTCTAAATGGATAACAAACCAAAAAGCAAGACTTGAAGGACATAAACTCCGCCATAAGGTTGATGCTGTACTGGTTGGTATAGGTACAGTTCTCAAGGATAATCCATCACTGACCACAAGACTGGAAGACAGCCAGGGCAAAGATTCTCTGCGAATTGTTCTGGATTCTAAACTGAGAATTCCTGCTGATGCAAAAATTTTAAATCAGGAATCTGATGCCAAAACCTTAATAGTATGTGGTAGAGAGGCTGATAGAGATAAAAAAAGAATATTAACTCAAAATGAAAATGTAGAAATTATGGAAGTAGAACTTAATAGCGAAGGATATATACCTGTTGAAAAACTGTTAAAAAAACTGCATAAAAGAAAAATATCCAGTCTGCTTGTAGAAGGAGGAGCCAGGATAAGCTATTCTTTTGCAAAGGAAGGACTGGTGGATAAATATTATTATTTTATTGCTCCTAAACTTCTGCTCGGAAGTGATGGGACTGCTGCTTTTTCGGGGGCTGGCCCTGAGCTGATGAAAGATGCAAAAAAACTTAATATAATTGAACAGAAAATGCTGGATGATAATATATTTTTAATTGCAGAAGAGGTTTGATATCCTCTCTTATTTTTAACCAAAGCAAGGCTTTTTCGGCTGAATTTAGTTATAGATAATTAATAGAATGTTTTATCAAGTATAGATAGTTTAAGTTTAACTTAATTGATAAAAAAGTGAGGTGATGTTTGTGTTTACAGGAATTGTTCAGGAAACTGGAAAACTGCAGAACAGGATGGAGGGTGCTGATAAATATCAGCTGAAAATATCGGCAGATAAAGTGCTGAAAGATATTAAAAAGGGAGATAGTATTGCTGTTAATGGAGTCTGCCTTACTGTTGTAGATTTTGACAGTAGTTCTTTTACGGCAGACGTAATGCCGGAAACTTTAAATTCTACCAATCTATCTGATCTAAAAAGTTCTTCTATAGTTAACCTGGAGCAGTCGCTAAGAATGAATGATTTTGTGGGCGGCCATTTTGTTACAGGACATGTTGACGGCACTGCAGTTTTAAGAAATATCAAAAGAGAAAAAAATGCTCACCTTCTTCAGCTGGCCTGCAGTGATAATTTAACTCAGTATATAGTAAAAAAAGGTTCTGCAGCTTTAAATGGAGTAAGTCTAACAGTTATGGATATTAAGGAAAATATATTAACAATATCTCTGATACCTGAAACATGGAATTCAACCAATTTTAAAAATATAAAACGGGGAGACAGGATAAATATTGAAGCTGATATTCTGGGGAAATATGTTCTCAAACTGCTGGGAAAAGACAGAGGTCAGGTTGAAAGCAGCAGTAATAATAACAGCAGTATAACAGCTGATTTTTTAAAGGAAAATGGATTTTATTAAAAACTTAAAATTTAAACGAATATTATTTTAGCTAATTATTAGTATGATTCTATTTTTTGAATTATAAGTCGTTTGTTTTTAGATATTCGGTCAGTAATATTCCCTCTTATTTTAACATTTCAAATTAATCAGTTATTTTTAATTAATTATATAAAACTGAAAGGAGTTATATATGAATACAATAGAAGAAGCTCTACAGGATATTAGACGAGGAAAGATGATTATTGTTGTTGATGATGAAGATCGAGAAAATGAAGGTGACCTTCTCATGGCAGCAGAAAAAGTGACAACAGAAGATATAAACTTCATGATAAAAGAAGGTCGGGGTCTTGTCTGTACTCCAATGCAGGAAGAGAGATTAAAAGAGCTGGATCTTCCACTCATGGTTAGTAAGAATACTGATCCACATGGAACAGCTTTTACTGTTTCTGTTGATCACAGAAATACTACAACTGGAATTTCTGCTGAAGAGAGGGCACTTACTATAAGCAGGCTTATCGACAAAGGAGCACAGGAGTCTGATTTTAATAGACCTGGTCATGTATTTCCTCTTATTGCAAAAAGAGGTGGAGTTTTAAGAAGAGCTGGACATACAGAAGCAGCGGTGGATCTGGCCGAGATGGCTGGACTTTATCCGGCAGGTGTAATATGTGAGATTATAAAAGAAGACGGTCAGATGGCAAGGCTGCCTTATTTGGAAAAATTTGCAGAAAAACATGATCTGAAAATAATAAGTATAGAAGATCTTATTAAATATAGAAAAAGAAAAGATAGGCTTATTCAAAAAGAAGCAGAAGCTGTGCTGCCGACAAAGTTTGGAGAATTTGATATAAAAGTTTACAGCACAAAGATAGACAGCAGGGAACATATTGCCCTTGTTAAAGGAGATATTAGCAGTAAGGAAGATGTTCTTGTTAGAGTTCATTCCGAATGTCTAACCGGTGATACATTTGGTTCACTGCGCTGTGACTGTGGTGAACAGTTAGCTGCAGCTTTATCAATTATAAACAAAGAAGGACAGGGAGTTCTTCTATATATGAGGCAGGAAGGACGCGGTATCGGGCTGGTTAATAAGATAAAGGCATATTCGCTTCAGGATGAAGGAATGGATACAGTGGAAGCAAATGTGGCCCTGGGATTTGATCCAGATTTAAGAGATTATGGGATAGGGGCACAGATCCTTTCAGATTTAGGTTTGAGCTCTATCAGACTGCTGACAAATAATCCTAAAAAAATAATAGGTCTGGAGGGTTATGGACTTAAAGTTACAGATAGGGTTCCACTGGAAATAGATCCAAATGAAGAAAATGAATTTTATTTAAAGATAAAAAAAGAAAAAATGGGGCACATCTTAAATTTTAATAAAGGAGGAGAAGAATAATGACAAAAACATATGAAGGACAGCTAACTGGAAAAGGGATTAAAGTTGGTATTGTAGTGGGGCGTTTTAATGAATTTATATCCGGTAAACTTTTGGATGGGGCTCTTGATGGACTTAAAAGACACGGGGTTGAGGATGACAATATAGAGATTGCCTGGGTGCCGGGTTCTTTTGAAATACCGTTAACTGCTCAAAAAATGGCTTCTGGCAGCAAATATGATGGAGTGATTGCTCTTGGAGCTGTGATAAGAGGAGAAACACCTCATTTTGATTATGTTTCGTCAGAAGTAGCAAAAGGCGTTGCAAAAGTTGGACTGGATGCAGAAAAGCCGGTCATCTTTGGTGTTCTAACCACTGACACAATTGAACAGGCTATTTCTCGTGCTGGAACAAAGTCCGGCAATAAAGGTTTTGATGCGGCTGTTTCTTTAATAGAGATGGTAAATCTTTTTAATGAATTATAAAAGCGGAATTTGCTGTTAAATTCTGCAGGCAAACTTTGTGTGTTTGTCCTGAAGAGGGCCAATTAATTTTAAAATATAATGAGAGTGAAATTTAAAATTAAATATTAAGATTGTAACACAAATA
>JBNJGL010000107.1:0-3923 GCA_051747745.1 Bacillota bacterium | reverse complement strand
CGGTCTTACTCTTTTAGCATAAACTGTTATTCCCATAATCATTAAGGGCAGCATTAAAAGATAAACCAGCCCCAGACGATAATCCCAGTAAAAGCTGATGAAAAAGATGGCCGAAATAGTTATAACATTAGCCGGTATAAAAGTGCTGCCCCTGGTAATAAATCTTCTTAAGGTATCAGCATCAGCAGTTAATCTTGACATTAGATCAGAGGTTTCGGTATTATCATAAAAAGAAAATGACATTGAATTTAAATGCTCATATAATTCAACTCTTAAATCATGGATGATGTTTTGGGCAATATATTCTGCAGCATAACTTTTAATAAAGTCAAAAACTCCCTTAATTAAAATCACAAAAACCATCATTGCTGCTGTAAAAATCAAAGCTCTAAGATCTCCAGCTGTTATATGTTCATCTATTGCTCGCCTGATAAAAATCGGCGGTAATAAAGCAAGCAGGGTAGATATTATTACTGAAGCAGCGGTTATAATTAGCTTCTTTTTATGATTAAAGCTGTATGAGATTATTCTAAAAACTGTATTTTTATTATTTTCTTTGTACATTAAAATCCCCTCTTTATTATTTGATCCATTTATTTTTAATATTTCTGATACTAATATAAAACAGCAGTAGAGCAAAAATTATTAAATAAAGATAACTGATTACCAGATTTATATTGTGCTCAGATAAAATTGCATATTTTAAGATATCATTAAAAATCCCAAATAAGATTGCTCCAGACTCTGTATTTAATTTAGTATTTACTTAATTAGATTATAGAGTACTTAATTAAAAAAGTCAAAAAAAGTTCCACTTATAGATATATGCGGAGTTTTTTAACCCTTATCAACTTCACCGATAAGATAGATTAACAAAAACCCCCAGAAAGCTCCATCATTAATCGAAAAATGAAGTCTCTCTGAGGGTAAATTATCTCCAATTGAAATGCTAATTTCAATTGATTTTTCATTATGTGTTTAACTCAATAAAACACGATAATTGTTTGCAGCTACTACTAAATATTTTCTATAACTCGCTCTAGCCTTGCTTTTATTTCCTGTGCTATCTCGTTAACCTTTTTATTATCTGACATTCCCAGTGCTTTTTCTGGATCAATTGCTGCCACATTAACTTCTTGTTCATCATTCTCATAAATTATAACATTACAGGGAAGCAAAAGACCAAGCTCAGATTCTTCTCCTATTCCTTCAAAAGCAAAAGCAGGATTACAGGCTTCAAGAATAACATAATTGTTCATCTCTTTATCCAACTTTTCATTGAATATCTTTTTCATATCAAGTTCTGCCAGCACACCAAAGCCCTCTTCTTTTAGCTCATCCTTTACTTTGCTCAATGTTTCCTGATATGAAAGTTCAACTGTTGTTTTTATTCCATAATTACTCATAATTTTCCCCCTTTGAATTTTTTTAATTAACTTCCTTAAACTTAATTGTTCAGATTATCTAGTATTTTATTTAATTCCTCTTTTGAAATTTCACCTTTTGCATAACGCTGTCTTGCTAATTCTTCTGGACTATTCTCATCAACTCTATGATCAATTTCTCTATTATTATCGTCAAAAAGATCGCGCTTTTTATTGCTAAGACCACCGTGTTTATGGTTATCATGTCTGTGTTTATTTCTGTTATTATATTCTTTGAAAAAGTAATAAACCACTCCAATAATTACTATCCAGAAAATTATTGAAAATCCTCCACCCATTATTCCAGGACCAAAACCCATCATAATCATCCTCCCTGCTAAAAAGTTATTTATTAATACTAAAGAAGGTCTTTTTAAATATCTTTATTTTAATTAATCATTCATCACCTTCAAGAACTTCTATAAGTTGCTTCATTTCTTCAATTTCTCGAAGCTGTGCAGCTATGATCTCATCTGCAAATTCTCGCACTCGTGGATCTGATAAATTGGCTCTTTCACTAGTTAAAATTGCAATTGAGTGATGTGGAATCATGGCTTGCATATAGTCAACATCATCAATTGTACTTTGGCTTCGCACTAAAAATAACGAAACTCCAAAAATTAATAAAGCAGCTGTGACAATCAAAATATTCCAGCCGCGATTTGTTAACATATGCAGCATAAATCCAAGCATAATTACAGCCATTACTGATCCCATATAAAAAGCCATATAAATTCTTGTCTCACTAAATAATACATGGGACATCTGATAAGAATTTAAGTACATCAAAAAAACATAACAACTGTGGAGGTTAAAATCATTCCAGCAAATTTTTTATAATTTTTCATGATTAATCTCCTTCCTTTCAAAACCTACTCAACAACTATATATTAATTCCAAATCTATGCAAAATATCAGATTCTCTTCCAAACCTTAGTTTTTAATAATTTAATTATATGTTATAAAGCCAACTTCTAGAAGTTTCACTGAGAGTAAATCCTCTCCACCCTAGCGTAAACTATTAACAACAAAAACCCTCCTGTGACCGTTAGGCTAAAAGAGGGTGAAAACATCTCTGAAAGGTTACTAATACTCATCAAGCCTTACTCCAACATCAGGTTTATCTATGCTGCAGTTAGGACAAAACCATTTCAGGTTTTTATTAACAGGATCATTAGGATTATCATGAATAAACTGAATCGGAATAAATTTTTTACCTTCAGGTATATGTTTTCTAGTCGCGAAATTCCATTCCATCGAAGCAGAAGATGAACCGCAGGCTTTACATTGAAATTTCATATAGTAAAACTCCTCTCATTCTTGATTTAGTGATACTAAAGCCTTTTGGAGATGTACTTTCACCCTGTCTCATTTTTATTATTGAAATTAACTAAATTTTACTTTAATATCTACCATTATTTACTTTTTATTAGTGTCTAAGTTTAATATATCACACAAAACTCGAAATAATATATAATAAATAAATCATCGTGAAGATAATTAAACACAAAACCCCCAGAAAAGCTCCATTATTAACTGAAAAATGAAGGATTCCTGAGGGTAATTCATCTCTTTAAGTGATGCTAATTTTATTCAATTTTTTAAAGTTATTTCACCGCATTATTTGATTAACTTCAAGAACGAACTTTAATGATAATTTTTCCTCTCGCATGATGGGTTTCACTTAATTCATGAGCATCTTTTAAACCTTTTTCTGAAAAAGGAAAGGTTTTTCCTACTACAGGCTCTAATTTGTTATTTTCCATCATTTCAGCTAGAGCCGCCAGTTCTTCTCCGTCAGGTATTAGCCAGTGAAACTTAACTGTAACACCAAATTTAGCTGCCTTTTCTTGATCAGGTTCTTCAACAATCGAGACAAGCATTCCACCTTTTTTAAGAATACTAAAGCTTTTTTCCTGTATTTCTCCTCCAAGAGTATCAATAACCAGATCATAATTCTCCAGTTTTTGAGAAAAATCATCTTTTGTATAATCAATGACTTCATCCGCTCCTAGAGATTTTAAAAACTCTACATTTTTTGTGCTTGCAGTAGTTGCAACATATGCACCTGAATTTTTTGCTATTTGAATAGCAAAACTACCAACTCCCCCAGCACCAGCATGAATCAATACTTTGTTTCCTGATTCTATTTTACCGACATTTACAAGACACTGATAAGCTGTAAGTCCAGCAAGGGGAACTGCTGCTGCTTCTTCAAAACTAATATTTTCGGGTATTTTGGCTATCAGATCCTCTTTGGCGGTAGTATATTCAGCATAGGTACCTCGATTTGAGAGTTCGGGTCTAACAAAAACTCGATCTCCTTTTTGAAGAGAATCTACATCTTTCCCAATTTTTTCAACTATTCCAGCAGCATCCCAGCCCAAAACAATAGGGAATTCAAATGGAAATTTTTCTTTAAGATAACCATATCTTAACTTCCAGTCTATAGGATTAACAGCTGCAGCGTGTATTTTAATTAAAACTTCATCACTTTTA
>JBNJGL010000106.1:0-3960 GCA_051747745.1 Bacillota bacterium | reverse complement strand
TTCTGCAATAGCTGCAGGGACACTTATTTCCATTCTCGGTTAGAATATTTAGCAGAATATGACTGGGTTTAAAAACTGAAATAAGTACTGGTAGAAATAAAAAGATAGGGAGGATAAATTTATGAATGCTTTAGAAGGAATTCGTATTTTAGATTTAAGTCATGTATTAGCTGCACCATTCTGTACTTTAATTCTTGCAGATTTAGGTGCTGAAGTAATAAAAGTTGAGCCGCCCTTTGGTGATGACACAAGACAGTTTGGACCATTTGTTGATGAAAAAGAAGGAGATAAAAAGCAGAGCGGTTATTTTATCAGTATAAACCGCAATAAAAAAAGTACATCGATTAATTTAAAATCAGAAGAGGGAAAAGAAGTTCTCAAAAAGCTGCTAAAAAAATCAGATGTTGTTATAGAAAATTTTCGTCCAAATACATTAAAAAAACTTGGCTTTTCATATGAAGAAATGAAAAAAGTAAAAGAAGATATAATATACTGTTCAATATGTGGATTTGGACATGATGCATTAGAAGAATATTCTGGAAAACCAGCTTATGATATGGTTGCTCAGGGTTATAGTGGTTTAATGAGCATTACAGGGCCAGAAGGAGGGCCACCATGTAGAGTAGGATCTTCAGTTGGAGATATTGTAGCAGGACATCAGGCTGCAATTGGAATACTAAGTGCGCTCAGACACAGAAATCGAACTGGTGAAGGACAGCATGTTGATATATCAATGGTTGATGGATTAGTGTATATATTAGAAAATGCAATTGCTCGCTATACAATTAATGGAGAAATTCCAGAACCATTAGGGAGCAAACATCCAACAATAGTTCCATTCCAGGCATTTGAAACAAAAGATGACTGGATAATTACTCCTATTGGAAATGATAAGCTGTGGGAAAAATTCTGTACTGCTCTTAATATAGAAGAATTGATTGATGATCCGAAATTTAAAACAAATCCTTTAAGAACAGAAAATCAGGATGAATTAATACCTATATTGAAAAAGAAAATGAAAACTAAGACCACTGAAGAATGGATGGAAATATTTGAAGAATTCGAATTACCATATTCTCCTTTAAATACAATAGATAAAGTAGTTGAAGATAAAAATCTTAATTATAGAGGAATGATTTCAGAAATTGATCAGCCTGGAGTAGGAAAAGTTAAGGTAGCAGGATCACCTTTCCACCTATCTAAAACACCGGGTACTGTTAGAACACATGCACCAGCTCTTGGGGAACATACAGAAGAAGTTCTTGTAAAACTGTTAGATTACAGCAAAGATGAAGTTGATCAAATGAAAGAAAATGGTTCCATAAAATAAAAAAACTAAAATAGAGGGTGCTTCGGCACCTTCTATTTTATATTCCATAATAATAATTTTCATTTGACAACATTTTTTATATAAGGTATAATCTTTTATAGATATGATTGTGAAAAAATACACATTAAAATAAATATTGCTTTAGGATAAACCTGACAGCGAGGATTAACATCTGATCTGAAGGGGGAGTGCTGAAAAGCAGATTAAATTTAAATTATTCTCAGCTCAGTTTTGTAACAAATAATTTATCTTTATGCAAAATAATTTATGCTTTCTCCCCCTGTACAAAAATTTGTACAGGGTTTTTTTCATTAAAAAAGAGGTGAATACTATTAAAAAATTAAAAGGAGCAGTAATTCCAGCAGTTATAATGATAATCTGGTATACAGGCAGCAGTAGAGGGTGGTTTAATAGTTTTATCATACCCTCACCAGTCCGGGTTCTAAATACAGCCTCCTATTTGCTGGAAAAAGGACTTCTGTTCGAACATCTGCTGGTGAGTTTTTCGCGGGTATTTACCGGATTTACTATTACATTTTTTGCTGCTTTTTTTCTGGCAGTAATTCTCGGGTTAAACGATAAACTGATAGAATATCTTAATCCAATTTTAGAATTCATAAGACATATCCCACCAATTGCCCTTATTCCAATTTTAATACTCTGGTTTGGAATTGGAGAGAAATCAAAACTGGCAGTTATCATTCTGGCCACATTTTTCCCCATATTTTTTAACACATTGAGCGGAATAAAAAACTGTGATAAAAAACTGCTGGAAGTAGGAGATAATTTTAATTTAAGCGAAAAAGACAAATTTATAAAGATAATTTTTCCCCAGGCACTTCCCTCAATTATAGTGGGAATGCAGATTGGTTTAGGGTACAGCTGGAGATCTCTGATCGGAGCAGAATTAATTGCTTCTTCATCTGGAATAGGGTATATGATCATAGATGCAGAACAGCTTTCCCGCCCTGATATAATACTGGTTGGAGTTTTTACAATAGGTATTTTCGGCTACCTGATAGATTATATTTTCATAAAATTGAGCAGCATATATTTTTCCAGAAGAGGTGAAAAAATTGATAGGAGTAGAGATAAAGAATTTATCTAAAAATTACAGAATAGGCAGTAAGAATATAACCGCTCTGGATAATATTGAACTTTCAATAGAAAAAAATAGCTTTACCACTGTTGTAGGCAGAAGCGGCTGTGGGAAAACTACCCTGTTGAGGCTGATCTCTGGGCTGGAAACATCAGATAAGGGAAAAATTGAATTAAACTTTTATGATAAAGAAAGTGGTAATTTAGAATACAGATTTATAAGCAGCAGCAGCTCCAGTAATACAGAAATGTTGAACAGAAGAGTCAGTATGGTTTTTCAGGAACCCCGCTTAATGCCCTGGTTGAATGTTGAAGAAAACATAGCTTTTTCCATTCAGAACAAAAAAAGCGGAAATGACAGAAAAAACAGTGTGGACAAATATTTAAAAATGCTGGGATTGGAAAAATTTCGCCGTGCATACCCTGCACAGATATCAGGTGGAATGGCTCAGAGGGTAGCACTGGTGAGGACACTGGCATATGAGGCAGATTTGATATTAATGGACGAACCTCTGGGAGCACTGGATGCATTTAATAGAAGACAGCTGCAGAAAGAGCTGATAGAAATATACGAAGAATTTAATAAAACGATAGTATTTGTAACCCATGATGTAGAAGAGGCGGTTTATCTCGGGCAGAAAGTAGTTATCATGGATAAAGGTAAAATAATGGATGAAATTGAGGTAGATGTACCCTACAGCAGAAAAGAAAGTTCTAAAAAACTGTTTTCTCTCAAGGAAGATATACTTAACAGGCTGACAGCCTGAGCAGATAGGTTAATGTTTTTGGTCCAGATTGTATGCTGACTGTGCAGAGTTAATATTCAATCATTGATTAAATTAGAGATTCAAATAAAGTTTATTTTGCTTCTCCCACAAAAGGGGTATTTGCGTCTCTAACTCATTTTTCAATCAAACTAAAATTCGTTAAAGCAAATTTTATCAATTTTTACCAACAAAAAATTCAATAAGGAGTGGGAAAATGTTAAAAAAAAGTATTTCATTAGTAATGCTGGTCATTATGGTGCTCGGTTTTACTTTAGGTGCAGCTGGAAAAGAAGTAGAAGAAATCAATATTTCTTATGTTAAATTACCGCTCAATATTCCATCTATAATTGAGAAAAAAGAAAAGATGTTCGAAAAAGAGTTTGAAAAAGATGGGATAGAGGTTAATTTTCCGGAAATTACTCAGGGTTCAAAGATGACCCAGGCAGTGGCTGCAGGATCACTTGACTTCTGTAATGCACTGGGAGGAACCTCTTTAATTCTTGCCGCAGCAAATGGTGTTGATATAAAGATGATAGGGGTTTACAGCAGGGCTCCAAAAGCTTTTACTATTATGACAAAAGATGAAAATATAAAAACTGCAGCAGATCTAAAAGGGAAAAAAATTGTAGGACCTAAAGGAACAATATTACATCAGCTGCTTCTGGCAGCACTGGTAGAAAACAATCTGAGTTTAAAAGATGTGGATTTTGTAAATTTAGGAATTGCTAAAGGAATCTCTGCTCTACAGGCAGGAAGTGCAGATGC
>JBNJGL010000105.1:0-4022 GCA_051747745.1 Bacillota bacterium | reverse complement strand
GCCAGAGCTCTGGCAGCTGAACCGTCATTTATACTTCTGGATGAACCTTTTGCAGGAGTTGACCCAATTGCAGTAAATGATATACAGTCGATAATAAAATATCTTAAAGAAAGAGGTCTGGGAGTACTGATTACAGATCACAGTGTGAGAGAAACGCTTTCTATCACCGACCGCTCCTATATAATGCATCAGGGGAAAATACTTCTTTCAGGAAATTCTGAAGAGATTGCCGGCAGTGAGCTGGCAAGAAAATTTTATTTAGGTGATAATTTTACTATATAGTGAGGTGCATGTTCTTGAAAATAATTAACAAATACATCTATAAAGAACTGATTGCACCTTTTTTCTTTGGTGTGGCAGCTTTCACAGGTATTTTTGTGGGTACCAACCTTATCTTTGATTTAACAGAATATCATACAAAGTGGGGTGTTGATACTCTTACCCTTGTACAGCTTTTCTTTTTAAGCCTGCCGGAGATTATAGTTCTTACCTTTCCCATGGCGGCTTTACTGGGAACAATAATGGCCTTTAACCGCCTTTCTGGAGACAGCGAAATAACGGCCATGCGGAGTGGTGGTATAAGTATTTTTACTCTTATAATGCCGGCACTCATAATGGGACTGCTGACAAGTTTTGTGACGATTGGAATTACAGAATTTGTTGTACCAGGTGCAAACTACCGGGCAGAACAGATTATATATGAATTTAAACATGGAGAGAAAAGGCCGGAAACACAGTATGACCTTTTTTTAACACCACTTGATAATGAAAGCGGCAGACCTGATTATATACTTTATGCACATAAATTTGATTCTGATGATGGTACAATGAGCGATGTTGTTGTACAGAGCTTTGAGAGAGGTAATCCACAGAGTGTGCTTAAGGCAGATGGTGCTGTCTGGCTGGAAAGTGGCTGGACATTCAAAAACGGTATAATGTATTTTCTGGATAAAGAAAATAGATCTCCGGCACTGGAGTTTAAAGAATACAGGCTGGAAGAAGCTATCCACACACCGGTGGAAGTTTCCAAACTCGGCAAAAGAATAGATGATATGAATATCAGAGAACTTAAAGAATATATAGATTTACAGCAGCAGCAGGGTAAGGCAGCTTATGAAGAAAGGGTAAACTGGCATCAGAGATTTGCCATTCCCCTGGCCAGCTTTATATTTGCCCTGCTGGCAGCTCCACTGGGTATCCAGCCACAGCGTTCTGGTGGTTCTGCAACAGGATTTGGAATAAGTATTATTATAATTTTTATTTACTACAGTTTAATGACAGTCGGTGATGCTCTCGGAAGTCAGGGATCCATACCACCTTGGTTTGGTGCCTGGATTCAGAACATCGTTATTTTTCTACTCGGCACTTATATGATCTACAGAACGGCCAGAACTTAAATAAGGAGGTGGAGGCTTATGAATGGTATACTGATTATAGTCCTTGTTATTTTTCTGAGTGGACTGATAGCCTATCTGGGTGACAGAATAGGTATGAAGATGGGAAAAAAACGAGTTTCTCTCTTTGGTCTCCGCCCGCGCTATTCATCTATAATTATTACTATTGTTACCGGAATCTTAATCGCACTTATATCTGTAACTATACTGCTTTCGGTTTATTCAGAACTGAGGCAGGCACTATTTAATATCAATGATGTTTTATACAGGCTTGAATATTTAAATAAAGAACTTGCAGAAAGGGACAGTGAGCTCAGCTCTCTAAAAAGTGAAATAGATAAAAGACAGCAGGAAATCGAAGAAAAAAATGCTCTTATAGAAGAAAAAGATCAGGAGATACGGCAGAGAGATGAGGAAATTAAGGAAAGTGAAAAAGAACTGAAAGAGCTGGAAGAACAGCGCAATGAGCTTCAGGCAAAACTGGAAAGCCTGCAGCAGGAGCTGGAAGAAGCCAACAGTAATTTGAAAGCAGCATCTTCAGAAATAGAAGAACTTGAAGCAAACAGAGATGATCTCATAAAAAGAGTATCAGATCTAGATACACAGCGGGAAAACCTGGAGACAAAAGTAGGTGATCTTCAGGAGCAGATAAATAATTTAACAGCTGATTATGAAGAGCTTAAAGAGCTGGCAAGCCAGCTTCAGGCGGGTGTTATCTACTATATGGGTGAGGAGATGGTTTATCAGAAAGGTGATACCATCTACACCGATGTTATGGAAGGTGGACGCAGTGAACAGCAGACAATTTCTGCTCTAAATAAATATCTGCAGGAAGCAAATAAGGTTGCAAAACAGAAAGATATAGAGATAAATGAAGAAACAGGTATGGCCCTCAGGCTGCAGACAGAGGATATTCTGAATGCAGCAAGGATAATATATAATATGGATCCAGGCAGCAGGGTAATAGTAAGTCTCGTGGCCCGGGTCAATGTTCCCAAAAATGACTGGCTTTATGCCAACTTCCTGCTCAACGAAGATTTTATTGTTTTCGAAAAGGATGAACTTATCGAAAGCAGGGAAATCGATGCAGATCAGACAGCAGACCAGATAGAAGCAGAACTGGAAGCTCTGCTGGATGAGGTCAACAACAGAGCAATCAACCAGGGTCTTCTGCCGGATAATTCCGGACAGGTTGGAAGTATAAACTTCAGCTATTTTTATGAAATATTAAATAGGATAAAATCTATGTCCGGCAGGATAGAAGTCAGCATTAAAGCTGCCGAGGATATCTGGAGAGAAGACAGGCTGACAAATAATCTGGACTTCAACATCAAGGAGATCGAATGAGATGAATAAACAGATTATAGCTGTTGATCCGGGTAAAGATAAGGTTGGTGTTGCTGTTGTTCACAGCACTACAGGTGTAAAAGAGCAGTCGATAGTTCCTGCAGACAGATTGAGTCAGCATTTAAAAACGATATTTGAACACTACAGAATAGATGAGATAGTGCTGGGAGATGGAACAGAGGCAGATAAAATAGAAAAAAAGATAAAAAGCTTAAAAAAAGATATAGAAATTCACATAATAGATGAAAGATCGACCACAGAAGAAGCAGAAGCAAGGTATATAAAAGAAAAACCGAAGTCCAGGCTGGAAAAACTGCTGCGCAAATTTGTTTCCTGGCGGCCCAAAACACCGGTAGATGACTATGCAGCGGTGATTATTGCAGAAAAATACCTTGCAAAACTTGACAAGCAAAAGAAAAACAATTAAAATGGGTATGAGGATATTTGCATAATCCGAAAATTACTGGTATAATGATTATTGTGTAACATTTAATAAGCTTATAATCTCGAGGCTAAAATGCAGGTGAAAGGAGGTGCCCCCCGTAGGCTGCGCGGCTGTAGAGATATAAGAGTTCTATTGAGGCTCATTGAAAATTGAATTAGGGAGACAGAAGATGAGGAAACTAGGAAACTCGATCTGGTGTCTCCATGATTGCGTGAGCTTATAGAACTTATAGATTCTATAAGATGAAAACAATCAAGGGGGATTTTAAAAATGAGAAAAATTACAATTAGTATTGCTTTATTGCTCGTAGTAGCATTAGCTATGCCAGCTTTTGGTGCTTCTTTTACAGATGTACCAAGTAACCACTGGGCATATGATGCTATCAACAAATTAGTTTCTGCAGGAGTTATTGAAGGTTATCCAGATGGAACCTTCCGCGGAGACCAGGACATGACACGTTACGAAATGGCTGTTATGATTAGCCGTGCACTTGACAACATTGCTGATGAGCAGGCTGCTCTGGAAGACAAAGTAGATGACATGGGTAGTGGACTTACAACAGCACAGGCTCAGGACGTTACAGCTATCGTTAAAGCTCTTATGGAAAAGAACCAGCCAAACGAAGGTTTAACAGACAAGCAGGCTGAAGAAGTTTCCGATATCGTTAAAGCTTTAACATTTGAATTCAAAGCAGAACTTAAGGTTCTTGGTGCAGAAATCGACGCATTAGGCGAAGATATGGCTGCTCTAGAAGACAAAGTAAATGCTATGGATGTTCCAGAAGATAACGTAGAATTTGGTGTAACAGTAGATTCTATGTTCGAAGTAGCAAGCTA
>JBNJGL010000104.1:0-4049 GCA_051747745.1 Bacillota bacterium | reverse complement strand
CCAGAAAAATATGTGACAGAATACGAAATAAGTGTTCTAAAACTAAAGAATTTGGAATTCCGATTTCAATTGCATTAGGATATGCTAAAAAAGAAAATCTGGAAGAAGATCTATATGAATGTATTAATCAAGCTGATGAAATGATGTATAAAAATAAACTGGTGGAAAGTCGAAGTGTTAAAGGGAATGTATTAAAAGCATTACTCAATACTTTAAGGGCAAAGTGTCATGAAACGGAAGAACATGCCTGGCGGCTGCAGAAAATGTCTCGAAAAATAGGGGAAGAAATTGGTCTTCCGAATTCTGAACTGGACAGACTATTTCTACTGGTAACTATGCATGACATTGGAAAAACCAGCATTTCTAAAGAAATACTGGTAAAAAAAAGTGAGTTAAACGAAGAGGAATTAAAAATTATGAAAAGACATCCCGAATGGGGATATCGGATTGCCGCATCTACAGAGGAATTCTCTCATGTAGCAAAGGCTATTCTTCATCATCATGAATATTGGGATGGCAGTGGTTATCCTGATGGATTAAAAGGAAAACAAATCCCTCTTCTGTCAAGAATAACAGCAATTGTTGATGCCTATGATGCTATGACAAATAGTCGTCCATATAATCAGCCAAAATCTCATCAGGAAGCTGTTGAAGAATTAAAACGATGTGCCGGCAGCCAGTTTGATCCGGAATTGGTTGAGGTATTTTTGAAGCTTTATGAAGAAGATTAACTGTAAAGGAGACATCTAGAATGATTGAAATTCGAGCCATGAAAGAAAATGAAGCAGCAAAAGTTAAAAAGCTGGGGAAAAAGACCTTTGAATGGTTCGAAAGTCTTTTTATACCAGATCCCAAAAAATGTTATGTAGCTGTTGATGATGATAATATTATTGGAGCAGTATTATATAAGTACTTAACTGTGAGTGATAAAAAAATTGCTTATGTCGATTACATCTTTGTAGATAAAGCTTTTCATGGAAAAGGTATTGGCAGCAAACTGGTTGATTATTGTTTAGAAGCAATGAAAAAAGAAGGCTTTGATGGTTATAGTGCTATCGTTCGAGATGACAATGTTGGATCCTGGAAGATGTTTATTAATCAAGGATTAAAGAGGGTTGGTTTAATTGATCTAATTAGGCAGTTTGGCATTTTGGGTATGTTTAGTCTGACATTTAAAACTCCTTTTAATTTTGCAACAGGTATGGATTATTATCTTAAATTAGAAGATGATGATCTTTCTATTAGAAAAGGAAATTCCTTTTTTCAAGCTTTTAAATATTTAATTTTTACAGCTTTATTATTACTGCCAGCATTTATCCATGGTTTAGAATATGCCTTCCATGTAATCGGAGCAGTGGTGTCAATTTTAACTGTTAGAATTATTTTTGGTTATATTGGTACACTGTTTTCAAAGGAAAAGTGGCATTTTAGAGTTTGTGATGGAGGTTATATTATACCCTTTATAGTTTCTTTTTTTAATGGTATCTTTTTGATTTCAGGAAACTGGTATCCAGAAGTTTATAGAAAAGATGATGACTTTAAGCGTTCTCTGGGTTTAACGGCTCTGGCCCAGTGGATTTCTGTATCAACAATTGTAATCATTTTGGGAACAAAATTGGGTGAATTGGAGTTTTTTAAATCTATTGCAGGTATCTCTGAATTTTTTATCATGATCAGTATTATACCAGTTTATCCGCTTGCGAGCTTCGGCGGAAAAAGAATTTTTGACTGGAACAAATGGTTATATATAATTATTGTTTTTTTATCTTTATATATAGTTTTTTACTATTGATAATCTATTTGAAAAAGCATTGGCAGTAATATAAATTATTAGATATCTCTGCTGATTCTTTATATTTGTATCTTCAATGCTAAAATTTATCCCAGACCATTACCTCTGATAAAGATTTTTTAGCAGGCATATTTACATCATTTTCATTGTAATAACCAACAGACATCAGAGTGATTAATTCCATATTCTGGGGACAATTAACCAGCTTTTTAATTTTTTTAGAATGTTCTTTTTGATAGGAATTAACCCAGCAGGTTCCCAGATCATATGATTTAGCAGCTATCATGATGTTTTCGGTAGCAGCTGACGCATCCTGGAGTGGAGTAGTAGCTTTATCCTGATTTACAAAAACAGCTATACAGGCTCCAGCTTCCTCAATAAATCTACCATATCGAGTATAAGAAGCAATTTCACTTTTTATTTCTTCATCTGTAATGACTAGAAAAGACCAGGCCTGTCTATTATTCCCGGTAGGAGCCAGTCGGGCACAATCAATAATTTCTTCCAGTGTTTCTTTTGCTATTTTTTTGTTACTGTACTTTCTAATACTTCTCCGTTCTTTGATATTTTGAATAGTTTCATTTGACATAATATATTCCTCCCTTTTTCAAGTGATTTTATTTTCTATCATTAGATTATCATTGAAGGGGCTTATTTTGCAAATTAGAAAAATTATTAAATTATGCAGCAGAAGCTGGACTTTTTCTGAATCTATAATTATTATTTTCCCTTTCTTCATTGATAATTTCTTGCTATAATGATTACAGTAATTAAAATTATATATAAGTTTGGAGAAGTGATAGAAGTTAAAGTCTGCTATTAAAGCTAGTGGACTTGCCCAGAGGAGGGTCAAAAGATGAGTTTATCAATAATTGCAGCAATGGATCAAAATCAATTAATCGGAGAACAGGGGAAAATTCCCTGGGACTTACCGGCTGATTTGAAATATTTTAAAAAAACAACTATGGGAGCACCTGTTATAATGGGCAGAAAGACCTTTGAATCAATTGGTTCAGCTTTACCCGGCAGAAGAAATATTATTCTGACCAGGAACAAAGATTATGCAGCTCAAGGTTGTGAAGTGGTTCATTCAAAGGCAGAAATATTGGATGAATTTTTGGAAAAGGAAGAAGAAGCTTTTATCATTGGAGGAGCAGAAATTTATAAACAGTTTTTAGCTTACTGTGATAAATTATATCTAACAATCATTGAGCATCAGTTTTCTGGAGATACATATTTCCCGGAGATAGACTGGCAGAAGTGGGATAAAGTATCAGAAAAGCAGGGCACTACTAATAATAATAATCCTTATTCATATTCTTATCATGTTTACAAGCGGAAAAACAAAAAATCTAGGAGTGATTTTTAATGAAGCAGTATCTTGAAATGTGTCAGCAAATTTTGGACAATGGAGTCGATCGAGAGGATAGAACAGGTACCGGCACCAGGAGCATTTTTGGTCATCAGCTGAGATTTGATCTGCAGCAGGGTTTTCCCCTCATGACTACCAAAAAAGTCTACTGGAAAGGAGTGGCCTATGAGCTGCTCTGGTTTTTAAAGGGAGATACCAATATTAAATATTTAAATGATAATGATGTACATATCTGGGATGAATGGGCAGATGAAAATGGCGATTTAGGTAATGTTTACGGTCACCAGTGGAGGAGCTGGGAAGGTAGAGAAGGCACAATAGATCAAATTTCTGAGGTTATTGAGCAGATTAAAGAAAACCCTAATTCGAGAAGATTAATTGTAAATGCCTGGAACGTGGGAGACTTAGATAAGATGGCTCTACCTCCCTGTCACCTTCTATTTCAGTTTTATGTAGCTGACGGCAAACTGTCCTGCCAGTTATATCAACGCTCCTGTGACACTTTCTTAGGAGTTCCCTTTAATATTGCAAGCTACAGCTTATTAACTCATATGATAGCACATGTAGTTGGACTTGAAGTTGGGGAATTTGTCTGGACCGGTGGCGATGTGCATATTTACCACAACCATTTTGACCAGATCAAAGAACAGCTGAGCAGAGAGCCCAGACCTTTACCGCAGATTAAAATTAATAAAGAGACTGATAATATTTTTGATATTGATTTTGAAGATATTGAATTAATTGCTTATGATCCTCACCCCACCATCAAGGGAGAGGTTTCAGTTTAGTAGTTAATAAATCCTTTAATAAAGGTCTTGAAATTATATTAACGGAAAGTATAAGCCAGGCTGCTCAAAATAATGCCTGGTTTATTATACAAAAAAA
>JBNJGL010000103.1:0-4073 GCA_051747745.1 Bacillota bacterium | reverse complement strand
TTTTATACTTACAGATCGATAAAAAATAGATTTTTAAAAAATGTTGAATTAAGTTAAAAAAGATTGATTAAGGGAGTTAAACACATCTAATAAGCTGTAGATGCCTAAAATGAGCTTTATAGCTGTTTAACATTTACAACATATATACGATATTAATAGCAGAAGGTCAAAGTGAAAGAATAATGCAGGGGGTATAAGCTATGAAAATTAATGACCTCAAAGCAGGAAGAATAAATCAATATTATAAAATAGTTCAGCAGCAGGCAGAAAATAAAGATAATGCTGATAATGATAAAATGCAGATTTCGGATAAAGCAAAGGAGATTGCCAGTGCTAAAAAAGCTCTGAAAAAATCGCCTGAAATTAGGGAAGAAAAAGTTGCCGAGATAAAGGCAAAAATAAACTCGGGCAGCTATGAAGTGGACAGCAAAAAACTGGCTCAAAAAATGTTGAACCAGATTAAGCAGGTGCAGAGTAATGAATCAGAAACTGAAAGATAGATTATTAAACATATTAAATGAAGAGAAAATTCTTTATCTTGAGTTATTAAAAATAGCTGAAGAAAAACATGAAGCTTTAGTTGAAAATGATACAGAAAAACTGCTGGAAACAGTGGAAAAAGATAAAGATATAATAGGTAAAATTGAAGCAGAAGAAGAAAAAAGAAATGAAACAGTATCAGAAATAATTGAACACTTCAAAATAGATGATGAGAACAAAAGCTATTCAGAGCTGGTAAAAAGTCTTCCTGAAGACTGGAAAGAAGTTCTTGATCCATTAAGAAAAGAACTAATAGAAATAACAGATAAATTTCAAAAAATAAACTTAGAAAATCATTCGCTTTTAAAACAGGCTTTAGAATTTAATCAGCTTTCAATAGATACAATTTTGAACAGTATACAGGATGAAGATATAACATATTCTAAAGATAAAATAAAACAGCCTAAACTATTAAATAGACAGGGATAAAAAAGGTGGTAACTAATGAATAATATTTTCAGCGGCCTTTATGTGGGATTAAAATCCCTTGAAACTCAGAGGAAATCTCTTGATGTTACAGGCCATAATATATCGAATGCAAATAATGAGGACTATTCCCGTCAGCGGGCAATACACAAGGCCTCTTATCCATATACTCCTCCGGGACTGTCAAATTATGGTGGAGCAGGACAGTTTGGTACTGGAGTTGAACTGGAGAGTGTGGAGAGAGTAAAAGACCAGTTTATAGCCGGTCAAATTTCCAAAGAAAATCAGACTTCTTCTCTCTGGGAAGAAATTAACCAGGGATTGGAAAAGATCGAATATATTTTTAACGAACCATCTGAATCAAGTCTTGCTACAGCCTTTAATGGTTTCTGGAATTCGCTTCAGGATTTGAGCAACAATCCCAATGATACAGCGGCAAGAAATATGGTTAGAGAAAGAGCCTATACAATGATGGATGCATTTAAAAGTATAGACAGCCAGCTGGTAGATTATAAGGCATCATTAAATGAAAATATTTCAACAGATGTTGACAGAATTAATCTTTTATCAGATAAAATTGCGGATTTAAACAAACAGATTGTGTCTGTTAAGGGAAGTGGACAGAATCCCAATGATCTGCTGGACCAGCGTGATTCACTTTTTAAAGAATTAAATCAATTTATAAATGTACAGAGCAGAGAAGATGAACAGGGTAATCTGATAGTATCCACAGGGGGAATGCAGCTTGTCAATGGCTCTGACAGCTATCATTTAGAAACCCGTGAGAGCGAAAAAGAAAGTGAAAAATATAAGGATAAAATATTTCACGAAAGAACTGATACAGAAATTGAACCGACAAATGGCAAACTTGCCGGGACAATTGCTGTTAGAGATGACAAAATAGATTTTTATAGAGAGAAATTGGATACACTGGCAGCCACATTTGTAAATGAATTCAATGCAAGACATAAAGAAGGATATGACAAAAATGGAGAGCCAGGAGCTAATTTCTTTGAGCCAATTGAAGCTGATCCAGATGATCGCAAACAGAGTGCAGCAGCACTGATGAAACTTGCACCAGGAATTGAAGCTGAAGATGGACTGGAGAAGATAGCAGCAGGAAGTTACAGTGAAGAACCTGCAGTGCTTAAAGTAAACAAAGTTAATTCTGATGCTGTAGGTGATTTTCAGATAGAAATAAGCGAAAATGACAGTGATTATGAGATAAAAATATTTAATAAAGGTGAAACAGAAGCAATTACAAGTACTACTGTAGAACCAGATACAGAGATTGGCTTTGATATAGAAACTGGAAGCTTTATTACAGATCTTACAGATACAGATATAGACTTTACTTTAACAGCACAGGATACAGGAAATGTTAACATAGGTATGGAAGACAATGCCGGCAGTGGAGATAATGCAAATTACCTGGCAGATATTTTTGATAAAAGTGATGTTGTTGAAGGTACTTCTGTTGATGGTTATTACAGAACTATAATAACCTCAATTGGAGCTGAAGCCCAGAGAGCCGGTGAAATGGAAGATAACCAGGAGGTTCTCCTGACACAGCTTACTAATTTAGAAAGAAGTGTTTCCGGTGTTTCACTTGATGAAGAAATGGCAAATTTAATTAAATATCAGCAGGCATATAATGCTTCTGCTAAATATATTACAAAGGTAGAAGAAATAATAGACAGCTTAATGAGTATTGTTAGATAGGAGTGGAGCAAATGAGAGTTACCAACTCGATGATGGTCAAAAACATGTTAGATAATCTAAAAACAAATCTTGGTGATTTAAATACATTAAATGAACAGCTGAGTTCTGGCAAATTGTTTCAGATGCCTTCAGATGCTCCAATAAGAGTTTCTGACAGTATGAATTTCAACTCTATTTTGAATAGAAATGAACAGTTTAAGAGAAATGTAGGTCAGGCAGAAAACTGGCTTAATACAACAGAGAGTGCTCTCAAAAGTGGAACAGAAGTTATACAGAGAGCAAGAGAACTTACCATTTATGCATCAAGTGATTCAATGACTTCAGAGGACCGAAAAAAGATAGCCAGTGAGTTTAAGGAATTGAGAGATGAACTGATAGATATTTCTAAATCTAAACTTGGTGACAGCTATATTTTTTCTGGCCAGAAAACAGATCAGGAACCATTTACCGTTGAAAAGAAGGGTATTGGGGATTATGTAAAGTATAATGGTGATAATAAAGATATTAACAGAAGAATGAATGATAATGTTAAATTTGGAATTAACCTAAGTGGAGAAAAAGTATTTAAAGATGAAATTGAAGCTTTAAATAAAATATATAATGATCTTTCTGCAACAAGGGCAGAACTGCAGAGCACTACAAGTTATACTACTATTGATGATTTAAATACAGAGCTTGGAGACACAACAGCTGCAAACAAAACATTTTCCATAAAAGTTGATGGAGGAACAGAAGATACTGTTACCTTTGATGGTAATTATACAGGTGCAGATGCATTTGAAAGTCTTGAAGACTTTAAGATTTTTGTAGAAGCTGAAGTAGATGGGGTTACTGTTGAATTCAGCGAAAATGATAATATCATTTTTAAAAGCAATAAAACTGGAGAGTCTTCCAGTATAGAAATAACTGATGATCCTGATGGTATTTTAGGTGTAGAAGATTTAGTTTACGGAAGTGATGACGGATACAGTGGTGAAACAATTGGTGAAAACCTGTCTGATATGGATAAAGCTATCAATAAATTTACTGAATTGAGAGCAGAAGTTGGAGCCAAGTTAAATAGGACTGGAAATATAGAAAGCCGTCTGGAAGCAAATGAAGTTCATTTAAAGAAATTGAGATCTGATAATGAAGATGTTGATATAGCAGAAGTAATTACAGATTTAAAGATGGAAGAAACAGTTTACAGAGCATCTTTAGCATCTGGTTCCAGAATTATGCAGCAGTCTTTAGTGGATTTTCTGAGATAGATTTTTAGTTGCTTTTATAACTATGGTTAAGAACAGTACCATAGTTGTAATGGTTACTAAAACACCGTTGCTGGCAACACTATCGGCCGAAGTGTTGCTGCGGAGGTGCTCATATAACCAAAACAAATTAGAACA
>JBNJGL010000102.1:0-4089 GCA_051747745.1 Bacillota bacterium | reverse complement strand
CCAAATGTAATTTTGGAATCTGTCAGAGTAGAAACTAAAGTGGGAAAAACTGTATTGAAATCGATCATGGCCATGGTTAGGTAGAGAAAAAAACCGTGCCACACAAAAATCATATAAGATTTTTTGAGCTTTTTATCCATTATAATGACCCCTTATTGTATTGATTATTAAAACTATTTATTTAACACAGTATATTTTTGAAATTTAAATTCAGTTAAAAAATAATTTTTATTATAGCTAACTGATTATTTGGTGAAAGGATCAAATTCAAATATTTTCATTTTTCTTTACTTCTCCTTCCCAGAGCATATAAAAAAAACAGAAAAACAGCCTGATAATTTTAAACATTTGTTCAAAATTATCATTTTTCAGCCTATTTTTCTGTAAACTGTGAACTATTTTCTTTTTTATACAGCTGTTAAAATATATGGCGATACTGTGGTAAATTTTCTCTATCCCTTTATATGGCTGCAGTCTTTTGGCATTTACGAGCAGGCCCGTGTGGATTGCTTATTCATAGAACCCGGCCTTATAACTTAAATTATAATTAAAATAAAAAAACAAAATTTTAAATCTCAGAGGTGAATACAGTGAACAATACAATTGCAAACAAAATAGAAAAAGGAATTAAAAATAATTTTATAAAAAAATATGCCTGGATATTTACCATTTCTGTAGCATTTGGTGGACTTTATTTTCCCCTGCTGGGTCTGCTTGTACTTCCTGTAATGCTGGGTCTAACCCTTACTGCTTTATTTAAGGGGAGATTCTGGTGTGGAAATATCTGCCCCCACGGCAGCCTGTTCGATAATATCTTTGCCCCACTCAGCAAAAATAAAGAAATACCTGGATTTTTGAAAACTAAATTCGCGAAAATTTTGATGTTTACATTTTTTTCTTTTCAATTTGGCAGGAGAATCATCCATATCACATCACATTTTGGTCAGTTTTCATTCTGGGAGAAGCTGGGGTATATTTTTGTTATTACATATCTTGTTGTAACAGTTGTTGGAGGACTGAGTGCGGTATTTATTTCACCGAGAACCTGGTGTCAGATCTGTCCGATGGGGACAATACAGATGGCATCATATAAGCTGGGCGGAGTATTAACTTTAAACAAAAATACTGACCGGCTGATTACAATGGATTCACCAGAAAAATGTAAGGAATGCAGTTTCTGCAGCAAAAGCTGTCCCATGGGGCTTGAACCATATAAACAGCTGGACGAAAACGGTCAGTTTACCAATCCTGAATGTATAAAGTGCGGCAAATGTGCTGCAGGCTGCCCTATTAGTGTCCTTTCTATGAAGAACATAAGCAGAGATAATGCAGGATTAAAATATGGTGAAGAAGTTGGCTGAATGGAATAATTAATTTTTATTCACTCAAGTTTCGAACTACACCATATTTTCTCAGAACAATTAAATCAGCATCAATTTTCCCTTTTGATTCAGGTGCATAGTCAACATCGATTAATTCAATGAATTCTCCAGTATAATCTTTCAAAACTCCATTATATTTGACCCATTCATTTTCTCTTTTTAATTCTAAAATTACCCTTTCTCCTATATAATCTTCAAGCAGGGGTTCATAGGAGGTTTCAACCAAACTGTAGACTTCATCTTTCATTTTATTAACCTGATTGTTGTTAGTACTGATAGCCGCTCCAACCGCTGTTGTCTTGGATAAATTACTCGTCAACATGTTAATTATTTCAATAACAGCATCTTTGATAATTTTTAAGAAATTCAAAATGGAACGCCTTAACTTCCGCCAGCGTGAAGGCTGAAAAGTTCTCCTGAAATCTTCTTTTCTGAGTTTCTTACCCTCTTCAGTTAAATCTTTATGATATCTCACTACTGCTTGAATATCAGGATATTCATTTTTATAAAGCAAAAAACTCAAAAATTTTAAATTATGTTCACCTTTAATTAACTCCGGATAATTAAACTGCAGACCGGAACTTTTCAGCTTCAATTCCCCTCTGTACTGCTGACCGTTCAATAATTCTATGGTTATCATATCATCTCTAAAATCTTTAAGACATTTATCTTTTTTCACTTTTCTTAAAACAACTACCACCAGAGCTGAAAGAACAACAAACAAAATTGTTATAGATGCAGCATCCAAATTACTGCCTCCTCTCTCTTTTGACTATTTTAATTATAACACAAAATTACCTTAATAAAAGTTTGACATATGTTTAAAAAAAATTATATAGTAATATTAATATTACTTAATTTAACTAAGAAAGTACTTTATTATTAACGGGCAAAATTTTCAGTGTGATAGAAGTTATAATCTGCTGGCAAACCTCGTGGGCTTGCCCCGAGGAGGGTCAAATTCACCATCTACTAAATCTACTGGACAAATTAATAATAAAAGTTATGGTTCTTCCGCAAATACCCTTTTTGTGGACACATCATGTTATAGCTTTTTAAAATAAAAAATACCGTGGGGGAAATAATATGTTGAGTTTTAAACAGGCTGTAATTCCGGTTATTACAATGGCATTACTGATAATATTATCTGTTCTATTCTGGGATGCACCGATACAGATTGCACTATTTTTTGAAGTGATGATTATTATAACTCTGGCTTTAATCTGGGGATATAAGTGGGAAAAAATTGAGGAAATGCTTTTTTCCAGCTTCAGAAATATAGGAAATGTTATTTTAATACTGTTTTTGCTCGGTATGATGATCGCACTCTGGATTGCTGTCGGCACTGTACCGACGATGATCTATTACGGCCTGAAGATAATTAACCCAAAATATTTTTTCGTTCTATCATTTATATCCACATCTATGGTTTCTATGGCAGTTGGAACTGCCGTAGGAACAGCAAGTACTATTGGGCTGGCACTGATCAGCATCGCCCAGACAATGGGATTAAATTTACCTCTTACAGCAGGGGCCATCATTTCCGGTTCTTATGTTGGAGACAGGATGTCACCTGTTTCTTCTATTGCTATTATTACCGCCCACAGTGCTAAAACTAAGGTGATAGACATGATCTACCATATGATCAAGACTACTGTGCTGCCGTATATTATTACTTCAGTGAGCTTTCTTATTATTGGCTTTATCAATTTTTCAGATACTGCCGCTGCAGCCGATTTAAACAGGTTAAGCAGTCTTCTCAACGAGTATTTTCATATTTCTTTCTGGATGCTGCTGCCTCCACTTCTGATAATTATACTTTCATTATTTAGGACAGCCACTATATTAAATCTTTCTGTAAACATTATTTTTTCACTATCTATGGGAATGTTTTTTACAAAAAGAAGCTGGTCAGAACTTTTAAATATTATGTTTCAGGGGTTCAGCAGTAAAACGGGAATCGTATTTATAGATAATATCCTCGCCCGTGGTGGCCTGACAAGTATGCTGGAGCTGATCTCACTAATTATTTTTGCGGTACTTCTGGGGGGTTTACTGGAACAAATGGGGGTACTAAACAGCCTGCTTGGACCATTTCTTCACCTTATTAAAAACAGACTGCACTTAATTTCAACTACTGTATTTGCGGGAGTAGTTTCAGCTGCACTGGGATGTAATCAGTTTCTGGCCGTATTTCTGCCGGCAAAAATGCTGGAAAACAAGTATGCTGAAATGAATGTAAAAAAGGTTGATCTGGCAAGAGCACTAGGTGATTCCGGCCTGATATTTTCTCCCTTAATTCCCTGGAATGTAAATGCACTTATGATGACAGCTGTTCTGGGTGTCAGTACAGTTCAATATTTCCCCTATGCTTTTTTCCCTCTGCTGATTCCTATTTCCAATATTTTTGTTACCTATATTGAGGAGAAGAATTGAAAACACCTCTTAAATTGATATATTAATCTCAAACTGAAGTACTGCTTCTCCCACAAAACGGTTATTTGGGACACATCAGTATTAAATTGAATAAATTTCAAACTGCACATAATTTATCGAAGTTGCTTAAAAAATCCCCCTGAATCTTTTTTCGCTTCAGGGGGATAATTTTATAGCTTAATGCAGATTGCCTTCTCTATGCACCACATCATAGGCAAATAATGCATAGCCTATTTCTGCTGTGCTGTAATCTGTTTCTGCTGCCATTTTT
>JBNJGL010000101.1:0-4136 GCA_051747745.1 Bacillota bacterium | reverse complement strand
TTTTATTCATGATAACAACCTCTCCAGATTTAATAAATGCTGTTTTATATTATTTTATCACATATAAAGTCATCTGAAAAGAAAAAGAGACAGCTAAAACTTATACTTCAGCTATCTCTAATCAATATTTAGTACTTAAATTTTTATTATGCGGTTTCTCTTCTGTTTAAAACATCAATCATGACAGCTAATATGATAATAAAACCTTTAACTATCATCTGATAAAATGAATTGATACCTAATAAACTCATACCATTATTAATTACACCAATGATGATGGCACCGACAACTGTACCTGAGATAGTACCTACACCACCCATAAAACTGGTTCCACCAATAATTACAGAGGCAATGGCATCTAATTCAAATCCATCTCCCAAATTAGGAGAGGCTCCATTTAAACGGGAAGCAAGTAAAATACCAGAAGCAGCACTTAAAACACCGGTAATTACAAAAACCATTGTTTTAGATCTTAAAATATTAATACCGGATAACCAGGCAACCTCTTCATTACCTCCAATAGCATACAATTTGCGGCCAAAACGGGTTCTGCGGAGAGTATAAATCCCTGCCATTACAACCACTGCAAAGATTGCTACTGGAATTGGAATTCCCTGATAACCGATGAAAATAAGAAAGCCAGAGATAAATCCTGCTGTAGTTAAAATCAGGCCACCTGTCAGTTTTGCCTTGTTTCTAACTTTCTCTCCTTTTTTCATCTCCATACTTGTTTTGAAAACAGCAATAATTCCTAAAATTAATGCAATAACCAAAATAATTAAAGAGGGTAATTTAGGTATATAACCACTACCAATACTGGCAAAGGTCATATTTGTAACCGGAACTGAAACTCCCTGAGTCAAAACCAGACTGATACCTCTGGCAATTGTCATTACACCAAGAGTAATAATAAAGGGGTGAATATCAAATTTTGCACTCATAAAGCCATTGAAAAATCCTAAAACTCCACCAACACCAACTAAAGTAATTAAGATTGCCAGCCACATTCCAAAACCTGCCTGCATCAGTAAGGTTACAGTAACTGCAGATAAGCCAACTACTGAACCAACAGAAAGGTCAATACCTGCCAGCAAGATTACCATTGTCATACCAACAGCTATAATTCCATTAATTGTTACCTGACGCACCAAATTTGTTAAATTTCTTGCACTTAAAAATGAAGGTGATAAAAAACTTAAAATAATAATTAGAAAAATTAAAGCTATAAATGTACCATTATTTTTGATAAATTTCTTCAAATTTATTCAACTCCTTTATTACCAGTTGCATATTTCATTATAGTTTCCTGATCTGCCTCAGATTTCTCCAGCTCAGCAGTTTTCTTACCTTCAGACATTACAATTATTCGATCACTCATCCCCATGATTTCTGGTAATTCCGAAGAAATCATAATTACTGTTACACCATCTTCAACCAGTTGATTCATTAATCTATAAACTTCTGTTTTAGCACCAACATCTATTCCTCGAGTTGGCTCATCTAAAATCAGTACATCTGAATCTGTTATCAGCCATTTGCCAATAACAACCTTCTGCTGATTTCCCCCGCTCAGTTTTTTTACAAAAACATCTAAACTGGGAGTTTTAATATTCAATTCATCAACATAATTTTCTGCAACAACTCGTTCTGCATGATCATCAACAGCCAGTGGGGTGCTGAATTTTTTGATTGAAGGTAAAGTCATATTCATAACCAGATCTTTATCCAGTAACAATCCAAGTTCTTTTCTGTCTTCAGTTACTAAAGCAATACCATTATCAATTGCATCAGCCGGAGATTTAATACTTAACTTTTTATCATTAAGAAAAATTTCTCCTTCACTCTTTTTTCCATAGACACCAAAGATAGCATTAACAAGTTCTGTTCTGCCTGCCCCCATTAAACCTGAAATACCAAGAATTTCACCTTTATAGGCTGAAAATGAAACATCATCAACTAATTTCTTTTCGGGATTAAAGGGATCAGGAACAGATATATTTTTAACTTCCAGTGTTTTTTGCTGTCTTTCAAAATTTTTGCTGGGAAAGAGATCTTCAATATCTCTTCCAACCATTCTATTTATTATTTCATCTAAAGTTACTTCATCAATGTCAATTTTATCACCGATAGTTGCACCATCTCTTAATACAACAACTGAATCTGCCAGTTCTTCGATTTCTTCCATTTTGTGTGAGATATAGATAATAGAAACACCGCTGGCTCTTAATTCATTAATTACAGTAAAAAGCTCTTTGATCTCAGATTCTGTTAAAGCAGAAGTTGGTTCATCAAAAACTAAGATTCTGGTATTTAAAGATAATGCTTTTGCAATCTCAACCATCTGCTGTTTTCCAACTGGTAAATCTCCCAGATCAATTCTGGGATCTATATCCATATTTAATCTTGCCAGTACCTTTTCAGCCTTATGATATAATTGTTCCCATTTTATTCCGCCAAATTTATTTACAGGCTGTCTATCTAAAAATATATTTTCGGCAACAGATAGGTCAGGCAGCAAATTTAATTCCTGATGAATAATACCGATTCCAGCTTCTTCCGCTTCTCTTGTATTTTCAAAACGTACAAGCTGATCATCAAGATAAATATCTCCTTCATATGTCGGATAAGGCCAGACACCACTTAAAACCTTCATCAAAGTTGATTTGCCGGCACCATTTTCTCCAACCAGTGCTAAAATTTCTCCTTTTTCAAGGGTGAAATTTACATGGTCCAGGGCTCTTACACCAGGAAAATCCTTAATAATATTTTTCATTTCCAGAATTTCTTCAGCCATAATTTTACCTCCAGAATTGATTATTTATAAAGCAATCCCACCCGGAATGGATGGGACTGCTCAAATTTTAGATCCTTATAAACTTAAATTTACTCGTCTTTAAAAATATCTGTAGCTTCGTGAAATCCATCAGCAACTACTGTATCCATGATATTATCTTTATCTACTACAACAATTTCTGTCACTACAGTAGGTACTTCAATTGCACCATTATCAACATGACGGTCAATTTCTACTACTTCATCAATAGGCTGATCTGGATTTTTAGCCAGAGCTACAGCAGCTTCTGCAGCTTCATAAGCTAATGGCTTAACTTTTTTAAAGATTTCAATTGTCTGTTTACCCTGCTCAATATATCTTATGGTACGTAAATCAGCATCAGAACCGGCAACAAATACTTTATCTGTATCTGCCATATTCTGTGCTTCTAAAGCTCTTACTGCACCAGAAGCCATACCACTATTATTAGCTACTACTGCATCAATTTCATTGTCATTACTTGTTAAAGCATTTTCAGTTGTTTCCATAGCTAAATCAGGAGACCAACCTTCATGACTCTGATCTACAACTAATTCTAAACCTTCATGTTCTTCAACTGTATCTACAACACCTTCTGAGAATGCATTAGCATTAGAGTCTCCAGGCTGTCCTCTTAAAAGAACTACATTACCCTTAACTTCACCGCGATTTTCTTCAAACCACTCAACCATTGCTTCTCCCTGCAGTTTACCTACAGCCCAGCTATCCTGAGTTAAGAATAGATCTACATCACTATTCATAATTAAAGAATCATAGTTTACTACAGCTACACCAGAATCATGTGCCATTTTAACCATATTACTTGCTGTACCTGTATTAACTGGCTGGAGTACAATTACATCTGCACCCTGAGTTAACATATTTTCAAATTTGGAAAGCTGCTCATTTTCGTCATTATTTGCTGAGTCAAAAATCACTTCATCAGCACCTTCTTCTTCAGCTCTCTCTATAAAAGCATCTCTATCTTTGATGTATCTTTCTTCCTGCATAGTTTTTAAAAGAAATCCAACTTTGATTTCTCCATCATCTTCTCTTGCACCATCATTGTCACCTAAAAGATTACTCAGCCAACCACCGTCGTCCTGAGCAAAAGCCGCCATTGAGATTGAGGAAACGAGTAAAAGAACTACCAACAAAATACTTAATTTTTTCATTATTTACCCCCTAATAGTTTTCTCAAAGGGAACCGTTATTAACTTATAATCACTTATAATTCTCAAAGAGTTATTTGATTTATCTAAATTGTATATAATAATCTGATGATTAACCATAGAATATTTTTTTAAACCCTTGGATATTTTTT
>JBNJGL010000100.1:0-4222 GCA_051747745.1 Bacillota bacterium | reverse complement strand
TCAGGAGATCCAGAATTCCTGATAGATTTCTACAGAAGACTTGCATATGCTGAAGGGGAATTAAGCCATATTTCTGATGGTTCTGCAAGAGTAGCTGAAAGATGGGGCTTTAAAGATGATTATTATAAAGATCCTGGCATGAGATTGTGGTCACCTGTAATGGGATATCCACTTCATCACTCCAGTGAATCCAATGCTCAGGTTGGATCACTTATCAATTTAGTATTTAACCGTGATCCTATGTGTCACTCACATCAGAATTTCCTACACAGTGGTCTGCCAATTAAACTGACAAAAGAGATTGCAGCAGAAATTTGGGGATCTGAAGATGCAGTAGATGTACCAGCAAATTATACTCCAATGAATGAATACAAAGCTAAGTTTGCTAAGTGGAGTCTGGTAAGAAATGCACTGCATGATTCTATGACAGTTTGTAACTGGATGTTCCCAATGGCTACTTCACCTCTAAAAGATAGGAATTACAGGGGAGATACTACTGTTGAAGCACAGTATTTCAGCAAAACAACCGGTATGGAAGTTACAGAAGAAGAGCTGGATGAAATGGGAGAAAGAATTATTACTCTCCATAGAGCGTTAACTGTAAAGCAGATGGGTACTACAGATATGCGCAATGAACATGATGTAATGAGTGACTGGATATTTGATAGAGATCCAGACAAAGAAGCTTTTGAACCTGGAACTATCAAGATGGACAGAGATGATATGGAAAAAGCTAAAACAATGTTCTATGAAGAAATGGGATGGGATCCTGAAACCGGTGCACCAACTTATGAAACTCTAGAAAGACTGGGTATGAAAGAAGTTGCAGATGAACTGGATAGTATGGGATTAATTCCTGCATAAACTGAATTTATGGTAAAATAAATAAAAATTTAGGTGGGAAAAGATATAAAAATCTTTTCCTGCCTAATAAGGTGTGATAAGATGAAAGAAAAGAAGGAAAATATAGAAACCACAGATAAAATAGCAGAAATTACAAGAAATAACTCTAAAAAGGCTAAGATTACTGTTTGTGAAAATTTTATGGATAAACCGATGTCTTTATCAGACGACGAACTGAATGAAAATCTAGAAAAACTAAAAAGTGAAGAAAGCTATGAAGATATTAGAGTTCTTAGAGGATCTGCAGGTGCTTATTTGTTTTCAGATAAGTTTATGACCATTCAGTATGCTAAAATAATGGCCCAGATTGAAGACAAAGATTTATATAAATTGATTGCTGAGAGAGTAAGGGATGATTCGGAAACTTATCCAAGACCTACAAAAGCAGCAGTGTTTTTATATGAGCCATATGAATTTTCCAATGAAGAATTTGAAGAGCTTATGAAAAACATGAAAGAAAAAGAAGAGTACAGTGATATAAAATCTGTAACAGCTTCAAATGGTGTACCTTATCTTTATTCTTCAAAATATCTTGAAGATGACCATGCAGTTGCTTTAACTGAATGGATAGAAGTACTCCAGGTGCCGTAATATAGGAGGATAAATAGATGTCTTTAAAAGAGGGATTAAGTAAATTAAATATTTGTGAGGAAGTCCCTGTAGAGTTAAATGTTAATAAGAAAAAATTGTTGACATTTATGTGTACTCCACAAAATCTGAATGAGCTGGCAGTGGGATATCTGTATAATAAAGGCTTAATTCAAGGGATAGATGATATTATGGCTCTTGCTGCCTGTGAAGATCTAAAAATCATCAATATTAAAAGCAGCAGAGAAATTTCTGAAGAAGAATACAGCTTAAACAGTATTCTTGCAACTGGTTGTGGAAGTAATAGCTATCTTAAAGAAAATTTCTATAGTTTAGAAAAAATAAATTCAGATTTAGTGGTCTCACTTGAAGATTTAAAAAGACTGACAGCAGAAATGCTAAAAAAAGCAGTAGTATACAAACAAACTGGTGGTGTTCACTGTTCTGCAGTTGCAGATCAGGAACAGCTGCTTATTATTAGAGAAGATGTTGGACGTCATAATGCAGTTGATAAAGTAATTGGTAGAGCACTTTTCGAAGGAATAGAGCTTGCAGATAGTATGATAATTACTACTGGAAGAATTTCTTCCGACATGATTTTAAAAGCTGTAAGCAGCAGAATACCGATTGTTGTTTCCAGGAGTATTCCCAGCAGTCTGGCGATAGAAATTGCTGAAGAGATTGGGATTACCATAGTTGGAAGATCTATTTCCAAAAAGCCTATTGTTTATACTCATGGAGATAGAATCGCGGCAGAAGAAAAAAATATGGTTTTGCATAATTGTGTTTGAAAATCGCAAGATATTCTAAATCAGGGTGGTGAATAATTATGTTTGGAAGATTAGGTCCTATGGAATTAGTTTTGATTTTAATTATTGCACTTGTTGTTTTTGGTCCATCTAAGCTGCCAGATGTTGGTGAAGCCTTTGGTAAAGCAATTCGTAAATTCAAAGATTCTGCAAATGAAGTAAAAAAAGAAGCGGATATTTCTGAAGAACTGTCACTTGATGATGGAGAGAAGAAATAATTTTTAAGAAATAGGGGATGAGGAAGTTGGAGGAGTTATTATTGTCACCAATTGAACACTTAACTGAATTAAGAAAAAGGCTAATTATCATTGTAGCAGTTATTCTTATTGGTGCTTCTGTAAGTTTTGCTTACATGGATGTTATCATCGAACTGCTGCTGGATCCAGTACAGGAACTAGATTTTATATATTTAACTCCACCTGAACTGTTTTTATCCTACATTAAAATTGCTTTAGTTGTAGGTGTTATTGCTACATCTCCAATTATTTTTTCTCAGATTTGGATTTTTGTTAAACCTGGATTGAAGAAAAAAGAGAAAACATATCTTGTATTTTCTCTTTTTTCTGGTTTTTTTCTTTTTCTTTTAGGAGCTTATTTTGCCTACAGAATAATAATACCTTTGTCCATAAGGTTCTTTGTCAAATTTTCAATGCCGAGTATGAATATTGAACCTAATTTTTCTTTTGGAAGTTATATAGGTTTTATCAGTTCAATTTTGCTTTCATTTGGTATTGTATTTGAACTGCCAATACTGGTGACTTTATTGGCAAAGCTTAATCTGATTACAGCTGATACTTTGAGAAAATACCGCAAAGTTAGTATTTTAGTTATCTTTGTTGGGAGTGCAGTATTTACTCCTCCAGATATTATTTCTCAGCTCCTTTTGGCTGGCCCGATGATATTATTATTTGAAATAAGCATCCTGCTGGCTGCACTGGTAAATAAGAAAAAGAAATAAATATTAGTTAAATGAATCGCTCCACCCAATTCAGCAGTATTTTGGGTGGAGTTTTTCTGACTTTTTTAGAAAAATAAATAGGATACTAAAAATAACTGGCTGTTTGTACAGCTGATGGCTTCTATTTTGAATTAATGGCTGCATAAAGCAAATTTTAAAGTTTGTTTGTTGAATTTACAGCAGGTTAAACTTGATAAATTTTGATAATTATTGTAGAATATATATAGTCTGTTTTTACAGTTTAAATAAATTTCTGGGGTCATAGCTCAGCAGGATAGAGCAACAGATTCCTAATCTGTAGGCCGGAGGTTCGAATCCTCTTGACCCCACCATCTTATATCCCTGTTATAACAAGGAAGATACTCAAAGCCCTCCGGCTAATCGGTAGGCTTTTTTTGGTTTTTGTAGCCATTTTGTAGCCATGAGTTATTATTTTTTAGTTTTTGAAGCTTTTTAACAGCATCTCTCTGCATAGAGGGAATAACATGAGAATATATTTTTAGTGTTATAGAAACATCATGATGACCAAGTCTTTCCTGGACAATTTTGGGATTCACTCCAGCTTGAAGCAGCCAAGTAGCATGTGTATGTCTTAAATCGTGAAATCTAACTTTTTCTAATCCTATTTTATCGGCTTTCCTTCTAAATCTTCTGGTAACATAGTCTGGATGCATTGGCTCTTTATTATCTAATCTAAAAACTAAGTCTTCAGAAGAAGAGAATTTCTCCATATAATTTTTATAGTTGGCAAGGACTGCTGCAGTATCATTATCAAAATCTACTGTTCTGATACTAGTTTCAGTTTTAGGTTCATTGTATTCTATTCTTGATTCATTCTCTGAATCACTTCTTATTACTTCTGTAGATCTTCTAACGTGGAGTCGAAGGTTATAAAGGTCAATATCTTTCCATTTTAAAGCGAGTAGTTCTCCTCGTCTTAATCCAGTATATAGATCAAGGTATA
>JBNJGL010000099.1:0-4242 GCA_051747745.1 Bacillota bacterium | reverse complement strand
TTGTAGTGTAATATATAAAATGGGGAAACTTCTTTAAAAAATGCTGAAATATGTAAATATGTCGAATTAAGTAATAATAGATACAGAGTTCAGGGAGGATTAATACTTTTAATAGAGAAATGTTTATAAGAAAAGCTCAAAAAGTTTATGGGAGGTATATTATGTACGAAATATTAAAAAAAGAAGTTTTAGCACCAACAATTAAAAAAATTATAGCAAAAGCTCCACTTATTGCCAAAAAGACTGAGCCGGGAAATTTCATCATACTGAGAGTTGACGAAAAAGGTGAAAGAATACCCCTTACCGTTGCAGATCATGATAGTGAAACCGGTGAGATAACTATTATTTTTCAGGAAGTTGGTTATTCCACCAAACTGCTCGGCAGCCTGGAAAAGGGAGATTATATCCACGATATAGTTGGTCCATTAGGCCATCATATTGATATGGAAGGCTACCAAAAAGTAGTACTTATTGGTGGAGGTTCTGGTACTGCTCTGCTGTATCCTAAAGTAAAAGGATTTTACGAAATGGGAGCAGAAGTTATTACCATAACAGGAGCCAGAACTAAAAATCTTGTTATACTTGAAGAAGAGCTGAATAATTTTAGTGACAGATTATATATAACAACAGATGACGGCAGTTATGGCCATCATGGATTTGTTACAGATGTTCTTAAAGATCTGCTGGATGAAGAAGACGATATTGACCTGGTAGTTGCGATTGGACCAGTTCCAATGATGAGAGCAGTTGCCGATATGACAGAAGAATTTGGTATAGAAACAATAGTCAGCTTAAACTCTATAATGGTTGATGGTACAGGTATGTGTGGTGCCTGCAGAGTGACAGTAGGTGGAGAAACAAAGTTCACCTGTGTTGATGGGCCGGCTTTTGATGGACATAAAGTAGACTTTGAAGAACTTATGAACAGACTGAGTTTTTATCAGGATGTAGAAGGACTTGTAGAAGAAACTGAAGAAGAGGTGAAGGAATAATGGCGTTGAAACCGAAGAAAACTCCGATGAAAGAACAGGCACCTGAAGAAAGAGTAAATAATTTTGATGAAGTTCCTGAAGGATATTCTGATGAAGATGCAGTTTTAGAGGCAGAAAGATGTCTGCAGTGTAAGCATCAACCGTGTGTTGATGGCTGTCCTGTTAGTGTACCTATTCCTCAGTTTATACAGGCAGTTAAAGATGGTGATGTTGAAAAGGCAAATCAAATTATTAAATCTAAAAATAATCTTCCTGCAGTATGTGGACGTGTATGTCCCCAGGAAGAACAGTGTGAAAAAGTATGTGTTATGGGGATTAAAAACGAACCTGTAGCAATCGGAAGATTAGAAAGATATGTTGCAGATTATAATATGAAGCGTGGAACTGATAAAACTTCTAAAGAAGAAGTAGAAAAAGATATAATTCCTGAACTGGAAGGAAAAAAAGCAGCAGTAATAGGTGCAGGTCCTGCCGGTCTAACAGCTGCAGCTGATCTGGCTAAATATGGATTTAATGTAACTATCTTTGAAGCTCTACATGATACAGGTGGAGTACTTAGATATGGTATTCCAGAATTCAGATTACCTAAAGCTATTGTTGATGAAGAAGTAGAAGGTATAAAAGAACTTGGAGTTGATATACAGTTAAATGTTGTAGTGGGGAAAACTATTACGGTTGATGAACTTTTTGAAGACGGCTATGAGGCAGTATTTATTGGTACCGGTGCTGGTCTGCCTAAATTTATGGGAATACCGGGAGAAAATCTTAATGGAGTTTATTCTGCCAATGAGTTTTTAACAAGAGTTAACCTTATGAAGGCATATAAGTATCCGGAATATAAAACACCTGTTAAAGTTCAGGACAAAGTTGCTGTAGTTGGTGGAGGAAATGTTGCCATGGATTCAGCCAGAACTGCCAGAAGGCTGGGAGCAGAAAAAGTGTATATTGTTTACCGCCGGGCAGAAGAACAGATGCCGGGTAGAGATGAAGAAATAGAACATGCCAAAGAAGAAGGAGTTATTTTTAAATTATTGAATAACCCTGTTGAAATTCACGGCAGAGATGGTATGGTAGACAAAATGGAATGTATTCAAATGGAATTGGGAGAAAAAGATTCATCTGGCAGAAGACGTCCAATTCCAGTAGAGGGATCAAACTGGATGCTTGATCTGGATACAGTTGTTATTGCTATCGGTCAGAGTCCAAATCCTATGCTTACCAAAAATACTTCAGACCTGGAAACAGAATCATGGGGTGGAATTATTACCGATGAAAACTTAAAAACCAGCCGTGAAGGAGTTTACGCCGGTGGAGATGTTGTTACCGGTGCTGCAACTGTAATTAAAGCAATGGGAGCAGGTAAAAAAGCGGCAGAAAATATTAAGGAATATGTTTTAAACAAAAACAAATAGAAAGTTTTGATAAATATGGAGTTAAATGGAGAGTTAAAACTATTTACAGTTGAAGAAATAACTAACTATTTAAAAGGAATGATAAACAATGACCACCTGCTGCAGGATTTCTGGATAACAGGTGAAATTTCCAACTTTTATCACCACAGCTCCGGACACATGTATTTTACTTTAAAAGATAGTTCATCTCAGCTGAAATGTGTAATGTTTAAGGGGTACAATAACTCCCTGGATTTTGAACCTGAAGATGGACAGAAAGTGACAGCAAGAGGTAATCTTGATATATATACCCGCAGAGGTGAATATCAGTTTTATGCTCGCGAAATGCAGGTTGAAGGCAGAGGTGCATTATTTATAGCCTTTGAAAAACTGAAAAAGAAACTGAAGGAAGAAGGTCTATTTGCTCCTGAAGAAAAAAAAGCAGTCCCAATTCTTGCCAGAAGAATTGGGATTGTTACTTCTCCAACAGGGGCTGCAGTAAGAGATGTGCTTTCTGTTATGAAGCGGAGAAGAGGTAATTTTTCTGCATTAATTGTACCCACACATGTTCAGGGGAAAAAGGCAGCGGCTGAAATAACAGAGGCTCTTGAGTATTTAAACAGCCGTGATGATATAGATCTTATTATTGTCACCAGAGGTGGAGGATCAATTGAAGATCTCTGGCCTTTTAATGAAGAAATGGTGGCCAGAGCAATTTATAATTCCAGGCTGCCGGTTATCAGTGGAGTTGGACACGAAACAGACTTTACTATATCTGATTTTGTGGCAGACCTCAGAGCCCCCACACCTTCTGCAGCTGCAGAGATAGCAACTGCAAATAGAGAGGAAATAATAAATAGACTGGACAATCTAAAAAATAGATTAAAAACATCTGTGAAAAATGAGCTAAACAGCAGAAGAGAAAAACTTCACAGTATTTCAGAAAGAAGAATTTTTTCTAAACCGGAAGAACTGTTTCTTCAGTATGAACAGTTATTAGACCAATTTGAAAGCAGATTAAAACACGAGATAGAAAATACATATAGTAAGTATAATAACAAATATCAGATACTTTATGAAAAACTCAACAACTTGAGCCCATTAAATACACTGTCAAGAGGTTATGCCATTCTCAGTGACAAAAATGAACAGCTGATTAAAAGTGTAAATGATGTAGAAAAAGGTGATTTTATTTCGGCTAAAATAACAGATGGCAGACTTGACCTTAGAGTGGAAAGCAGTAAAAAAGAGGGTGAATATAATGACAGAAGAAAAGAATGATATAAAATTTGAAAAGGCTCTGGAAGATTTAGAAAAAATAGTAAATGAACTGGAAAAAGGTGGATTATCACTGGATGATTCGCTGGATAAATTCAGCAGAGGTATGAAGCTTATTAAGATGTGCCACAGCAGACTGGATAAAGCTGAGAAAAAAATAGAAATGGTTCTAAAAAAAGATGGAGAATTTGATGAAATAGTAAATTTTGAAGAAAAAGATAATGAGGTTGAGGAAAAATGAAAAAAATAAAAGAACTTCTCGCTGTTAAAGCAGAAGAGGTTGACAGGGAATTAAATAAATTATTTGATCTAAAAAAGACAGAATTATCGCCTACACTGAGCAGAGCAATGGAATATACTGTTTTTTCAGGAGGAAAAAGAATAAGACCGATTTTGACAGTACTTACGGCAGAGATGCTGGCTGGTGAAAAAAAATCCGCCTTAAAGGCTGGGGCTGCAGTAGAACTGATACACAGCTATTCTTTGATTCATGATGATCTGCCCAGTATGGATAATGATGATTATCGTCGCGGCAGAGCAACCAATCACCGCGTATTTGGAGAAGGTATAGCTGTGCTGGC
>JBNJGL010000098.1:0-4316 GCA_051747745.1 Bacillota bacterium | reverse complement strand
ACCAACAGTTAAACTGGATAAAAAAGGAAGTACAAGAACCGGCATTAAACCCTGTAAACTTTTTGGCAGTTTTATTACATTTTTCAGCCACTGTGTTAGATATCCAGCCATAAAACCAGCAATAATACCACCAAGAAAACCAGCACCTAAACTACTTGCCAGCATACCACCTATCATACCAGGTGCTATACCAGGACGATCAGCTATAGAATATGCAATATATCCTGCTAAAACAGGAACCATCAGAGCAAAGGCTGTTCCTCCACCGATCTGCATTAGTGCAGCAGCAAGAGTGCCCTCCTGCTCAGCAGCATTTATACCGAATATAAAAGATATAGCAATTGAAAGTCCACCAGCAACAACAAAGGGAAGCATAAAAGATACACCTGTCATTAAATGTTTATATGCCCCTTTTCTTTCACCTTTTCTTTTGCTTTTTTCATCACTAACCTGATTATATAAATCTGATTTTTCTTCATTACTTTCTCCATTTTTCTTTTCTTCTGCACCTTTTAAAGCTTTATTGATAAGAGATTCTGCATCATCAATGGCATCACTCACAGGTACATTCACTACAAATTTTCCAGAAAAACGATCCATCTCGACATTTGTATCAGCAGCAATAATAACAGCCTCTGCTTCTGCAATATCCTGTTCTGTTAATTCATTTTCTACACCAACTGAACCCTGAGTTTCAACTTTAATTTCAACATCGTCCATTTTTTTCGCTGCTTCAATGAGTGATTCAGAAGCCATATAAGTATGGGCTATTCCAGTGGGACAGGATGTGGTTGCAACAATTTTTTTCATTCTAATAACCTCCCTTTTGACATTAAAATTTCTTTTAAAAAAATATTCCCCTTGCTTAACTTTTCTCCAGAATATAAATAATATCTTCAGGTTTTTCAGCTTCCATTAAACTTTCTCTAAAATCATCATGAATCAATTTTCTGGATAGCTGTGCCAGAAGTTTTAAATGCTGATCATGAGATTCTTCAGGAACAACAATTAGAAAAAATAAGTAGGTAGGCTTCTCATCCATCGAGCCATAATCAATTCCATTATTTGATCTGCCGAAAGCAACTGTCGGTTTTTTTACAGCTGAACTTTTAACATGTGGAATAGCCACACCTTTACCAACACCTGTAGTTCCTTTTTCTTCTCTCTCTAATGCTTTTTGATATACCTTTTCACTATCAGTAATTAAATCATTATCTACCACCATATTTATCAGTTCTTTTATTACATCATTTTTTTTAGTACTTTCCAGATTCATATTTATCAAATTAGTATTTATAAATTCTTTTATTTCCATTTTCATAACCCCTTTCTAATTTTATCTAAGTTTTTCTACCTTTATTTTCTCTGTTATTTTTCTAATTATTTCCTCATTTATTGCAGAAACTTTTCCTTTTTTCACATAAGCTGTAGCAATTGCTGAAGAAAAAATTCCCATTTCCTTTAAGGCGGCTTCTTCATTTATCTTTTTTGCCAGAGCTGCCACCATAGTATCTCCTGCACCTACAGTTGTCTGTCCCACTTTTACAGAAGGAGTATAAAATCTGTAAATTTCTTTTTCTGAAGCTATATACGAACCTTTAGCTCCCAATGAAACCATTATTATTTTTATACCTTTATTAATTAAATAATCGGAAGCTTCTATTAAGTCATGATTTGTTTTTATCTTTTTACCTGTTAAATTTTCTAATTCTTCTAAATTTGGTTTAACTAAATATGGTTTTGCTTCTATTCCTTCTGAAAATGGATCACCTGAACTATCTAAAATAACTTTACTATCATTTTCAGCGGCAATTTTAATCAATTCTGCATAAATATTATCTGTCACACCATCAGGTAAACTTCCAGAAAGAATCAATATTTTATTTTTCTTAAGATATTTTTTCAACTTAACTGTAAATGACTGCAGATCTTCTGGATCTATTATTCCAGTTTCGTTAATTTCAGTTTCTCTGTTAACTTCTGTTTCTTTGATTTTTAAATTTTGTCTACTGTTATATTCTGACCAGATAAAATCTGCTCTTACTTTATTTTTTTCCAGTATTCCGTTAATAAATCGTCCATTATTTCCACCAACAATTCCGAGAGCAATAACATCTTCACCTAATTTTGTAAGCACCTCTGCAACATTAATTCCTTTTCCACCTGCCAGATCATGTACTTCTTTTACTCTATTTAAACTGCCTAATTTCAATTTATCCAGTAAAATTATGCGGTCTACAGCAGGATTTAAAGTAACTGTCAATATCATATTAGAGACCTCCCACCTGTTTATTGGGCTTTAATAAAATCTACATTATTCTTTTTTAATCTATCTTCCAATTCAACATCTGCTTTATTTGAAATTATAAAATCCAGATCTTCTGTTTTTATAAATCTGCTGAAATATATTTCTCCCCATTTTGAACTATCAAAAACCAAATATTTTTCCTGAGCAGAATTTAAAGCAATACTCTTTATTTTGCTTTCATTTATATCTGGAGTTGTTCCTCCATCTTCTATTGTAAACCCATTGCTTCCTATAAAAGCTTTATCTACTCTAAGATCTTTAAGAAAATTTTCTGCCATCGGTCCTATCATTGCCTCAGTCTTCCATTTGAAGTTTCCCCCTACTACGACTAGTTCACAGTTAAGATTTAATTCATTTATTCTATTAACTATATGCAGTGCATGAGTAACAATCGTTAAATTTTCTTTTTTAATTAAAAATTCTATTATCTGCCTGGTTGTAGTTCCTGCATCAATAAAAATAGTATCTCCAGATTGTATTATTTCTGCTGCTTTTTTCCCGATTAAAACTTTTTCTTTTATAAATTTATCTTCTTTTTCCTGAAATGATGGTTCAATTTTACTGCTTCCACTTAAAATAGCTCCACCATGAGTTCTTCTTAAAAATCCTTTTTTTTCAAGATCTGATAAATCTCTTCTGATTGTTGCACGTGAAACATCAAATCTTTCACTCAGTTCTTTAACACTTGCTCTTTTTTCTTTCTGCAGCAGTTTTATAATTTTTTTCTTTCTCTCTTCAGCAAACATTAAAAACCCTCATTTCTATTTTTAATCTACTTTCAATATTATTGTTCATTTATTTTTGTTTATGTTTGTTTTTGTTCAATTATGATTATATATTATTCGTTTATGATTGTCAAATGAATTTTCAAAATATTATTGATTATTTTAGTTATTTTATCAAGTATTGTTATAAATTAATTGTGAATGCAAAATAATTTAAATAAATAAAAAAGTCCCACCCTAAGCTAATACTTAGAATGGGAAAATTAATTTACCTTACATAATCAAGAACAACTACCTTTTTATTTTGTACATCTGATAATTTAAATTCAGCACCATTAATTAACTGAATATCTTCTTTATTAAACTTATTTGTAAAATATTCTAAACCAGTTATTGGAAAATCAAGTTCTTCTGTTTTATAATGCATTGGTATAACTATTTCTGGATCAATTTTTTTGGTTATTTCATAAGCAAGATCTGCATCAATAGTATAATATCCTCCTACCGGAATTAATAAAATATCAGATATTTTAAGTTTTTCTAAATCTGACTCACTCAAAGGATGACCCAGATCACCAATATGGCAGACAGTTTTATCTGCAAATTTTATCAGAAATACTAAATTTTTTCCTCTGTCCTCACCTTCATTATCATCATGAAAAGTTTTTACTGCTTTAATTTCAATTTTTTCATCTTTATAACCTTCATAACTATCAACAATTTTAAAATTTCCATCAATTCTATCAACAGCATTATGATCAAAATGCTGATGACTTACCGTTACAATATCCGGCTTGTCATCCACTTTTTTGTAAGGAAGTGTTTCATCATATGGATCTGTAATAATCTTTATACCATCATTTTCAATTAAAAAACAGGAATGTCCCCACCACTTAATACGCATATTATCCCTCCTATTTTTTACTTTCTTAATTCTACTCTGCTTTATAATACTATTATATAACAGTATTATTATTATGTAAAAATAAAAAAAGACCTAATTAAAGGTCTTAAATAACATGGCTCCCCGAGCAAGACTCGAACTTGCGACTCGATGGTTAACAGCCATCTGCTCTACCAACTGAGCTATCGGGGAGTATTATAATTATATATTCACTCTGAGATATATTTTAACATATTATATTTATTTTTTCCAGAAAAAATTTAAAAAAGATGGTTAAAATAAAAAAGGATCCGGCAGTGACCTACTCTCCCACACCGTTACCAGTGCAGTACCATAGGCGCTGGAGGACTTAACTTTTGTGTTCGAAATGGGTACAAGT
>JBNJGL010000097.1:0-4405 GCA_051747745.1 Bacillota bacterium | reverse complement strand
GATCTAAAGAGAAGCAAAAAAGAAAAAGCAGACAAAAAATCAGATAAATAAAATGTAAAAGCCCGGGATTAATTTCCGGGCTTCATTAGTGATAGATCTATTTTTCTGTTATTTAAGTTCAAAGCTCTGCTCAGCACCTCTTCTACTGCTGAAAACTTTCCTTTATACATTTCCTCTGTAGTAAATGTAGCATAATGCTTATGCAGAAAACCATCTACACCCATAAATAAAATCTCAGTGATTTCTTCCGGATGTTCGGTTTGAAATTCCCCTTTTTCAATCCCTTCTTTTACCACTTCTGTAAATATAGGTATGAATTTCTCTCTAAATTCTTTATTTCTCTTTTTCATTATTTTTGCATTTTCATCTATTTTGAAAAATTCATATATTTTAAAATTATCCTGCCTATCAAAAATTAAACGCAGCAGAATTCTCTCTATCTTTTCTATCGGAGTAAATCTTTCACTTTCAGCTATTCTTAAAGCTTTTTTTTCAGTTGTTTTATATCTTTTTTCCAGCAGGGCAGAAATTATTTCTTCTTTTGTGTCAAAATAATAATAAAAGGTACCTTTTGCTACTCCAGATTTGTCTGCAATATCTTTTACTGTTGTCTTTTCGAAACCTTTTTCAACAAATAATTTCTCCGCTTCCTCCATTATAACATTCCTGCGTTCAATTGATTTTTTTGTAAATTTAGCCAATCTTAATTCCCTCCAGCATTTTTTTGACTTCAGGTCAACAAGGCCATTATATTATAACATATAATATGGAAAAATAACAGGATCAAAGAGGGATTAAATAAAGCAGTCATTAATTTTATTTATATTTTTCATCTTTTATCATTTTAATGAGGTTTTTCACTTTTTCTTCTATTATATTTCTTGTTTTTCTAAATTCTTCTACTGGTTTTCCGTCTGGATCATCCAATCCCCAGTCAGTTCTGTAGCTGGTTGGAATATAGGGACATTCAACTCCACATCCCATTGTAACGAGAAAGTCAACTTTTTCTGGTATTTCCGAAAGATGTTTTGGATACTGCTCACTAATGTCAATTCCTATTTCGTCCATAACTTTAACTGCATTAGGATTCACCTGTTCAGATGGATGAGTTCCTGCAGAATAAACTTCCAGTATATCTCCAGCCAGTTCTTTTGTAAAACCTTCTGCCATTTGACTGCGGCAGGAATTACCAACACAAATATATGCTGCAATTTTTTTCATAATTATCATCTCCTTTAAATTAGGTGCCAGACACCTGAAAATTATAGAATTTAACAGATTATAAAAACTTTATCATCAATATTTTATATCATTATCACAGCATTAATCAACTTTTTTTACATCTTCACAGGAAAATTTACATAAAGTTAACAAAAGACCAGCATAAATGCTGGCCTTTTAAATAAATATATTAAGAAATAAGTTCTTTTATTTCCTCTACTGTTGCCACTCTACCTTTAATCTTAACCTCATCATCAACTGCAATAGCAGGTGTTCTCATTATACCCGCCTGAGCAATTTCTTTCATATCTTCTACTTTAACTATTTCTGCTTCAACACCTGTCTCTTCAATTGCCTTTTTTGTATTATCCGCCAGACTAACACAATTTTTACATCCAGGACCAAAAATTTTAATTTCCATTTAAACCACTCCTAAATTTATTTTTATTTTTTACATGGTACCAGGTACAAAATAATCTATTCACATGTACCGGGTACAAAAACGCTGTTTTGTACCCGGTACAGATACCAGATACTCAGACATTAAACAAAATTCATTACAAAGTTAAACATATAACCGACTCCAATTATAGAAAGTCCCACAACAGTTACAAAAACTGTTATTAATTTTGTTTTTATTACCTTACGCAGAATAATCATAGCAGGAAGCGATAAAGCTGTTGTTGCCATCATAAAACTAAGTGCTGTACCAAGTGCAACTCCTTTGCCCATCAGTGCCTGGACAATTGGTATTGTACCAACTGCATTTGCATATAATGGTATTCCAACAATAACTGCAGCGATTACAGAAAGAGGATTGTCCGGGCCAGCATATTGAGCCAGAAGTTCCGCTGGAGCATAACCATGAATCAGTGCCCCCAGGCCAATACCTATAATAACAAATTTCCAGACTCTACCAACAATATCTTTAACCTCATTTTTAGCAAAACTAATTCTCTGATCCCAATTGAGTTCTTCTATATCTTCTTCACCAGTACTTATTTCATAAACATATTCCTCAACATATTTTTCCATTCCAAGTTTTTCTATAATTATTCCACCAATAACACCAACTAATATTCCACTTATCAAATAAAGCAGACCTATCTTCCAGCCGAAAAGGCTAAAAAGCATAACAAGAGCAACCTCATTTACTATTGGAGATGTAATTAAAAAAGAAAATGTTATCCCCAGTGGTATACCTGATTCAACAAAACCTATAAATATGGGTACAGATGAACAGGAACAAAATGGTGTAACAACTCCTAAAAGTGAAGCGAAAATATTTCCAAATACTTTCTTATGATTGCTGAGCAATTTTTTGGTTTTTTCCGGTGGGAAAAAGCTTCTAATTATAGATATCACAAATATCATAATACTCAGCAGAAAAATAATCTTTATACTATCATAAAAGAAAAAGTGAACTGAACTTCCCAGTCGTGTTGCTTCATCAAGACCCATCCAGTTGTAGACCAATAATTCAGCAAACTTGTTAATCATCCACAGCACCTCATTATATTATGTTTTTCTCTTTCTAAGCTGTTTTCATTTTTTATCGCTTCGATTTCATCTTTCATATTATTCATTTCCATATATTCTAGATCTTTATTCGATAAAGAAATCAGTTCTGATATATAGTAATCATATTTTTTTCTATTAATTGAAAAATATGTCCACTTGCTGTCATGTTCCTCATCCACCAGATCAAGATTTTTAAAATATGATAGATGTTGAGAAATGCTGGACTGTGATTTATCCAAAATTTCCTGCATCTGACACACACAAAACTGTCCTTCCATAAGAAGTTTAAGCATTTTTATCCTTGTTTCATCTGATATACACTTTAAAAAAGAGAGAATTTCTATCATATAACCACCTCTATATTAATTTATATTAATTTATACTAATGTCATTATATAGTGATATTATTCCCATGTCAAGTTAAATATTAAAAAAATTTTTATTGTTTATTTTATAATAGACTGTCACAAGTAGTCTATATACCAGTGAAGAGAAATCTTTCTCTTTAATACTTTTTTGAAATATAGATATTATGGTTTTATTTTTTTAAAAAAATATCCTGTAATAAATTAATCAATATTAATATGTCTTAATATAAAAAAATAACATCCTGCTGCTGGATGCTTCTTGGAGTATTCCTCCCCTTTGTCTGGGGTTTTAAAAACCTTTATTCACTATATTACTATATTCATCTTAAATTAAATTTTTCATTTTTAATTATAAAATAAAAATAATTCTTTATAAGACAAAAAAAGGGAAGTGGTTTCTTTTATTGAAATAAGTCGGTAGAGAAATAGAATAAAGAAAAATTATATTTATCTAAAACCTATATTTGGTTAAGTTTCAAAGAGGTAAAAAATTATAAATTGGAGGAACAAATTATGCGTAAAATTACTTATGTTCTAATATTGGTTTTATTGACAATTTTTATTTTTATTAATCCACTTATGGCAGAAGATTTTTTTGAATTAGTTAAAGATGGTAGTCCTGAAGAAGTGCAAAAAGCTGTTGATGCAGGTGCTGATATTAATGCTGAAAAAAAATTTAGAACGACTCCTTTAATGTTCGCTGTAATGAATAATAAAAATCCAGAGGTTATTAAAGTATTATTAGAAGCAGGTGCTGATATTAATGCTAAAAATAGATTTAGAATGACTCCTTTAATGTTCGCTGCAGGGGATAATAAAAATCCAGAGGTTATTAAAGTATTATTAGATGCAGGTGCTGATGTTAATGATAAAAATCACTTTAGAGCGACTCCTTTAATGCTCGCTGCAAGGGATAATAAAAATCCAAAAGTTATAAATATGCTTTTAAACAACAAAGCTGATGTTTCTTTAAAAGATGATAATGGTAAAACAGCATTTGATTATGCTAAAGATAATGAACATCTTAAAGGTACAGATGCATACTTGAGATTAAATGAAACTCAATAGTTTATCATTATCATACTTCCACCTGGGTCTTTGCTTTCTAAACTGGAGCTGACCAAAGGGAAGTTTGTGTGTTTTAAGCTCAGGATTTTCTTCCCTCAGATGCTGGGCATATGATCTGAAACCATTCTTCTTTTTTCTTCAATGAAACTATTGTAAGCTTTTTTATACTATAATTTTTTTCTTCATTAATTTTAATCACTTTACTCTTCCTCCTTTTACCTTAAATA
>JBNJGL010000096.1:0-4709 GCA_051747745.1 Bacillota bacterium | reverse complement strand
CGATTAATAAGCTGGCGACTAATTTTATGGTTTAAATCAGTCATCCATCTCTGCTCTTTGTCATTAATATTTTTAATAGCTTTAACTTTTTTAGATTTAACCAGTTTTCTTCTTAACATACGATACTTTTTGCGGATAAAACCTGCCTGTTTACCACTGTGGAATTGACGATTAATTTCTTTGCCTTGAGAGGTTTTAACACTGGCAACAGCTAATTGGCGAAGTCCTATATCAATTCCCATTATATTAAAATTATTGTTTTTTTTAACAGCAATTTTAATTGTTACAGCAAAGTACCATTTGCCTCTTTTGTAGAAAAGACTGGCTTTACCCAATTTGCAGCCACTATCGATATGCTGCTGCAGCTCTTCAAACCTTTCAGTCTGCTTAACAGGAAAAGCGAATCTTTTGCATTTGCTGGTATAAAGCGGAATTGAAATTAAATGCTCTTTCAATAATACCTATATATTTACCCATTTTTATTCCATCAGACTGGTTATTAATCTGAATATCTATTATCTTTAATGTTTTTTCTAAAAAAACTGCACCGGCAAATAAAACAATTAAATAGACATTTACAAAAACCAATAACTCTTTTAAACTTATACCAAAATTAAATAAGTAATTTAAATCTATAAAAATAACCTGTTCAAAAATAGATAAAGAAAAATAATTGATAAAAAATTTCCAAATAAAATATATAATTGTGAAATGTAAGATCTGATCAAAAATAAAAAAAATAAATTCCAGCACTGCTGTTTTTGATGCTAAATTTTCTTTAATAAAATCCAGGAGAATATGGGATATACTTACAACCAGCGCAAAAATAAAGGCGATTTTAAAGCCGTAAAATAAAGTAAAGAAAAAAGTAAAAATAAATACAACAAAACTGTGGACTAAGAATCCTTTAAAGGCCTTTCCTTTTTTCAAATATACTATTTCATCAGTTTGAAAAACAAAATCACTTAAGCTTTTTGATAGGTTCCTTCTTTTTCATAATTCTTTATAAATTAAGATTCTCCTTTTCTGAGAAAGCGCTAATTTGATAAAAATAATCAAAAAGGTACATCGAAATCATCTTTATCATAGTTTAAACTATTATTATTTTCTTCATCATCTTCCTTGTATTCTCTCTCATATTCCTCCCAGGTTATTCCGTATGGAACTCCGCCTGAAGTATAGCCGGCTATAAAATAATAATCGCTGTCCTGCCAGGTGTTGAAAGGTTCCACTTCAAAATCACCTGGTTCATCGAAATTAACATCTTTTGCATCTTCTTTCTCTATTTCAAGTTTATAAATCTGCTCTTTATACTCTGGATCTATCTTCTGACCCAGTAATTCCAGTTCATTTATTGCACAAATTTTGTCGACTCCAAACCAGTTGCTGTAACCTTTAACTAGATTTTTGCCTTTATATGTGGGAATCCATTTTTCTGCAGCAGCAAGTCTCTGTTTTTTATTGTATCGTTTTCTTTTAGGTGCAACCATTTGTATTCCTCCAATTAAAAATAATCGCTGTCTTTTATTCTCTCAATTAATAATTCAAGTTCCTGATAGGCTTCTGGATCAACTTCATCTTTATCTATAATGCCATTAACTATTGCTTTAGCAACAAAATGATCTTCCATATTATAGCTGTTATATTTTTTGAAGATTTCTCTGGAAGTTTTATTATGAAATTTGTGTATCTCATCATCTAATTCAAAAGGATCCAGTTCTTTATTTTCCCACTGCTTAAATTTTAAATTTAAATCCGCTAAAGCTTTTTCTAGTTCCCTCTCATGAGCTATTCCTGACAGCCGCCTAATTTCTTTTTTAGTGTTTTTGCTATAATCATTCATTTTTAACTCCTTTGCAAAAGCCTTGAGAAATTTAATATTTAACTGCCAATATAACCACAGACTCCAACTCTGGGAGAATTAACAACTGGCAAAAGATTATCCGAAGCCCTCATACAATCATTCTCTTCATGTTTATCAAGACAGTCACTGCAGTACCAACCAACACCATGATAAATACAATCAGGACAGATAAATCCAGCTAAATTATCACAATGACTGCATTTAATCTCAGGCTGATTATTTTTTGCCAGCAAACTAATTTTTTCTTCTCTTTCCTCTGCTTTAAATACATTCACTACATTCAAATCCAATTTAGTGTAAGAACCAAAATCATAGGTGTATGAAAATTTAGTTTTTTCTCTTAGAACATCTTTAATTTTATTATTCATATTAAATTCACTGGATGTAAATCGCTGCTCATTAATTTCAAATTCACTCAGATGATTACAGCATTCCAGCCAGATATCACGTAAAAAGCTATCGAGAGCACTTAATTTAGCATCTGCTTTGATCTGCAGTTGCAGCCAGTAATCTGACCTGTATGTACCTTTGACATAAATATGATAATATAATCTCTTTTTAGACTGATCTTCTTCAATTATCTTTTCATAATTTTTATTTAAACATGATTTTAAATGTCTGGACATTCCTGATTGAGTATATTCATTTGCACAAATTTTGCATTTGCCTTTCATAAAAATTAACACTCCAAATTATTTTCTATTATTAAAAATATCTTTCAAGCTCTGTTTTTATCTCTTCCGGATCATATTCTTTAAATCGCTGGCTTTCAGCCCACTCCAGCATAGAATCATATTCTTCATGATCGGGATTTGAAATAATTCGCATAAATTCATCGAAACCACCAACTCCTCCTACATCTTCCGGGGGAGCTGTTCCTGCACCTTCCAGTAGAGTCGGCTTATTTGACTTATAATCTTCTATAATCTCTTCAGTTTCGATGTAATGCTGCCAGTTATCACCAAAGTCATAAATATATTTGATTCTGGCAGGAAGAACATCTACTAACTTAACTTCATTTTCTACAGCCAGTTCAAAATCTTCAGCTTGATAGTTCATTTCATACATATTATATTCTAAATTATCCTGATCAACATTTAGATTCAAAATAGCCTTATAGCCATCTCGGTGATATTCACCATGATTCCAATTTTTAGTATCATCTTTGTCTTCACTGTAAACAAAAAACTCATGCAGGTGGTAGTCCTGCCAGTTATATAATTCTTGAAGAATATTATGCAGCTGATGGAAATTATAATTTAAAGGTACAATCACTTTCCTCCAGGCCTCATATTCTCCCAGTTCTAATTCAACTTTTAAAACTGCTGCTTTAGTCTTAATAATATCATCTTCGCCATAATATTCGGTTAATTCTTCTCTTAAACGCTCATTAGGATAAAAGTAATCATTATCTTCTTTGGTCGGTATATCGCTAATTCGTTTTGCTATTTCAGACTGATAAATTTCTTTTTGATTAAAATTAATTCTATCTGCATGTCTTTCTGCCATTTTACAGGAATAGTTTAACCTACCTATGTAACTCCTATTAGTTGCTTTCTGAAATGTAAAGTCTTCAAACTCACTCAAATATTTATTTATTAAACTGTCTTTGATCCCTTCGAGTTTAAAGGCTCTTCTAATTCCCTCTTTAACACGGGCTGAAAATTTATTAAAATCTTCTTTTTTCATCCCATAAAGAACTACAGTATAATTTGAAGCATCATTATTTAAAACAACTGTTTTTCTCCGATTGATTCTTAGAAAATTAGCATGCCAGGAAAATAAGGGTGGCCTTTCTTTTTGCTCAAGTTCTTTTAGTTTTAATTCATCTCTTAATTTAGCTGTTGCCTGAATCAGCATTTTAATCAATCCTTTCTTTATGAGTTTTGAGACATAACTTTCTATGTCGATCTTTTATCTAATATTTATCAAAAGTCGGTTAATTATCTAATATATTTATATCAGCTTAGCTGTTAAATAAAAGCATTATTTTGATTTCTGGACTTTTAGAGTTATGATGAAAGCAGCAATCATAACTAGAAGTGTAATTGCCACTAGAATAATGTCAAAATAAGTCATGTTAACAAAATAAAAGTTTATTTCATTATACAGCCAGTTAATATTGTGGCCCATTAGATAAATATTTGTAACCCCAATTACCATAGCAGAATAATAGGCAGTAATTATAGCAGCAATTATTCCTGCTATTAAAGCATATATATATTTCATGTAATCACCAGTCCTTTAATAAATCAGATAAAAATATGATTTAAACTCAGCCTCTATCTTTTCCGGATCATATTTTTTAAATCTCAAACTTTTAGCCCATTCCTGCATAAACTCATATTCTTCATGATCGGGATTCGAAATAATTTGCATAAATTCAGCGAAGCCGCCAACTCCTCCTACATCTTCCGGTGGTGCAGTTCCATTACCTGCCAGTAGAGTCGGTTTATTTGACTTATAATCATCTATAATTTCTTCAGTTTCGATGTAATGCTGCCAGTCATCGCCATAATCATAAATGTATTTAATTCTGGCGGGAAGAACATCTTCTAACTTAAATTCATTTTCTACAGCCAGTTCAAAGTCCTCATCCTGATAGTTCATTTCATACATATTATATTCTAAATTATCCTGATTCATTGTCAGATTTAAAATAGCCTTACAACCATCCCGATGATATTCAGAATGATTAAGCCATTTAGTGTCATCTTTTTCTTCACTGTAGATAAAAAACTCATGTAGGTGGTAATTTTGCCAGTTATAGAGTTTCTGAATGATTTTGTGCAGCTCCCTAAAATTATAACTTAAAGGTACGATTATCTTCCTCCAGGCTTCATGT
>JBNJGL010000095.1:0-4716 GCA_051747745.1 Bacillota bacterium | reverse complement strand
CGCTTACTTTGAAAAATATTTTTCTACAGCAGCAGCTTTTTCTGCTCTGGCAAAATAATATCCCTGATAATAATTGCAGTTATTATCAACTAAAAATTTCAATTCTTCCTCAGTCTCTACACCTTCGGCCACTACTTCCAGCCCTAAATTGCTTCCCATCATAATTATAGTTTTAACTATATTTAAATTGCTGCGCTTATGCACAAATGATTTATCAATTTTTAGTTTATCCAGAGCAAAACGATTTAAATATTCAAGCGAAGAATAACCGGTACCAAAATCATCTATAGATATTCTTACCCCTATTTTTTTTAGTTTATTTAAAACCTCAACCGTATAATCAACATCTTTTATTACTGTTCTTTCGGTAATTTCAAGTTCCAAATATTTAGCAGGCAGTTGATATTTTTGAAGTAAATTATTAATTTTAAAAATAAAATTATCCTGCTGAAACTGCTGTGGAGCAATATTAACTGACATAAGTAAATCTTTAAAGCCTTTATCACGCCAGCTTTTTAATTGAGATAAAGCCTCATCCAATATCCAATCCCCCAGTTCTAGAATCATCCCTGTTTCCTCTGCCAGTGGAATAAATTCTCCTGGAGAAATTCTACCTTCTTCAGGGTGCTGCCAGCGAATCAGAGCTTCCACACCAATAACCTTATTGCTTTTACTTTCCAGCTGTGGCTGATAATGCAGCTGAAACTGATTATTAACAATGGCTTTTCTTAATTTGCTTTCTAAATTCAATCTGCCAGAAAGCTGTCCCAGCATCTCTGGATTGAAAAATTTTATATTGTTTTTTTCATCAACAAAGTGAAGAGATAATCTTGATTTTCTTATCAACTCCGAACAGTTCTCCTGATCTTTATTAACCGCAATTCCCAACTTTAAATTCAGATAAATTAAATTACTTTTTATCTCATATGGTTTTGATAGCTTATTTGAAATTTCTTCTGCATATTTTTTTATTTCATCTTTGTTTTTAATAGAAGAAAAATAAAATATGAATTCATCATTTTTTCTGGCTATAGTTGTCTTTTCGGGTAAAATTTTACTTAAACGCTGATATAATTCTTTTAATAAGTCATTACCCTTTTGATAGCCATAATTGCTGTTGACCAGCGTCAAATTATCTGTGATTAAGGTAAATAAATATATTTTTTCTTCAGACTTTCCAGTTTTATTCAAGCTTTCAGCAAGTTGATTTTCTAAAAAATTCAAATTAGGAAGCCCGGTCAAAGGGTCATTATAGGTTAATTTTTTAATTCTGCTGAGCATCTGATTAAAACCAGCCGCAAGAGAGCCAAATTCATCCTGACTTTTAATTTCTAAAAATGAATTAAGCTGTCCTTTTTCTACTTTTTTAAATGCCGACACAATTTTTTCTAAATTCCAATTTATGTATTTTGAAATATCATAGATTATTAAAAATATAATTACTACAATAATTGCAAAACTCAAAAGCAAAAGATAAATAGTTTCATCTCTGATATTTTTAATTTTAAAAAGAACCCGGTCTACTACATTATAATAGCTGCTCTGATAGCCGCCAGCCCCTATAAACATATCAGTACCTTCTATTTTTTGCAGATAACCATATTTAGTTTCCAACAGATCCGTTTTAGGATTAAAATAGGGATAACTTATTCTCCCAGCACTTTTTTCTTTTACTAAAGCAGTCATTTCCTCCAGTAATTTTCTGCCTTTAACCTCTAAATCCATTCTATTTCTACCTTCCAAATTGGGAGTTGGAGGTAAGGAAATAGCATTACCATTTAGATCATAAATAAAAAAATACATGTCATCAACTTTTAAATTATCATTCAGTTCAGATAAAAGCTCATGCTGCTCTGATTCAGTAATATCTTCTCCGCGAGCCCTTCTTTCTCTAAGACGCAGATGATATATATCAGATAAAACCTCCGCTCTACTTTTTACCAGAGTCTCATATTTATCATATTTTCTTTCTAATAACTCAGCTTCTATTAAAGTCTGATTCTCTGCAGATAAATCATCAAACTGATATACCACTACTCCCAGCAAGATCATCATTGCCAGAATAAAACTTAGTCCTATCCCAAGCATTATTTTATTTTTTATTGAAAAATCATGGAGTATATTCATATTTTTCTCCTCAATATTAGTTTAAATTTGTACTGACTATTATATCAGAAAAAAGATATTATATAAAATCAGAAAAAAATCCCCTCCACTTTAAAGCAGAGGGGACTGAATAACAAGCTTCTAAAAAACTTAACTCAATCAGTTATCTAATACTTAATTTCCTAAATTTGAAACGTCTAATTTATAAACTCCCATACCATTTTCATCAGTCTCTACAAATGATATATTAGGAATTTCATATTTTTCAATATAATCCATTGCTTCAGGATGAGAGCGGAAAGTCACATCGCCAGCAGGATCAAATGGACTGATATGCCAGTTATAATCTGGCTCTGGATTAATTGTGCCATTTTCTTCAATATAATTCATTATAATCTCTCTGTTAACCACACCACTGGGAGCATAAACTGGATCTTCCTCTACAGCTGGTGGGAAATCTCCACCTCCACCGGCACGATAGTCATTGGTAACTATCAGGAATTCCATATCTTCAGTTAATGGCTCTCCCTGATATGTTGCATTAACAACTCTATCTCCTACCTCTCTGGTAACATCCAGCTCATATTCAATTCCATCAATTACATCAAAGTTGAAGGCTGGAAAATCTCCATCCAGTAATTCCTGCGTTTCTTCGGAATTTGGATCAATTCTGTTGAAGTTTTCTGCACTTCTTTCTAACCATTCAATTATTTGATCTCCATTCATCTGCATTACCCTGATCTGATTATCATAAATATAAATATCTGTTACATCACCAATTGTTACTCCGCCTTCCATAACCTCTGTGAAATAATCAGCATCTTCTCTGCCAGCTCTAAATGGCGCAGCTGCAGAAAGTATTGGTAAATCAGAATATTCGCCTTCTGCAAATTCTTGTTCTGCCCACCAAAGCTGAGCATCATTAATAATCTGAGTTACAGGAGAATCCATAACCCGGGAAAGATAAGATGTAATATCTCTTTCTGTATCACCAATCGGTGTTCTCACATATTCAATCACCTTTTCGTGAACATCCTGAGCAATTTCTTCAATTTCAGGATGAGATTCTACATTCTCATCAACCTCTCTGTGTCTAATCTGATGACCAACAATATTCCAGCTGCCCTTATTTTCTTCAACTTCTAAATCAATAACACCAAGAGAAGAACCCCAGGAACCGGGCATAATTGTCGGTACGCCAAAAATTGTACCTTCTTCTGCATTAACACCTTCTAAATCCTGATAGTCATCAGGAAAGGTTCCGTGATGATGACCAGTAATCAATGCATCTACTCCATCCATCTGAGCAATGTAATAAGAAGCATTTTCTCGAGCATCATAAGAATCTACAGGAGCATCACTTATTCCAGAATGGGATAAGACTACTACTAAGTCAGTCTTTTCAGCCAGCTCTGGAATTACCCGCTCAGCAGCGTCTACAATATCTTCAATTACTACATTACCTTCCAGATGGTCTTTACCCCAGAGCATTGATTGAGGGGGTACAAAACCAACAACACCAATTCTTAAATCCTTCCCATTAATATTTTTAGTAATTATTGTATAAGGCTCTGTATAATATTCGTCTTCATTATCAGCTAGCTTTAAATTAGCAGATAAAAATGGAAAATCTGCTCCGGCTATAGCTTTATCTAAATAATCCATACTGTAATCCTGCAGTTCATGGTTTCCAATTGTCGAAGCTTCATAACCTGCATGATTAAAGGCTTTAATTATTGTTTGAGTTTCTCCTTCAGTAATAGGATCAATTTGATATTCATAAAGACCAATTAAACTTCCCTGAATTAAATCACCATTATCAAGCAGTAAAGTATTGGGGTTATTATTTCTTTCTTCTTCAATTAAAGAATATACTTTTGAAAAACCAATGGTTTCATCAACATTATCTTCCATGTAATCATATGGCATCAGATACTGATGAACATCTGAAGTAGCAAGAATACTTAAGGTCTCAGCCGCCATCATAGAAAGAGAAAAACTAAAAATTAAAATTAAAGCTAAAAACAGAGTAAAAATCACTTTTTTTCCTTTTAACAATTTAACCACTCCCTTTTAAAGTCTACATCAATTTTATTAAATTTTGAATATTAAGTCAAATTTTCAAAAAAGAAAAACAGCCACTGCGGGCTGCTCAATGAATATTAATCATTATTATTATTTGAGTTTTCCTGCTTCTGTTTTTTCACAGCTTTTGACATTGTTTTTTGGAGTGTTTTCATCATATCTTCTTCACTATCAACACCCATCACAATAATATCCGGGCTGCCTCCAAAATAATGATCAAAAATTTCAAAGACCAAAATCCCTGCAAATAAAGCTGCTGCTGCTAATTCAATTCCGAAGTTAATATAAACAATTGCAAAGGCTAAAGCAGAAAGAAAGCCGATTATATATGACATCTGATTTCTATGTCGAGTGATAAACATTGAGAGAAGATCTTTTAAAACAGATAATTTTTTATTAATAATATCACTTCTCCTTTTTACTTTGAGAGTATAACCATAATATCAGTGTTTATTTTAAATGTCAAAAATCAGAATTAAAGTATTTCATGCTGCTTTTCTTTAATTCTTCAGTAGAATACAAGAT
>JBNJGL010000094.1:0-4926 GCA_051747745.1 Bacillota bacterium | reverse complement strand
ATAAATTATTTTTGTGGAAGAACCATAATTTAATTTATAGTTAAAACAAGATGTCTTTAAGAAATTAAAAACCAACTAAAAAGAAGCAGTTTAAACTGCTTCTAAAAAAATAGACTGCTTTTAAGCTGTTTTTTATAAGAATATAAAAGTTCAATTAATTGCTGCCTGTCTTTTATTTGATTAACTTCATTTTTTATTTCAGATGCATTAGGAAGACCTTTTAAATACCAGGATATATGTTTGCGCATTATGGGAACACCGTGCTTTTCCCCATAATATTTCACAGCTTTGTTGAGATGTTCAGCTGCCATTTCAATTATCTCTGGTGGTCCTGGCCTATCTGTTTTTTCGCCTCTATCTAAAAATTTAATTATTTCTTTAAATATCCAGGGATTTCCCTGTGCCGCTCTACCGATCATTACTGCCTTACAGGAAGTCTGTTCTATCATTTTCTCGGCATCATTTCCAGAAAAAATATCTCCATTTCCTATTACTGGTATATCAATATTTTCAACAACATCCCTTATTACTGCCCAGTCTGCCCGACCTTTATAAAACTGCTGTCTTGTCCTCCCATGAACTGCCACAGCTTTTGCTCCTGCTGATTCTGCTATTTTTGCAATTTCTACAGCATTAATATTATTATCATCCCAGCCACTTCTTATTTTAACTGTTATAGGAAGTTCAGTATTTTTTACAACACTGCTGACAATTTGATAAACGAGGGTGGGATCTTTCATAAGTGCTGACCCAGCGCCTGTTTTTACAATTTTCCTGGCAGGACAGCCCATATTTATATCTATTAAATCTGGTTGATATTCTTCTTCTATTTTTTTAGCTGTTTCAGCAATTATATCAGCTTCTTCTCCGAAAATTTGCACTCCTATTTTCCCGCCATTTCTATCAAACTGCAGTAATTCTTCAGTTCTTTTATTACCATAAATATAACCTTTGGCACTTATCATTTCGGTATATACCAGCTGACAACCCATATCACGAACTATCTGACGATATGGATAATCACTTACTCCTGCCATCGGAGCTAAAAAAACCATTTTATCAATATTTAAATCTTCAAATATCATTAATCAACTATCACATCCCATTTAATCCTGCAATATATTTTAGACCCTTTAAAGTCAAAAAAGGTTCTACATAATCAATTTTATTGGTTTCCGCAGCAATTAAGCTTACCAGTCCTCCGGTTGCAATTACAGTGGATTCTTTCCCCAATTCCTTTTTAAATCGATCCACAAGATATTCCACCTGTCCAACAAAACCAAAAACAATTCCAGATTTCATTCCATCTACTGTATTTTTAGCTATTGCTCGATCTGGTTTTATTAATTCAATTCTCGGCAGTTTTGCCGACTGACTGAATAATGCTTCCGAAGAAATTCCGATACCAGGAGCTATTGCTCCTCCAACATAATCGCCTGCTTCAGAAACTGCACAAAAAGTTGTAGCAGTACCAAAATCAACTATTATCAGAGGACCCTCATAAATCTGTGATGCTGCAACTGCATTTACTATTCTGTCAGCTCCAACTTCTTTGGGATTATCCATCTTTATATTCATTCCGGTCTTTACCCCAGGCCCAACTACAAGTGGATTTAGATTAAAATATCTGTATGTTGTTTTTTTTAAGATTCTCAGTATTGGTGGAACAACACTGGAAACAATAACACCTTTTACATCTTCAACATTGATATTTCCTGATTCAAATAGATTTTTTAAAAGCATTGCATATTCATCAGGTGTTTTGTTTTTATCGGTTGAAATTCTCCAGTGTGTTCTCAGTTCATCCCCATCGTAGAGCCCCAGCACTGTATTGGTATTTCCAATATCTAAGGTTAAAATCATTTTGCCCACCTCATATTAAATTTTTGCATACATCTACAGCAATATAATTTTAACACAGTTCAGGCTGGTTTGAAAAGTATTCTTTTATTTTTGCAAAAATTTCTTTTACTGAGAGAATTTCATCTATCTTACCTATTCCCTCTCCGGTGAAAAAGATTCCTTTTTCTAAATCACCATCTTTTGCGGCAAGCAGTGCATCTTTAATGCAGAAATTTTCCAGACAGTGTTTTAAACATTTATCACACCGAACTGGTGGATCTGGATTACCTGCTTTAACTCTTTCAGTAAATTCGGTTCTTATAGCATTGGCTTTTAACCCAACAGAACTCATGATTTTTACAACATCTGAAGATTTTGCTTTTACACATAATTCTTTAAAAACATCAGAAATAGCTGCTTCTTTGCTGGCCAAAAATCTGGTTCCCATCTGGACACCATCGACACCCATTTTAAATATATCTTTTATATCTTCTGGAGTTACAATATCTCCTGCTGCAATTACTGGAATATTTATATTTTCTTTTATCTCCATTATTATATCTTTCATGTCTTTATCTGTACCAAGATGACCACCTGCATTTCCACCTTCAACAACAACTGCGGCTGCTCCTAATTTTTCGGAAATTCTGGCCAGTTTTAATGATGATACAATAGGAACTACCGGAGTATCCGTTTTTTTCCCAACAGTAAACATATCACGAGAAAATCCAGCCCCTGAAATAATTAGATCAATTCCTGCTTCAACAGATACATCTAGCAGTTTTCTGAAGTCTCTGGCAGCATACATGATATTTACACCGATAATTCCATCTGATAATTTCTTAGCTTTTATTATTTCTTTTTTTAATTCAGAAGGTTTCAGTGCTGTTCCTGCTATAACTCCAATACCACCTTCATCTGCTACAGCTGCAGCCAGATCTGCCATTGATATCCTTATTGCCATTCCACCCTGTATAATTGGAAAAGTTGCTTTCAATTTTCCTATTTTAAGTTCTGGTAATTTCAAGTTATCACTCCTGTTATTTTATTCTAATTTTCAATTTCTTTTTCATCATACCACATAGTTAATAATATTTAAATAGTTATTTTGACTTTTGGTCAATTAATTATAAAAAAAGACTGCTTTTTAAAGCAGTCTGTAGAAATTCATCTTATATATTTTTGAAAATGTTTAGAGATTATCTGGATTATCAGGTACAGAAATCTCTCCATTTATTATCTGATTTTTATACATGTTTACTGCATCAAGTGTTTCCTGAGAAAGCATTTTTTCTGCCTGCGGCATATACAGACCAACACCATCTGATTCAAGATTATATGTCCTTACTCCAGTAGAAAAATTATCATTATACAGTGCCTTAACTTCTTCATAAACAGCAACATCGATTCTTTTAATCATACTTGTTAAAACATTATCTGGTGCCAGGTGATTTTGCGGTGAATCTACACCAATAGCATACAGATCTTTCTCTTCTGCAGCCTTAATAACACCAATACCACATGCTCCTGAGGCATGATAAATCACATCTGCTCCCTGATTAAATTGAGTCAGAGCAAGTTCTTTTCCAGCACCTGGATCATCAAAAACACCTGTATAGCCAATCAAAACCTTCATATCAGGTTTAACAGCTTTTACTCCAGCTCTAAATCCAGCTTCAAATTTCTTAATTAATGTTGTTTCCATCCCTCCGATAAAACCAACAGTATCTGTTTCAGTTTTCATAGCAGCTGCAACTCCAGCCAAAAATGAACCTTCATGTTCTGCAAAAGTTACTGAAACAACATTTGGCTGTTCTACAACAGAATCAATTAAACCAAATTTAGTATCAGGATACATTTGTGATACTTCTTCTAAAGCATCAGTCATTAAAAATCCAACAGCCCATACCATATCATATCCCTGTTCAGCTAAACTGCTCAAATTCGGAACATAATCTGTCATAGTATTAGATTCAATAACAGTAATTTCAATTCCTAATTCGTCTTCAGCCTGTTTTAATCCTCTGTAAGCTGCATCGTTAAAAGACTGATCACCAAGCCCTCCTACATCAGTAACCATCGCTGATTTAAAGTCCTGTGCAAAAGCTACATTAGCCAGCAAAAAAATCAGAACAACTACTAATAGTATACTCCATTTTTTCAATATTATTTCCCCCTCTTTGCATTATTATATCCGGTTTCAAATATATAATTCTATACAGCAATTATTTTTCCTTCTTTTCATTTGCTTTTATACTATTAAAAACAAGAGAAGTTCCAGCAGTAGGAAAAACTTTCATCTCTCCATTTTCCAGCCTGCAGTAAAGTTCTCCATTCTCCAGAATATCTTCCACATAAACCTGAAAAGATTTATTTTCATAATTCAACTCGACCTGTTTACCTATCAATTTGAGTTCTTTTTTCCAGATATCTATTATTTTTTTTCTATTTCCTGAACTGTACTGATGCAAAAATTGTTTAAAATTTAGAAACAGCTCACAAAAAACTTCATTTTTGTCCAGATAATACCCCTTCAACTTATACATAGATGTTGCTTTTCGCGAGATGTTTTCTGAAAAATCATCCTGATTAATATTCAATCCTATTCCCATTACCACTACAGGTACAGCTGATTTATTAATTAAAATCATCTCGGTTAAAATTCCAGATATCTTTTTCTCTTTTACTAAAACATCATTTGGCCACTTTATTTGTGAATCTATATTATATTTTTTAAGTGTTTTTTGAACTGTTAATGCACCAATTATGGTGATCTGTGGTATTTTTTTTCTCGGCAGATTTAGTGGAAATAAAAAACTAACCCAGAGACCTAATTCATTATTTGATAACCAGTCATTTCCTCTCCTGCCTCTTCCCCGGCTCTGTTTTTCTGCAAGAATGACTTTAATGTCTTTGTTCATCTGTTCTTTTTCTTTTAAATATTCTTTTGCTTTGTTATTTGTTGAATCAAGTTCATTAAAAATATGTATATTGTTATTTTTGATATGTTTATCCCTATCTTTCAGACAGGAAAAAATTTTATTTTTGTTTAGTAAAAGATTTCTATAATCTTTTTTCAATAAA
>JBNJGL010000093.1:0-5188 GCA_051747745.1 Bacillota bacterium | reverse complement strand
CTGGAAGGTAGTAAAACATGTTAAATCAAATGCGATTGTAATGGCTAAAGATGAGATGGTAGTTGGTGTTGGTGCCGGTCAGATGAGCAGAGTTGATTCGATGATTATTGCTGGCCGCAAAGCTGATGGACGTCAGCAGGGTGGAGTTGTAGCCTCTGATGCCTTTTTTCCTTTTCCTGATGCAGTAGAAAAAGCAGCTGAGCTGGGTATTAAAGCAATTATTCAGCCCGGGGGCTCAATTCGTGATGAGCAGGTAATTGAAGCCTGTAATGAGTTAGGAATTGCCATGGTCTTTACTGGAAAGAGGCACTTTAGACATTAAACAATAATTCAGAAACCTGTATATTAACCAATAATTTTTTATATTAAAATAAATGATTTATAGATTATAATGATGTCCACTTTTTAATATATCTACTTCTGCCTTTAAATTATTTTTAAAATATTGTGCAGCATAATCACTGCTGTCATGTGGTGAAAGCAGAACTTTTTCCACTTCATATTTTTTTAAAACAGAAATTTTTTCATCAAGATAGCTGTCATCAAGGCAATTCCAGGGCTGCCGGCCGGTTCCGATTATTCTCTGAAGATCAAAGCCGGCTTTTTTTAGTCTGCCGGATTTAATAGGCAAATGCAGTCCGCCGATCACAGCATGAATCTTTTTTTTCGTCAATCTCTTAGCCATTTCTATAATAACATTTAAATCTGGATGACCACAGCCAACCACAATTACAGCTCCTTTATTTTTGATATTTATAATTAATGACTGTTCTTCAGTTGGACCAGAAAAAAATAAATTTGCTCTTAAAGGACCTGTAGTTGCTATATCTTCTGTTATGTACTGTGGGGAATAAATAATTTGACGATTTCCGCCAATTACTGATGCTGCATCAGGTAGGAAAGCAGTAATGCCATTACTATTTATTATATCAGGAATAGTTATTTTATTTTCTCTACTTGCTTTTATTCCACCCATATGATCAGGATGCAGATGAGAAAGTACAAATTTATGCACATCTTTTTTTGTGAGGTTTAGTTTTTGATAGTTATTTGTAAAGGCAGAACTTTCATCTGCAAAGGCGATATCAAATAAAAGATTGGAATTTTCTGTTTCTATAAAATATGAGATTCCTGCTTCCTTTTCAAAGTCATCTTTTGATTCAGCTTCAACAACCGGAATTAGTTGAAAATTATCAACTTCAGGAAGGCTTAAATCTTTTGCTTTTTTAAGTCTCTGTCCATTAATTTTATCTATTTTTCTGATACATAATTTATAACTTTCATTTTTAAATATTAAATAGGGCAGCAAAATAGGTGAGCTTAAAACAAAAACAGGCCACCATAATGGATGAATTCTCCGTTTCATGATCACAACCTCCAGCAAATTATTATGAACATTTGTTAATAATATAATAAGATATTTCTGTTTCTTAATCTGTAAACTCAGAACATATAGCAGTTGTGATCTATTTATAGCAGGATTTATAGAAATATTGCTGCAAAAAATAATCTATAAGTATATAAAAAAATGCCCCTAAATTAATTATTTTTAGGGGCTATCGATATAAGATTTTACTGGAATAATTTTATTAGTTTTTGTTCGTCGACAGCAAGGAGCCCTTTATCAGTAATTTTAGCTTTGGGAATAACTGCAAGTGTAAGTGTTGCAATTTTAAGAAGGGGATATTCATTCTGCATACCTAGTTTTAACAGTTCTTTTTTTGTCTTTTCTATTTCTATACTAAGTTTTTCTGCAGGAAGTGGTGACATTAATCCACCAATAGGTAGTTTTAAATGAGCTGTAACTTTTCCATTATTTGTACAGACAATTCCACCGCCAGATTCTATAAGGGTATTTGCTGCTAAAGCAGCATCCTCCTCATTTGCTGCTACAACAGTTAGGTTGTGGCAGTCATGTGAGACTGTACTTGCAACCGCACCCTTCTTTAGACCAAAATTATTAATTAACCCGACACAGCGGTCATTATTACCATCATAACGATTAAAAACAGCTGCATAATTTATATCATCTCTACCTTTTATAGTAAGATAGCTGTTCTCTATTTTTATGTCCATTTTTATAAAATCAGAGAATAAAGAATCTTTACTGATATAGCTTATTACATTGGCGCTGATAGAGTTTTTATTTTCTCCTGCCTTTATTTTAAAATCCGCTGCTTTTAACTTTTCTAATTTAACAGTATTTATGTTTTCCAGATGATATTTTTTATCTTTTATTTCAGCAGTCATTTCACCTTTTTCAGCTGCCAGTTTCCCTCTATAAAAAACCTTATCTGCTTCCATATTTTTCAGTGAAGATAGAAGCACCATATCTGCAATATATCCTGGTGCAATAGCTCCCAATCTTTTTAAACCAATTGATCTGGCTGAATTTAATGTTGCATAACGAATCGCCTGCCATGGTTCCAAACCTTCTTCTATAGCTCGTCTTACAACATGATTCATATGTCCTTCATTTAGAAGATCAGCAGATTCTCTATCATCTGTGCAGAGGGTAAAATTAGGAGGACAGTGAATATCATCGAGAGCAGGAATTAGTTCGGACAGATTTTGACTGATTGAGCTTTCTCGAGCATCAACAGTCATACCCATGCGTAATTTTTCTCTGGCTTCCTGTGTAACTCTAATTTCGTGATCACTGCTCGGGCCAGCACAGAGATAAGCTGATAATTCTCTTCCTTCAAGAGCTGGAGAATGTCCCTGAATGAATCCCCCTTTATCTTCTGCTGTTTGAATAATTTTGTGCATCCTGTTACTTCCATGTATTACCCCTGGATAATCCATTACCTCTGCCAGACCTAAGACATTATTCCATTCCAGCATTTCAGAAATTTCTTCCGCTCCAAAACTGGCACCAGATGATTCAAAATCAGGTGCTGAAGGAACACAGGAAGGAGCAAGAATATATTGGTTCATAGGAAGATCTGTGCTGCTTTCTGACATATACTTTACACCTTCAAGTCCCATAACATTTCCAATTTCGTGTGGATCAGTAATTACTGTTGTTGTTCCATGTGGAATTACTGTTCTGGCAAAATTCCTTGGAGTCATCATACTGCTTTCTATGTGAACATGTGAATCAATTAAACCAGGTATTAGATACATTCCCTCTGCATCAATTACTTCTCTGGCCTCCATCTCTATTTTTTCGTCTTTAATATTATCTGCATCTGCTTCAACATGTGCTATAAATTCTCTGTAAATACCGACATCTGCTTTATAAATTTCACCGGTAAATACATTTACAAGTTCTGCATTTTTAATAAGCAGATCCAGTTCTCTTTTTCCCAGAGCTGCCTCTATTAACTCTTTTCTTTTATCAATATCTAAATTCATAAATACACCAGCCTATCTAAATTATTTTAAAATATTTTGAAGTTAAAAGGAAAAACTAAAATGATAAAACCACCTGAATAATTATTATTCAGGTGGAGATATTTTATATTTGAGTTTAATACTATTAAAAATATTTTATACAATTTATTGTACACTATTAAGTAGCTTTGTCAGATGATTTTATATTAAATTTTTGCAATTTTTATCTTTTACAGAGTATAGAAATAATAGAAAAGAGGAATACATAAGAAATATAGTCCTACCGGTATTTCATCTTTTCTTCCAGAAACAAGTTTAATTAATACATATGATATAATTCCTAAACTAATTCCATTTGCCAGATTAAAAGTATAGGCAGTAAATATAACAGTTACAAAAGCAGGAAGTGATTCAGTTATATCATCAAAATCAATTTCCTTAATAGCAGGCATCATCATTAAACCAATTAAGATCAATGCAGGTGCAGTTGCCTGGCCAGGTATGATTGCAGCCAGTGGAGTCAAAAATATCATAAGGAAAAATGCTGCAGCTGTAACTACTGCGGTTAATCCTGTTCTTCCACCTTCTTCAACACCTGCTGCTGACTCAACATATGTTGTAACAGTACTTGTACCCATTAGTGCACCAACAGTTGTAGCAATTCCATCAACTAAAAATGGCTTTTCTATATTAGGAAGATTACCATCTTCATCTAGAAAACCTGCTTTAGCTGATACTCCAAGTAAAGTTCCCATTGTTGAAAAGAAGTCGCCAGAAAAGAATACAAACATCAGTGGGATAAAAGAGAATTTAAGTGCTCCAGAAATATCTAATTTAAAAGCTATAGGAGCAATAGAAGGTGGCATTGAAATAAATGTATCAGGGATTTGTGTAATACCCATTGGAATGCCAATGATTGTTGTGGCAATAATTCCCCAGAATAAAGCACCTTTAACTTTTAAGGCCATCAGTGATGCTATCAGAAAAAATCCTATAATTGCAAGAATAGCTCCAGGAGTCTTTATGTTTCCAGCTGTCAGCAGACCATTTTGAAAATCCATAAAACCGGCACTACTAAAACCGAGCTGAGCAATAAACAGACCAATTGCTGCTCCAATAGAGGTTTTGATACTTGTTGGTACCATTTCTACAATTACTTCTCTAAAGCCTAAAACGGTTAAAATTATAAAAGTTATTCCAGAAATAAAGACCATTGCAAGAGCCTGCTGCCATGTAGTGAGGCCGCTGGCTACAAGTGTATATGCCATAAAAGCATTACTGCCCATTGCAGGAGCAAGTGCATAAGGAAGATTTGTATAAAGCCCCATAAATAGTGTAAAAATACCGGTTACAAGTGCTGTAACTACAGTCATTGCTCCAACAGGCATTCCTGCAGCTGACATTATTGATGGATGAACAATTATAACATATGCCATTGTCATAAATGTTGTTAGTCCTGCCAGCACCTCTGTCTTAACATCAGTATTATTTGCTTCCAGTGCGAAAAAATCATTTTCTTCTTTGATGTTCTGTGTTTTTGCCTCGGTGTTTGAAATACTAATTTTTTTCATCCCCTTTAAATAAGTTTTTAATAAATAAAATAAGCCCGGGCCAGGGTAAGTTCACTAAACAAAGGAACCTACCCGCCCGGGCTTTTATCCCAACGGTGTATTAAAATATGTATCAGTCAAAAAAATATATATTCTGACTAAAGCACATTAAAACTGCACCACTCGGACCTGCTCTATCATTTAGACAGACGGAACCCTAGGTGCACTTCCTTCGTAGCCTAAGTTAGTTTACGGCTAACAGGTAGAAACTTGTGATCCATATCATCACACTTATACGAAGA
>JBNJGL010000092.1:0-5243 GCA_051747745.1 Bacillota bacterium | reverse complement strand
GATTAACGAAAAATGCCTAAAGTTCCTCAAATACCCTTTTTGTGTGAGAACCATATAATAACTTAAAATAATAAAGCTCCCTTTAAATATTTTATTTAGAGGGGGCTGTTTTTGATATTCTCAAATTTTTAACCTGCCGTAGAGGCAGGTTTTGTTGTTTTACTATATTTCTGATATAATTAATATAAAGAAATTCAATTTATACAGGAGTGAATATTATGGCTAGACCAACTAAAGATAGATTAATACAGCAGCTTCCCGAGATAAAGTTTTTTAAACCTGCCGGTGTTCCCGGGCATAAACTTGAGATCGTTGAACTGAATATGGAGGAAGTGGAATCTCTGCGTTTAAAAGATGTTGAAGGATTAACTCAGGCAGAAGCAGCCGAAAAAATGAATGTTTCTCGTCCTACTTTTCAGAGAGTATTAACTTCAGCGAGACAGAAAGTTGCTGAAGCTCTTACATGTGGGAAAGCACTGCGCTTTTCCGGTGGAGATTACAAACTCATGCGGCCAGGGCACTGCTGGAGATGTGGAGAAAAACTAACCCCGACCGGCAGACACAGGCGGGGTCGTCCAGCTAATGATCAAACAAATAAACTCTGTCCTGACTGTGAGGACGAAGATTAATTAATCCAGTTCAGCAAGATCAAGCATCTGTTGATAGCTTATGGCACCTGTTACTTTATTTATTATGGTGCCATTTTTATCTATAAAATAACTTGTAGGAATACCGCGCACCAGGTATTCTGATGCTGTGGATTTATCTCTATCGAGTACAACTGGAAATGTAAAGCTGCTGATATTGAGGTGATCCACAACTTTCCCTTTTTCTTCACCAATATTTACTGCAAGTATTACAATATCGTCTTTTCTTTCCACATAAAGCCTTTGAATATCAGGCATTTCCGCTCTGCAGGGAGGACACCAGGTAGCCCAGAAATTAAGAAAAACTTTTTTGCCGCGATAATCACTTAATTTAACTTCTTCACTGTTTATACCTGGCAAAGAAAAATCCGGAGCTGTTTCACCTACTTCAGTACCTACCTCAGCCTGTTCTACACTGCTGTCATTTTGAATAAAGAAAAATGAAGCAGCTGCAGCAGCAATAATTATAAAAGATATGATTACTTTTTTGTTCATTTTATCCCTCCAATTTATTTTCAAAGTTTTTACTATAAAAAATTTAATGGAAAAAATACGTATAATAATTATATATGCAAAGATTATTTTTTGTTAGTAGCTATTTTACAGAAGCAAATCTCTTTTCAGCACATTTTAAATCAAATCTGTTCAGAACAATATGGGTCACAATTTAATTATTGTAATATTTTCTTGACAGTATTAATCCTGAGTGGTATACTATGAATATGATACCCAATAGGGGTATAAAAAGATTGAGTTTTTAAGGAGGTTAGTGAAATGAAAAAATATTTAATTACCGTATTAATTATCTTAACTATTATTACTGTAGGAGCTAGTTATGGTTTTGCACAACCTGGTCCAGGTTTTGGTCCTGGAATGATGGGAATGGGCCCTGGAATGATGGAATCAGTTGACAGTGAGTACGAATTTTTGGTAAAAATGATACCTCATCATGAAGAAGCAGTCTATAATGCGAAAATATTAAGAGATAATACAAATAGAGAAGAAATGAGAGAATTTGCTGAAGATATTATAGAAGTTCAGACCAGTGAAATTGAAGAAATGGAAAAATATTTGGAGAAATGGTATCCAGATAGAACAAATGATTATGAGTACCAGCCAATGATGGGAAATTATGAAGGGTTAACTGGAGAAGAGCTTGACTTTTATTTTCTTGAGGATATGATTTTCCATCATATGGGAGCAGTAATGATGTCACAGCAGTTAATAGTGCGCGGTTTGGATGAACATCAGGAAGTATATCTGCTTGCGAGAAGTATCAGAGATAGTCAGCGTCAGGAAATTTTTATGATGAGAAATTGGCTTGATAAATGGTATTAATAATTTGAATTTCAATGTTATGATTCATATTGATTACTTTAGATTAAAAAGACTTGCTTTTGTTAAACTGTGGGGAAATTATTAAAAAAGATTTAAAGCGATAGGGGGCGTTAATTATGATGGGATTCGGGCCTGGAATGTTTGGAGGGGGATTTTCAATAATTTTCTGGATGGTTATTATTGGCATTGTATATTATTTTTTCAAAGAATACAATAGGAATAATCACCACAGACATGATGACCGTAGTTATGATGACCGCAGACATGGTGGCCCTGGCTATAAAGATAACAGCCACTTTGATAAAAGAAGAGAAATTGATCAGGAAATAGATGAAAAAAGTGCTGAAGAAATAGCAAAACAGCGCTATGCAAAAGGTGAAATAACAAAAGACGAATTGGAAAGGATTCTGGATAATTTAAACAGTTAAAGATGGCGAAAATAAATATTTAAAAATAGGAAAGAAAAAATCATGAGTAACCTTAAATAATCCTGGTTAGCTGCAGAGATGAATTTAACTGCATTTGATCGGGATTTATTTATTTTAAAATATTAATTTTAAAGATAAAATATTGACATAATTAAAGCTGAGTATTATACTTTGTTTAAGCTTTTCAGAGGTAATTCCATGAAATTTTACAGTACATGCCATATTTTTAGAATGCGGTCTATTATATGAATGAGTGGAGAAATGCTATATAAAAGACACAGCAGGGGGTATAAAAATGAATCACAAGAAAATGTTAGAGGATTTTAAAAAGCGCTTTAAAGTGTCTTTAGTGATTACAGCACCAATTTTAGTGCTTTCACCTATGATTCAGAATTTTTTAGGCTACAGTCTTGATTTTCCAGGAAGCAAATATCTTTTATTTTTTCTTTCTACGGTGATTTTCTTTTATGGGGGCTGGCCATTTTTATCTGGCTTAAAAAACGAACTTAGTGATAAAAATCCGGGTATGATGACCTTAATTGCACTGGCAATTTCTGTTGCTTATTTTTACAGTTCAGCGGTTGTCTTTGGTCTGGAAGGGAGGTTTTTCTTCTGGGAGCTGGCGACTTTAATCGTAATTATGCTTTTAGGTCACTGGATTGAGATGCGCTCGGTTATGGGAGCCTCAAATGCTCTAGAGGAACTGGCTAAATTGATGCCCGATAAAGCTCATAAAATAGTTGATGGAGAAGTTACAGAAATTAAAATAAAAGAGTTAAAAAAAGGAGACCAGATTTTAGTTAAACCGGGTGAGAAAATACCGGCTGATGGAGTAATTTACGAAGGCGACTCTTATATAGATGAGTCGATGTTAACAGGTGAATCAGAACCTGTTAACAGAGAAGTTAATGATGAAGTAATAGGTGGTTCTGTTAATGGTGACAGTTCAATTAAAATAAAAATTGAAAAAGCAGGAGACGAGAGTTACCTGTCCCAGGTTATAAATTTGGTTAAAGAATCTCAGGCGGCTAAGTCTAAAACCCAGAATTTTGCCGATCGAGCTGCTTTCTGGCTGACATTAATTGCTATCGGTGCAGGAACAATTACTCTTTTTAGCTGGTACTTTATTACCGGAGACTTAGCTTTTTCTATAGAGCGGATGGCAACAGTGATGGTTATCACCTGTCCCCATGCTTTAGGACTGGCGATTCCACTGGTAGTTGCAGTTTCTACAACTTTATCTGCTAAAAATGGACTGCTGATTCGCAATCGAACCGCTTTTGAAAATGCCCGTAAAATAGATACTGTTCTTTTTGATAAAACTGGGACCCTGACAAAAGGTGAATTTGGCGTTGAAGCAGTAGACACATTTGTAGATGACTATAATAATGAAGATATTCTACAAAAAGCAGCTTCTTTGGAACAGGAATCAGAACATCCAATTGCAAATGGAATAGTAAAAAGAGCAAAAGAAGATGAAGTAGAACTGCTGAAAGTCGAAGATTTTGAGATAATCAAAGGTAAGGGTGTTATCGGAAAAATTGAAGGCGGAGATTTTAAAGCTGTTTCACCTGGTTATCTTAAGGAAAATGAAATTGATATACCGGAGAATGCTTTAAAAGAGGGGCCATTTACAGAAGTTTTCCTTTTAGAAGCTGGAAAGTTAATTGGAATGATCAGACTTGCAGATCAGATTAGAGAAAGCTCCTATGAGGCAGTACAGAAACTTAAGGATAGAGGAATTAAAGTTAAGATGCTAACAGGAGATAATCAGAAAACTGCTGAATATGTAAGTAATGAGCTTGGTTTAACTGATTATTTTGCCGAAGTACTGCCTGATGAGAAGCAGAAAAAAGTAGAAGAATTACAGGCTGAAGATTCTTTTGTCGCTATGACAGGTGATGGTGTTAATGATGCACCGGCCCTGGCAAAAGCAGATATCGGAATTGCAATCGGCTCCGGTACAGATGTGGCAGCAGAGACGGCTGATATTATTCTGGTCGAAAGTGATCCACTTGATGTCTTAAAGCTGATTGAGTTTGGAAGTTTAACCTACAAAAAGATGATTCAGAATCTATTCTGGGCTACAGGCTACAATGCTTTTGCAATTCCTCTGGCAGCTGGTGTACTGGCAGGGGTTGGGATAATGATTTCTCCGGCAGTAGGTGCTGTACTGATGTCAATGAGTACAGTTATTGTAGCAATCAATGCTAAGATGTTAAAGTTTTAAATTAAGACTAAGTGAAATTAATTTTATCCAAATAAGATAATAGAAAATATGAGTAGTTATAACCTCAGTTACTTTAAAAATTTAAAGTTGGCTGAGGTCTTTTTTTGACACCATCAATCCTGAGTGTTATACTATACTTAAGATACTAGATAGGGGTATATAGTATCTAAATGAGGTGTTTGATTATGAGTAATAATAAAATTAAAAAGCGTTATGACCGGATTGCTCCAGTTTATGATTCATTAGAACTGCTCATGGAAAAAGGAAAGATGGGAGACTGGCGTCAGAATCTCTGGCAGAAAGTTGAAGATAAAATAGATAAAGATGGAATGAGACTTCTGGAAGCCGGGGTTGGGAGCGGTAAAAATATTGAATATTACCCGGATGAAATAGAAATTATCGCTATAGATTTCAGTCCTAAAATGATTAAAGAAGCAGAGAAAAAAGCTGAAAAGTATAATAAAAAGGTACAATTACTGGAGATGGATATTCAGGATCTTGATTTTGAAGATAATTATTTTGATATAATTGTCACCAGCTGTGTATTCTGCTCGGTTCCTGATCCTGTTAAAGGTTTAAAAGAACTAAAAAGAGTGCTCA
>JBNJGL010000091.1:0-5477 GCA_051747745.1 Bacillota bacterium | reverse complement strand
AAATCCGAAGAAATGTGATAGAGATGTGGAGGAGTGCAAAAAAGAAGCAGATTTATTTTTGGAATTTCATAATGATAAATAATTTTTTCAACATTTAAAAACTCCCTCAAAATGAGGGAGTTTTCTTTTTAGTTGAAATTTTTATATTTGCTGATATCTTTTAGATTATTTTCGTGCTGCAGATTGGTTACCATAATTAGTGTATCAATTGAATTTTTCAATTCTTTGATAAGTGGTTCAAATCTTAAGAGAAGATATACGGAAAGAACCATTGGAAAACCATAAGTGCTGACAAGTTTAAATATTTCTTCCACCTGATCACCCCTAAACTTATGTTTGATTTAAGGATATCAGCAAGAATGGTATTTTTCAACCAGGTATATGGACATTTAGTTGATATATATTTTAAAAACAGAATGATCTATGAAAATATCCATGCAAAAAAGTAAAATGGATTTTGATCTGACATATTTAAATTTTCATTCTGATTATTTAACTTATTTTCTTCTATTAATTTCTTCTTCAAAAAGCTCAATTATTTTTTTATAGAAATTGATAGTTTTTTGATCAAATTCATTTATTGTTTTGATGAAGTTTTTCGTTTCATTATTTAAATTAGAATCTTCATCGATCTTATCACTTTTCATTTTTGAATTAATCCCCATCATATAATCAACACTGCAGTTTAAAACATTTGCCAATTTTTCTAATACATCATATGATGGTTTTTTTCGATTTGTTTCATAATTAGCCAGTGTTCCTCTATCAATACCTATTTTGCCTGCCAATTCAGCCTGGGTAAGGCCGGTGTCTTTTCTTAATTCTTTTAATTTATTACCAAAACTCATAGTAAATTCCTCCATTCTCAATATAATAAGATTAAATTTATAATTCATGGACCAGCCCCCCTTGACAAAGTGTCTTAAAGAAACTATAATATAAATAATGCGTCTATAAGAAACATATAAGTTTATAACCAATAACTAAGCAGAGGAGGGACATAGTCTAATCCCGGATATATAAACATTATAACAGCGGCCAACTGTTTATAATTTAATTAGTTTAATTATAACATAGTATATTATTTCAGTAAATTTATATAATCTTATAACTCTTTATATATTCGGGGAAACTTCAAAAATGGGAGGTGATTAATATATGGTAGGTTTGGTTATCGCATCACATGGCAAATTAAGTGAATGCATGTTAAATACTGTAAATTTGTTTGTTAAAAATAGTGAAAATATAAGCACAGTAAATTTAGAAGAAAGTTCAGGTTCTGATGAATTTTCAAAAAAATTAGAAAATGCCATTAATAAAGTTGATGATAATGATGGAGTATTGATATTACTTGATTTATTTGGTGGAACTCCTGCAAATATTTCATGGAATACAATTTCTTCAATATCAAATTGCAGAGGTGTTACAGGTATAAACCTGGGAATGTTATTAGAAATACTGATTCAAAGAGATAATTCAAAAACACTTGAAGAATTAACTGAAACCGCCCAAAAAGCAGGTGAAGATGGAATAAAGGTGTTAAGACCAGTTTAAACTTCATTTAATAATTTGAGGATGGTGAAGAATGAAAAATATTTATTACAGAATAGATGATAGACTGATTCATGGTCAGGTAATTACAGCCTGGACAAAATATTATGAACTTGAAAAAATAATTATTATTGATAATCAAGTGGCATCTGATCCCGTACAGTGTCAGGTTATTGATGCAGTTGCACCTTCAAATCTTTCTGTTAAGGTTTTAAATAATGAAGCTGGATATAAAGAAATCTCTAATTCAAAAAAAAATACACTTGTTCTGGTGAAATATCCTGAAACTATATTAAACCTTTTAAATTTTGGTATTGATATCAATGAAGTAATAATTGGAGGCATGCAATTTAAAAATGGGAGAAAGCAAATAATGAAAACTATTTCAATTACTTCAAAAGAAGCTAAAGATTTTATGGATATTGATGCGGAGGGTGTTGAGCTGACTGTTCAAATAGTACCCACAGATCGCAAGAAAAAGTTAATTCCAGTTATAAAGAAAAAAATTCCGAAAGGAGAATAAAATTGACATTACTACAAATGTTTTTAGTTTCTGCCTGGGCAGGAATTTCTGGTAATTATTTTATGGATTATTTGGGTTTTGCTCGACCAGTAGTTTCTGGTTTTGTGGTAGGATTGATTTTAGGAGATATTCAAACAGGTGTAATATTAGGTGCGACTATAGAGGCAATGTTTTTAGGAGTATTTACGGTTGGTGCTGCATTAGCCCCTGACTATAATCTAGCAGGTATTGTAGGTGTATCCTTGGGAATAATTTCTGGATTTGGTGTTGAAGCTGCAGTAGCTCTGGCACTGCCAGTTGCTCTTCTTGGACAGTTTTTAATGATGAGTATAGTATATCAGGGTAATTTAGTATTTCTACATTTAGCTGATCGGTATGCAAAAAAAGCTGAGATTGGAAAGATAGAAAAAACATATATAAGTGGTGGAATTTTATGGTTTATAAAAGGATTTGTTCCAACATTTCTAGCTTTATATTTTGGAGCATCTAAAGTTGAGAGTCTGTTCAATATGCTGCCTGGATGGTTAGTTGATGGTTTTTCAATTGTAGGAGGAATTTTACCGGCAGTTGGATTTGCTATGCTGCTTCAAGCGATAGGCGCTTCTGGAAAAGTGCTGGTATTATTTGCAGTAGGATTTGTCCTTGTAAGCTATTTGCAGTTAGATATTCTTGCAATTGCAGTTATAGCTTTTGCGATTGCATTCCTATATATATCTTTAAAAACAGCAGAAGACAATAATAAAGTGGAAACTACATAATTTGAAGAATTAATATTATCACTTTTCAAATGATTAATTTTTAATAACTAAGGGGGTATAAAGGTGTCAGATAATAATAAAAAGAAAAAAATTAGTCAAAAGGCACTCCTTAAAACTACTAGACGGGCTTTGTTGTTTGAGAATTCAATAAACTTCGAACGTATGCAGTCTTTTTCTTTCACATATGCTATGATCCCTGTTCTTAAGGATCTCTACAGTAATACTGAAGATTTAATAAAGGGATTAAAAAGACATTTAGAATTTTTTAACAGTAATGTTTTTGCAGTGTTCTTTATTATTGGTGCTACTGCTTCTTTGGAAGAACAAAAAGCCAATGGAGAAGCAATAACTGATGATACCATCAATAGTGTTAAAGCTGGTTTAATGGGACCAGGAGCCGGTATAGGTGATGCTCTATTTTGGGGGACTTTTGTTCCATTAGTTGGTGGTATTACAGCTGCAATGGGAGCTAAAGGAAATATATTTGCTCCAATATTACATCAAATTATACGTGTTGGATTCTGGTTATTCATTTCTCATTTTGGAGTTAAATTCGGATATGAAAAAGGATTGGAGCTTTTAGATAAAGCAGGAAGTGCTGGAATAGAGAAAATTACTAAAGGAGCCACTTTATTAGCAGCAACTGTAATTGGAGGGTTAGTTGCAACATTAGTTAATGCACAGACTGATTTTGTTTTTAAATCTGGAGAAGTATCAATAGATCTGCAGGCAGATTTATTGGATCCAATTGCACCTAATTTAATTCCACTGATGATATTTATATTAATATATTATCTTCTAAAAAAAAGGAAATGGTCTCCTATTTCAGTAATAGGTTTTGTATTTGTATTTGGAATTATTTCTTCATTCTTGAATATTCTAGTTATACCTTAATTGATTTATAATACTAATTTGAATTTTAAAAGGAGGAAATTAAAATGTCAAAAATGAGAGCTGTTGTTTTTACTGGACCAGAAGAGTTAGAGATAAGAAAATTAGATATTCCAGAACCCGGGCCTGGTGAAGCGTTAATAAATGTTAAAAGCTGTAATATCTGTACAACTGAACAGGGGCAGTATTTGGGAAAAAGGTCATTAAAATATCCTTATATAGGTGGACATGAATTTGGCGGAGTAATAGAGAAGATCGGTCCAAATAGTGGCAGTAAGTTAGAGGTTGGTGATCATGCAGCCTGTGGATATGATTTTTGTGGGAAATGCTGGTACTGCAGGTCGGGAATATATACAAACTGCCACATATTATATGAAGATGATATAAGATATGAAAAATACTATGGAATGTTTGGATTAGCTGATTACATAGTAATGCCGTTAAAAACCATTTATAAATTTGATAAATCACTTTCTTTTGAAGAAATCGGATTTGAAGAACCACTTGGAACTGTTATTCACGGTCAAAGAAGAATTAATATAAACCCTGGAGACACTGTAGTGATTTTTGGAGCCGGTACTATGGGTATGCTTAATATGATGTTGGCTAATCTTTCTGGGGCAGTATCAATAGTAATTGATATCAAAGAAGACAGATTAGAAAAAGCTAAAGAACTTGGCTGTGATTATACAATTAATTCTTCAAAAGAAAATTTAAAAAGGACAGTTGGTAATATTACAGACAATAGAGGTGCTGATCATGTAATAATAGCTGTTGGGAATACAGAGGTTAACAACCAGTCTTTAGAAATTGTTAGACATAAAGGAAACATATTATTTTTTGCTGCTGGTTATCCAGAGCCGGAAATTGATGTAGATCCCAATTATATTCATTATACTGAAGCTGCACTTGTTGGAACATATGGTGGAGATCCAGCTGATTTTCAAAGAGCATCTGAGCTAATAAATTCTAAGAAAATCAATGTTAAGCCGCTGCTGGATAAAAAGTACAGTGTGGATTCTGCAGAAGAAGCATTTAAAAGGGCAACTTCTGGAAAAGCTTATCGAGTTACAATAAATTTTTAAGGGGTGATTAATTTGTTGTGCAGAATGGATGATATTTTAAAAACTGCTGCAGAGGAGAACTATGCTGCTGCAGCACCGAACATTTGGAATTTAGAAACTATAAAAGCTTCTGTAAAAACAGCAGAGAAATTAAAATCTCCTATCATTTTAGATTATGGTGAAGGAGATTATGATGTAAACTATTCTGAAATTGCAGTGTTAGCAGAATATTATGCTAGAAATACTGATATACCTGTTGCTTTAAATCTTGATCATGGATTAGAATTCAAAAATATTGTTCTTGCGATTAAAGCAGGTTTTAGTTCTGTAATGATAGATAGATCTCAAAGACCTTTTGAAGAAAACGTGAGAGATACTAAAAAAATTTGTGAAATTGCTCATGCTGCTGATGTAAGTGTAGAAGCTGAATTGGGTCATGTGGGAAGTGGAACTGACAGAGGAGATAGAAGTAGTTTTACCAAAGTAGACGAAGCAAAAACATTTGTTGAAGAAACAGGAGTAGATTGTCTTGCAGTTGCTGTTGGAACAGCCCACGGCCACTATCAGGGAACTCCCAAAATAGATTTCGAGAGAATATCAAAAATAAGAGAAAGTATTGATGTGCCATTAGTACTTCATGGAGGTTCTTCTACTGGAGATACAGCATTAAAAAAAGCTGTGAAACATGGT
>JBNJGL010000090.1:0-5633 GCA_051747745.1 Bacillota bacterium | reverse complement strand
GGAGCTGTTGTGAAATGTTTAAAGTAGATAAAGATAAGTGTATCGGCTGTGAGAAGTGTATTACAGACTGTTTTGCTAATGATATTGAATTAATCGATGGTAAGGCAAATATAAAAAATATAAACTGTTTTGAATGTGGACACTGTGTGGCGATCTGTCCTACAAATGCAGTCAGCACAGATAAATATGATATGGATGAAGTAAAAGAATACAGAAAAGAAGATTTTTCGCTGGATGCTGATAGGCTGCTAAATTTTATAAAATTTAGAAGAACAATCCGGCAGTTTAAAGATAAAAAAGTAGAAAAAGAAAAGCTAAAAAAGATAATAGATGCTGCCCGCTTTACTCCAACTGCCGGGAACAGGCAGGACACTTCCTTTACTGTTTTGATAGATAATTTAGATAAATACAGAAATTTAACCTATCAGAGTTTAAACAGAAAGGCGGAAAAAGTGCTGAGTAATTCAAATGGTGAGAGCAAAATTCACAGAAAATATGCGCTGATGCTGAAAAGAATGTGCCGGGATTATAAAAAGAATCCGGAATCCAGTGATAACCTGTTTTTCAATGCCCCGGCTGTAATAGCAGTTTCTGCAGAATCTCCAGTAAATGCTGCACTTGCATCCGGAAACATGGAATTGATGGCAAATGCACTAAATCTGGGAGTCGTATTCAGCGGTTTTTCTGTAACAGCTGCAGAAGATAATCAGGAAATTAAAGATTTTCTCAACCTTAAAGAAAACAAAGAGCTTGTTACAGTTATGATAATCGGTTATCCTGATGTTGAATATCAGAGGACTGTACCCAGAAAAAAAGCTGATGTGGAGTGGAAATAAAGTATCAGCCCCTAAACTTTCCAGTTCTTAAAAAATTATCGATTAATTCAGCCGTCTCTTTTCTATAATGAATTTCTTTGTGTCCATATGGAAGTTCTATAAAATCCTTTAAGCCTTCATATTTAACAGAATCAACCCTAATTCTGCCGTCATTTTTGCTGTTGAGAAATTTACCCAGTAATAAATTGCTCCTGACACCTGCTGCTGCACCTATCTCTATCTCTTTACTGGATTTTAAATCCATCTTTTTTACATTTTTCGGTTTTATAGAATCAGCTGTTTTAAATATCTTATTAAAAAAAGGTAGTTTGGCTGACATCTGTGACAGTCTGCTGCCTTTATTGGGTGACGCTATAAGAACACAGCGATTTATTCTGTGATTCAGCTCTCCATCAGCTATTAATCTTCTGACAACCAGTCCACCTGTACTGTGTGCAGCAAAATTGATCTCTTCTTCATTATTGACATCACTTAATAGGTCATCAATCTGCTGTTTTAAAATTTCAACAGATTCTTCCAGTGGTTTAAATGTCAGAGGAAGATCAACCAGATAAACCTGATAGTTAAGCTCTTCCAGATTGTTTTTTAAAACAACCATATCATTTTTATTTTTGTTGTATCCGTGAATAAGGATTACTTTTATGTTAAACCACACTCCTTCCAGCAGTCCATCAGTATTATATTTTTTTAAAAATTTCAGCCTTTTCCTCTAAATTTAGAGATAGGTATAACCTGATATGAAAATTTTTTATGCATTACTTTTCCGCTGTATTATAATAAAAATTATTCAGTTAGAATTTTTCTCGAATTAAAATATATTTAATTTTATCTTATTTTTATCTTATCATTTTTTAATCTTATCTTATACAATATAGTTCATTTTAGCTTTAAAAATTCCTGCTTTAATTATATGATCAATTGAAATCTAAATATGAACCTCTCCATCTAAATCAAAATAAAGATTTAGAGGAAGTTTGCTTTCAATATTTTTGATAAACAAAAAAGGTCGGAAAATATACTACCCGACCCTTAAAATCAACTTACTATTTTAGTTTTTCTTGAGAGTTTATTACTTTTTGTTTTTTTACTTTAATTATTTTAGTTCAATTTAACACTGTAATTTAAGTTTAAAATTTTGGTTCTTTAACAAATGTTGTGAAATCTATATAGAATCCATTGAATCATTTTAGCTCTTTAATTTTTTTGTTAACTTTTTTATTTTTTAACGATTGAAATCTATTCCCTTAACGATTGAAATCCATTCCTGGTATGGCAACCTTTTTCTCCAGGCGGTTAAACAGGTAAACAAAAAATACAATTACTATGACATATATTACTGCAACTATAAAATAAACGTTAAAAAATTGATAGTTGCGGCTGGCAATCAGTTTACCTTCTGTCATCAGCTCTTTTGCACCAATTACATAGGCAAGAGAAGAATATTTAATCATATAGATAAATTCATTTGTCCAGGCCGGGATAACTCTCCTCAGAGCCTGCGGCATAATAATATGCCTTATTCCCTGCCATTTTGTCATACCAATAGATAAAGCTGCTTTAAGCTGGCTGCCGCTGATTGACTGTATTGAACCGCGCAGATATTCCGCCTGATAGGCACCACTGTTAATTATAAAACTGATTACAGCTGCAGTTATCGGCTGAAACCTTATCCCATAAGAAGGAAGCCCATAGTAAATTATAAAAAGCTGTACCAAAAGTGGTGTCCCGCGAATAATGGAGATAAAGGTTCTGACAAGAGCTGAAATATATTTATTACCATATATCTTTCCTAAAGCCAAAAATGTTCCCAGAACAGTACCGGAAAAACATGAAACTACTGTCACCAGAACTGTAACTCCCAGTCCGCGCAGAAACATAGGATAATATTCTAAAAATATATCTAACATTAGTTCTCACCCTCATCATAAAGATCTGTCAGCTGAAAGAGAAATTCCCTGGTTCTTGTATGTTCGGGATTGGTAAATAGTTTTTCCGGATTACCCTGTTCAACTATTTTTCCACCTTCCATAAAGATAAGTTCGTCAGCAACACTGCGGGCAAATCCCATCTCATGTGTTACCACCAGCATTGTCATCCCCTCTTCTGCCAGCTCCTTCATAACCCTCAGAACCTCTCCGGTAAGTTCAGGATCTAAAGAAGATGTCGGCTCATCAAACAGAATTAATTTCGGCTGCATGGCAAGTGCCCTTGCTATACCCACCCGCTGTTTTTGACCTCCAGAAAGCTGAGATGGATAGGAATCCGCATACTGTTTTAGTCCAACTCTGTCCAGCTCTTTATGTGCCAGTTCTCTGGCATCTTTTTTCGACATTTTTTTTACCTTTGTCAGTCCGATCATAACATTTCCTTCTGCTGTCAGATGGTTAAAAAGTCCAAAATCCTGAAATACAAAGCCTATCTGCTGCCTTATTTTGTTGATCTTTTTTGCTGAAGTAATTTCTGTATCTTCCAGATAAATTTTACCTTTTTTGGGTGGTACCAGCCTAATAATATTATTTAAAATTGTACTTTTACCTGTTCCACTTGGACCGACTATTACTTTGGTCTCTCCTTTATCCAGGCTGAAAGAAATTCCATTTAAAACTTTTTCTTCTCCAAAACTGTGGTGTAAATCTTCTATTTTTAGTAGGTGCTTAGTAGGCATCTGAATGTCCTCCTTCGATTCCTATACCGGGGATTGCATATTTTTTCTCAAATAATGATAAAATTCCGTTTATTGTAGTGGTCAGTATAAAGTAAATTGCTGCAACCGATAAGAATATAGTCATCGGCTGATTGGAAGTTGCAATAAAGTATTCTCCCTGGCGCAGCAGCTCGACCACTCCAATTGTAAATGCCAGTGATGTGTCCTTTAGAACAATCGCTGATTCGTTGGCAACCGGTGGAATGGCTATTCTTACAGCCTGAGGAGCAATAATATAAAAGAAAGCTTTTAATTTGTTCATACCGAGAGAAAGGGCAGCTTTCATCTGTGATCCTGCCACAGACTGAATTGCACCTCTGTAAATCTGAGACTGATAGGCAGCTGACCTCAATCCAATACCAACCACGGCAGCCCTGAAAACCGGAATTCTGAATCCGAGCATAGGTAAACCATAATTAATAAGAAGAAGCATCAAAAGCAGAGGAACACTCCTTGCCAGACGCTCATATACTGCAACTATTAATCTTACTATTTTATTCCCATAAACCTGGGCAAACGCCAGGGGCAGCCCTACTGCTATTCCAATTAGAAGGCTCCAAAAAGTCAGCTGAATGGTTACAGCTGTTCCTTCCAGAAGATAGGGTAAAGCCTCCTGTACTAATTTTAAATTATTCATAACATATCCCTTCCATATTGTACATAAAAAACTTCCTCCTGCTCAGAAATTTTGCTGGCAGAAGGAAGCGGCTTTAATGATTTTTAGAAATACTTTTCTATCAGTTCATCCATAGTACCATTTTCTCTTAATTCTTCCAGTCCTTCGTTGATATCTTTAAGCAGTTCAGTATTTCCTTTACTTACAGCAATTCCATATTCCTCACCAGTAATTAGCTCTGCAACTATTTCCACTGGGTTATTTTTACTGTATGTTTCTGCAACCGGCTTATCCAGTACTGCCGCATCAATATTTTTGTTTGCCAGATCTTTAATTGCAAAAACATAGGAATCATAATTGCGGATATCACCTGTCATAATATCTCTTTCCACAAGTCTTTCTCTTACCCATGTATCACCTGTAGTTCCTGTCTGTACACCAACATCACTATCTCCAAAAAGAACTGTCAGATCTGCATCTGAATCTTCATGAACAAGAACTGACTGGTTGGCTGAATAATATGGATCGGAAAAAGCAACTACTTCTCTGCGCTCTTCTGTGGCAGTCATTCCGGCTGCAACAATGTCAAAGCTTCCTGATGCCAGTCCAGGAATTAAGGAATCAAAGCTTACATCTCTAAATTCTACTTCAAATCCCTTTAATTTGGCAATTTCTTTTACCAGATCGATGTCAAATCCTACTATCTCTCCATCTTCTACAGATTCAAATGGTGGAAATGTTGCATTTGTACCAACAACATATTTCTGTGCCATAACACCTGTGCTGAGCATTACTACAGCCATAATGACAAGTACTGCAGTGAAAAACTTATTGAACTTCATTTTAAATAATTCCCCCTTAAGGTTTATTTGATAATATAATATTTATTTTTACTATCTATTGAAAAGCCAGATCATTTAAAAGTATTATATCATAATACTTTAGCAAGCAAAAGTTATTAGCCTGCTTTTCCTGATTTTAATACTGACTTTATCTTTAGATAGTTTTTTATCCAATAAGTCTCAAGAAAACTCCATCTGAATCTTTAATTTGATTCAGGTGGAGATGAATTGAGACGGTTTTGTTCTTTTACGCCCTGACTTTGTATATACTCTTTAATAGTTTCAATGATAGCTCCCCCAGTAGAGATAATACAGTAGCTTTTGGACCAAAAAGCGGATTTCTAGTAATAGTTTTTTAAATGTTCTTGATAATCTTTTTTAATAAGTCTGGTAAATGATATTTTAATCCATAAACATAATGACGATTACTATTAAGTTCTATACTCATAAAGAAAAAACCTCCTGAATATTAATTGCTAACCAAACAAATGTATGGTATAATTATAATATGAAGGAGGTGACATAGCAAATGAAATTAGCTTTTAAATTTAAACCTAATTTTAGTCATAAACAATTAGAAATAGTTAAAGAACTTTCCTGGCATTGCTCAAAACTCTATAATACAGTTAACTATA
>JBNJGL010000089.1:0-5884 GCA_051747745.1 Bacillota bacterium | reverse complement strand
AATTAGAGGAACCTATAGCCTGGGGTGGCCCGATTGTTATGAACAGCAGAGAAGAACTGGCAGAAGCTTCGCGGGAACTTGATAATGGAACATTTATAAAAGATAAAAAAGAGAAGAATCCTGATAGGATAAATAAATTTTATCAGGAAGATTAATGTGCTTTTCCATCTATAAGATTAATGTGCTTTTCCATCTATGTGAAGCTGAAGATGTTCAAAGTCTACTTCTTCCAGCCAGCCGTGATCTGCATCATCTTTAGTATCAAGATCTTTCATGTAGGGTTTAATATCTAAAAGTGGAGTGCCGTCAAAAGCATCAAGACTTGAAATATATATTCTATTTGCTTCAATTTTAAGCAGTCTAACAACGCTGAGGCCGATAGAGTTAATTCTGTTGGGAGACCTGGTTGCAAAGAGGCCGATCTCTTTGTCTGACCAGGGGGTTTTAACGGTTAAATTTGTTTGCTCCCTGTTCTGATCTAAATAGTACAGCAGATAAATGTATTTGAGAGTATCCAGATCTTTGAGGCCTTCGACATACTCCTCATTTAGTTCTATGTAGAATTCATTATCTTCAGTATTTTGAAGAGGCTGAAAAGGTGCATCATTATTTTTATACGGTGTGTGAATAGTACCTATTGATTTTAATTCCATAATTACATCCTTCCTTATTTTATCTAAAAATATTTTTAAAATAATATTACAGCAATTAATTATATTATTAAAATACTATAATGTCAAAGATGTCAATCCAGTAGATCCAGGAGCAGATCAGGTTCTTTCAGTTTTTGGTTTTAATACAGGTAAAAGAAAATCAATCCAGAATTATATTTATTAGGCAATAAAAATCATGGTATTAAATTTTGGATAAACGTCAGCGATTTTCACCTAATACCGAAATTATCATTGTGTAATAAAAAAGAGAATTTCGGTGAAAGTTCCTTTAAGGAATCCTCGTTCGGGAGCTTTGCGAAGGGGGAGGTTGTCAAGAATAGATCTCTGAGAACAGATTTCAAAAAGTCTCAGAACAGATCTCAAAAAGATATCTCAAATAAGATATCTTAAATATAAAAAAATAAAAGATAATATAAAATTAGTGGAGGTAAAGAGAGTGAAGTATATAAGTACCAGAGGAAACTACAGAAAAGTCAGTTCAGCAGAAGCAGTAAGCCTGGGCATGGTGCCGGAAGGAGGACTTTTTGTTCCGGAAAAGATACCGGAGATGAATCTGGAGCAAATTCTGGCCAAAAAAAATGCTGATTATCAGGAAGTCGCCAGGTGGATTTTTAGTAAATTTTTGACCGATTTTAGCGAAGCTGAGATCAGAGAGTCAGTTGAGGCGGCATATAAAGAGGAAAGTTTTCCACCTGCTGCTAAAACTCCCCTTGTTAAATTAAACAAAAACACCTTTATTTTAGAACTCTGGCATGGCCCAACAGCAGCTTTTAAGGACATGGCTCTGCAGATTTTGCCCCACCTTCTTGTTCGGGCAGTAAAAAAATTGGGTATAGAAAAAGAAATAGTCATCCTGGTGGCAACATCTGGAGATACAGGTAAAGCTGCACTGGAAGGATTTAAAGATGTAGAGGGAGTTAAAATTATTGTTTTTTATCCAGAAGATGGGGTCAGCCGGGTCCAGGAAGACCAGATGAAAACAACTGGTGGTCAAAATACAGAAGTAGTATCTTTAGCCGGTAATTTTGATGACTGTCAGACAGCAGTTAAAAATGTTTTTGCAGATCGAGAGTTCAAAAAAAGGATGGAGAAAAATAATTATCAGTTTTCTTCAGCTAATTCGATTAACTGGGGCAGGCTTCTGCCGCAGATAGTTTATTATTTTAAAGCTTATTTTGATCTGTTAAGTAAAGAAGAGATTGAATCGGGAGAAAAAATAAATATTTCTGTACCAACAGGTAATTTCGGTAATATACTGGCAGCATATTATGCCCATAGGATGGGTCTGCCGGTAAATAAATTTATCTGTGCTTCAAATGATAACAGGGTGCTGACAGATTTTTTTGAAACAGGAGTTTATGACACCGAACGTGAATTCAAAAAAACTATCAGTCCTTCAATGGATATTTTAATTTCTTCAAACCTGGAGCGCTTTCTATTTGAAATAACCGACCACAGCAGTGATAAGATTAACAGCTGGTATCAGGATCTTAAGGAAAAAAACCAATTTGAGGTTGACGAACAAACTCTGGCCAAAATTAAAAAGCTGTTTGTTGGCCAGTACACTGTAGAAGAAGAAGCTAAAAAAGAAATTCATAATGTACTTCAGAAATTCAATTATCTAATTGATCCCCACACAGCAGTAGGTGTAAATTCTCTTGTTAAATACCGCAGTCTGAGCGGAGACCAGAAAACAGCTGTTGTTGACTCAACTGCCAGCCCATATAAGTTCAGCCGTGCTGTACTGGAATCACTAAAAGGAGAAGAAATTACTGCTGATGAATACCGAGTAATCGATGAGCTGGAAGAATTAACTTCAGCTGAAGTTCACCGCGGTCTAAAAGGCCTTGAAGAGATGGAGATTAGACATGATCAGAGCTGTGAGAAAGAAAAAGTAAAAGAAAAAATAGCAGATATCTTAAATATTTAAATAGGTGGAAATTATGGCACAAAAACGTCTCTTTTTTTACGATAATGCAAAGTTTATTTTAATCTTCCTGGTTTTAGTTGGACATTTTATAGAATTTTTACTGCCTGAACATAGATTGGCAAGAACATTATATATTTTTATTTATACTTTCCATATGCCGGCGTTTATATTTATTTCCGGTTTTTTTACTAATATTAAACAAAAATTCAATATTTATTTATATAAAAATATTAAAAGGCTTTTAGTACCCTATATTATTTTTCAGCTGTTTTATAAAGTTTTTTATTCTATAATATATTATCAGCCTTTTGAACTTGAAATCAATCGTCCTTTTTGGATTTTATGGTTTTTACTCTCTTTATTTTTTTGGAGATTGGGATTATATCTAATTTCTAGATTGAATTTCAGTAAAAGATTTGTTTTTATTTTTTTCGTAACTGCTGCTCTGACCCTTGGATTTTTTAATGAATTCAGCAGGCTGTATTCTGCCTCAAGAACTGTTGTCTTTTATCCATTTTTTTTGCTGGGTTATTATTTCAAACAGTACTCATCAAAAAATAAAGTGATCGATATTGCTAAAAAATCAAGCTATAAATTAGGTATTTTAATTTTTGTAATACAAATAATAATAATTTATTATTTTTTGCATAATATTGATCTGGAAATCCTGTATGGAGCTCTGCCATATCAATTTGTAGAAACAAAGATATTGTCTCCTTTATTTGCAAGGATATTATTTTTGATTATTGGGTTTTTTAATATTTTTATATTTTTTAGTTTAATAAGTAAAAATAATATTGTTATTTCAAGCAGAGGGGCAAGAAGTATAAACCCATATTTACTGCATGGATTTATAGTAATTATGATTGAAAAATATCAACCATTTTATTTTATTAATATAAATTTAAGATTAATGATTTTATTTGGACTATCTCTATTTTTTAGCTGGATATTATCTGGTCCATATTTTGAAAAATTTATAATCTTTATTTAAAATTGCTAAAAAAATTTTGCTTAGGTTATTGTACTGTTGAAAATAAATAAAATATACTAAAAGGAATAAAGTAACAGGAGGTATATGAATGACAGAATTGGAGTTATTAGTTGATTTTCATAAAGATGCGGAAAGGCAGGGGCCAGGCAGCACTGAAGATACATTAAAGGCATTAAGTTTTGTTGATATTGAAAAAAGTAAATAAATCATATAAATACAAGGAAAATTATGCCCCACAAAGAAATATATATAAATAAGTTTTTTTAATCTAATAATAAGGGGTGTTATTTATGGTACATAATACTGCCGGGAAACCAAAAAGAAAAGATGCTGGAAAGTCTGCTGTCAAACTATTTATAAAACCGGTTTTAATGGTAACGATTTTATTAATTTTATTTACATCCACTTCATTTGCGCTGGACTATAACTTTTTTGGTATTCAGATTTACGATTTTAATTCAGCAGAAAATGCCTTATATAATCTTAAAGACAACGGTAGTGGTGGAGTTACTTACGACTTTGATAAAAATCTGGGCAATAATTCTATTTACTGTTTCAGTCGAGTTGATAACAATAAAATAACTTTCAATATTACAAATAAATCCAGCAGTACAGTTGAATTATTATATTTTACCGATTATTTTGAACTGCTCACATACAGCAATCAGGTGTATAAAATGGAACCATCTGAAATTATGGGATATCCGGATAAACTGCATCCCGGCAAAACTTTAAGCGTTAGTTTTGCTAATCCTGTTTCAAGTGCTTCAGAAGTTAAATATCTTGCTGCTAATATTTGTCAGGGTGAATTAATGATGTTTATGAAGAGAATAAATTGATTTAACTTTTTTGTGGGAAAACCAAACTTTATTTTAAAATTAAAATAGTAGTTTTAGATGAACCGGGTTGTTTAATTAAAATACCCGGTTTTTAATTATTCTTTTAATGGTAAAATATTATCTTCAGATACGGTTAAAAAAAGGAATGATAGAAATGAAAAACAAATTGAATTGTAACACCCCCTAAGAATATTGGACAGATACCAATTTAACATTTCATAATAGTTATAGGGGAAAGCAAAAGCCTAAAAATTATGATGATGAAGAAAAAATTTAAAGAATTTGTTTTAGATTTTAGATACAAAGTTTTTGGGAGTTTTACTTTTAAAGAAAAAGGAATTGACAATATATAAAAAAATGATAACTATCCAGATTTAATAATTGATTTATTATAAATGGAGGAGATATTTGAATTTTATATAAATAAACCAACAAAGGAGGGGAGATAAATTATGACTAATTTTAAGAAAATTATAATTTTTATGTTTTTACTGCTTTTAATTTCGGCATTTAGCTCGACTTTGGTTCTGGCCCAGGGCAGTTATGAGATACCTTTTGATAAACTCAGGACCCCCACTGAACTACAGGATATAATTGATACTTTTGACAGGCTGGAATATAAGTTTTCGTCTTTCAAAGAAGGAGAAAAAATTCAGCAGATAGAAGTGAAGTTTCAGTATCAGGGTAAAGAACAGGTAGGTAATGTTAAGGCAGATAAGATTTTTATTGAAAGTTCAATAAGTGAATCATCACAGATTTCTAATTTAACTTTCTGGTTAAATGATGGTCAAATTGTAAAGATGGTTCAGAATGAACAGGAAATTCCCGCGGTGATGGCAGACTCAATGAAAGATAAATTTCTGCAGTCTATCTTCTTTCCTTTTTATAACTTTGATGAGTTAAATCTTGAAGAAATCGCTTCTGAAGGTAAGGTTACAAGAACACAGGAAATGATAAGTGGAAAAGAAATTGATATGATTAAAGTAGAATCAGACAATCTAGCAGAATCTGGATTGGATTCCGGAACTGTAAAACTGGCAGATTTTGATCAATTCATGATGACAGTAGGTTTTACTTATTTAACTCTAGAAGAAGCTGAAACAGAATATGACAGAGCTGTATTTGAAGTTACTGAGATTGAATTAAATTAAATTTCCAAGCAGCCAAAGATCAGGAAATGTACAGAATAAGTTTCGAGTCACTTTTATTACCGGTATAGAACTATTATTTAAAAGGGAGGTTTAAATAATATGTGTAAAAACAGGAGAAATGTCATTTCTATAGTTTTGATAACTACAGTTATTATCTTCATGTTTCTGACCCCAGTGCTGGCATTTCCTGAAGACACACCAAATGAAGATGTTGCAGATAGTAAAGATCATCCTTTAATTTCTCGTTTTCCCGGTTCCTATATTAGATTTTATGAAAGTAAGGATTATGATGAATT
>JBNJGL010000088.1:0-6081 GCA_051747745.1 Bacillota bacterium | reverse complement strand
TAATTAAAATAGTTCATAACAGACAGTTTTTTATATATGCAAAAAGCCCCCTTAAAAAAGCAGCTAAACAGCTTTTTTGAGGGGGCACCTGAACTATAAATTATTTTATATTTTTAACAAACACTGTCTTTTTCTTTGTACATTCTTCGGTCCGCTTTTCTGAACATGTGGTCCAGATCATCTCCATCATTTTTAACAGCATAACCAAGGGAAATTTTTAGAGGTGGGTATATCTTATTTTTTTCGTTATATTCTCTAAATTTATCCTCTATCCTGCTGCAGAACTGTTCTGCAGTAAAAGAATCGGTTTCTTTAAGGAGCAGGGCAAACTCGTCTCCACCTATTCTGGCGACCATATCTTCATCTCTACAGACAGATTTCAGCAAATCTGCTGCTGCCCTAATATATTCATCACCATTCTGGTGGCCGAAATCATCATTTACTTCTTTAAGATTATCCAGATCTCCTACCACCAGTGTTATCGGGGTTCTGCGGGAATTCTGAAGTCTGTCCATTTCTGTTTCAAAATATCTCCTGTTGTATAATCCGGTCAGCCGGTCGTGAAATGATAGATAGCGGAGTTCATCTTCCTTTTCCTTTTTATCTGTAATATCACTGAAGGCTATCAAAACTTCTTCTATTTCTCCATCTACCCTTTTATATGGTTTGATATCATAATCCACCCAGAGTTCTTTACCCCAGATGCTTCTGTAAAACATCTGATTGCTGACCTCTTCTTCTTTGTTGAGAGATTTACTTATATCCATCTTTATTTTTTCCAGACCATCCAATTCGTGAATGTTAAACTCACTGCTTGCTTTTTCATCAGGAGAGCCGAGCATCTGAAGAAGTTTATCGTTTATCTCAAGTATTTCTCCATCTTTATTTGTCCTCATCAGACCAGTTGGTGCTTCTTTAAACATTTTACGGTATTTTTCTCTGCTTTCTCTGAGTTTTTTTTCTTTTATTTTAAGGGTAGATATATTCTGTGAAAAGCCGAGAATCTTATCCACTTCACCACTATCATCAAGCAGAGGTACCAGCTTTGTCCGCCAGAATTTACTCCCCTCGGGCAGAAAAAGTTTTTCTTCATAAACTATTTCTTTCTTTTGCTGCAGACATTTTTGGTAATTACTTTCTGTTTTTGCAGCTATTTTTTCAGAAAAAAGCTCTGCTGGTGTTTTCCCTTTTATTTTTTCTGTAGAAAGTCCTGTGAGCTTTTCGTGATTTGAGTTGAGTCTTAAAAATTCAAATCTATCACCATTGACATCTATAATAAATATAGCATCATGGCTGTGGTTAAATAATACTTCAAAATCCTCACATTTCATGTTCCTTATCCTCTCTAATATAGAAATAATAATTATTATTGATATTACTACCTTATATTATACCACAATTAGGAAGTGATTTCATCATTTAGAGGATAATAAATTTGCCATTTTTTTTATATTTCTGCAATAATTTAAGTAAATAAGAGAATCTGACTTTATACTGTACAGATTTATGCTGCCTGGATTTACACTGCATAAAATTTAGCTGATTCTTCTTATTCTTTTGCTTCAGGCATCAGTGAGATAAAATCTGGATATCTATTTTTTAGTCTCTTCCAAACATTCTATCCAGTATCATGGCAATTATGACAACACCAAGTCCGGCTTCAAAGCCCAGACCTATGTCGACAACGTTAAGTGAGCGCAGTACAGGTTTTCCCAGTCCTCCGACACCAATCATTGCTGCAATAACTACCATGGAAAGTGAAAGCATTATACACTGATTTATTCCCATCATGATTGACGGCATTGCTCCGGGCAGCTCTATTTTGAAAAGTATCTGCCACCAGTCTGCTCCAAAAGCATGTCCTGCTTCTTTTAGTTCTGTATCAACCTGTTTAATTCCCAGATAGGTTAATCTTATTGGTGGTGCTATGGCAAATACAACTGTCGCAATAACACCAGAAACATTTCCCAGTCCAAAAAACATTAGAGCAGGAATTAAATATACAAAAGGTGGTATTGTCTGCATAAAGTCCAGTACAGGTCTGGTAAGATAATCTATTATTTTGTTATGTGCTTTTAAAATACCAACTGGTATTCCAACAATAAGGGCTATCAGCACCGAAGTAATAATAGAAGAAAGTGTTACAATCAGTGGATCCCACATCTCGAGATTCAGCACCAGACTCAGCCCCAGAAATACAAATATAGATAGTCTTTTATTTTTAAGCTTCCAGGCTGCAAGTGCAAATAATGCAGTCAAAACAAGTGGATGGGGAAAAGCAAGAACTGATTCCACACCTGTTATTATTGTTTCTATCAGTAAAGAAAAACTGTTTAGAGGTCCGCTAAAATTATCTATTAAGAAATTTACCAGCTGTTCTACCCAGTTTCCCAGCGGTATTTTGGTAGTAATTATTTCTGTTATAGTGTTAATATTGAATCACCTTCCTTAATAACTTCAACTGAAGGCATCATGATGATACCTTCAGCCATATGATTGAAATAATATATTTAATCCAGCTTTTTGGAGTTTGTATAGTAATTATGTTTTATTTATCGTTCCAAAAGTTTAAGCTGTTAGATTTGTATTTTTATTCATTTACTATTTCTGCAATTGCTTTTCTGGCCATTCTTCCATCAGTAGTTTCTACTCCAAATACCCACTGATTAACTATATCCAGATTGTTTGCTATCCATTCTTCAGCCACAACTTCTGGATCTCTATCTTTGTTCTGATATTCGTCAATCCATCTATTCTGAATAGGAGCTGTGACAGTAAACTGCTTTAAGAATTTATAGAAATTAGGATTTTCTTTTTCATATCCGTTTCTGGCTACAGTATAGACACTGTCATCTTCACCCCAGATACCTTCTGGATCTTCCAGATATTTTAAATCAAACATTACATTCATATAGTGGGGCTTCCAGCCATTAAAAGCAATCCATTCTTCTTTATCATAGGCTCTTTTTACAGAGGTAAGCATACCTGCTGTACTGCTGGACTGAAGTGTCCAGTCTCCTAAATTATATGTGTTGTTATCTATGGCATCCTGTATGATTATATTTCCATCATTACCTGGCTCTATTCCATATACCGTGCTGTCAAATTGATCTGCGTATTCATTCAGATCAGCCAGTGATTTTACACCCTGTTCCCAGACATATTCTGGAACTGCTGTTCTGTAAACTACATCTTCTAGATTAACACGTACATTGTGAACTATACCTTTTTCTTTATATTCATCAAAATGCATCTTCATTGTCGGCAGCCAGTTGCCCAAAAATACATCTAAGTCTTCTGTCTCCAGGCTTTTAAAGATAATTGCCTGAGAAGCAGCTGTCATTTCAGCATCATAGCCCAGATATTCGGCAATTTTTGCCGCAACATGTGTCTTAACTGTTACTCCCGGCCACTGAACATAACCAAAATCAATTGTTTCATCCTGAGCGTTTGCTGCAGGACTCTGTACACCTGTAAGTGCAACAACGGCTGTAAGAATTAAAAAGATAGAAATAAGTTTAATTTTTTTCATTTGTTATCCCTCCAGATATTTATTTTAAATTTTTTCCTGCAAGATTGGCGAGCACAGTTGTTTTAACTATAATTCCTTCCAATTTACCTGAATCATCAAGTACCGGAAGTGGTGTGTCCAGATCTGCAATTTGAGCAAATAAATCATCTATATTTTCAGCCGGATCTGCAGCCGGAACATCTTTAATGATATCATCTATAGATTTATCCTCTCTGTGCAGTGAGGATACTACCTCTTCCAGCTCGACTATCCCTCTATATTTTCTGTTTTTTCCAACAACAAATATGCTGCTGAGATCATGTTTTCTCATTTTGTGAAGGGCAGTATGGAGTCCATCCTGGTCATAAAGCAGTGCAACCGGTTTGTCCATTATATCTTCTGCACACAGCACCCGTGATCTGTTTACATCCTGTACAAATTCTTCAACATAGTCATTTTCAGCTTCTGTCAAAATTTCTTCGTGATTTCCGATCTGAACTATTTCCCCATCTTTCATGATCGCTATTCTATCACCAAGTTTTAGGGCTTCATCCAGGTCGTGAGTTATAAATACAATTGTTTTATCTATATGTTCATAAAGATCAAGCAGCTTATCCTGCATTTCTTTTTTTATTAGTGGATCCAGGGCACTAAACGGCTCATCCATCAGCAGTATATCTGTATCTACTGCCAGCGCTCTGGCCAGTCCAACTCTCTGCTGCATACCACCGCTCAGCTGGTCGGGTTTCTGATCTTCCCATCCTTCCAGACCAACCTGTTTTAATGCTTTTTTTGCCTTCTGACGCCTTTCCTCTTTTTCTACCCCCTGAACTTCCAGACCAAATTCTGCGTTTTCCTGAACTGTTCTATAGGGGAAAAGGGCAAAATTCTGAAATACCATGGCTATTTTTTCTTTTCTAAATTCCCTCAGTTCATTTTTGTTAAGTGACATGATATCTGTTCCATCTATCTCTATCTCACCTTTGGTAGGCTCTATCAGCCTGTTTAAACAGCGGATTAGAGTAGATTTCCCGCTTCCGGAAAGACCCATTATAACAAATATTTCTCCTTCTTTTACATCAAAACCGGCATCATTGATTCCAACAGTATCTCCTGTCTTTTTCAGTATTTTATCTTTACTTAAACCTTCTTCCAGCAGTGAAAGTGACTTCTGCTGATTTTTACCAAATATTTTATATAGATCTTTAACTTTTATTTTCAATCATATCCACCTCTTTCTCATTTTAAAAGAAAATTTGTCCACACAATTAAAAAAGGTTTAAGACATGTACATGGTTAAACATATCTTAAACCTTATAATTCAGAGAATTATCAGCAGAAAAAACATACTGATAATAATCGGGAATATTATATCCCAATCCTCAGCTGCTAAATAGAATAACAAATATAACTCAGGCTGTCAAACTATAGAGCAATAAATATTTTATTTTTTTATCTTCAGAGTTTTTTTAATATTATTTAAACTGCAGATTCCCCATATCTCCCCAGGCTTCTATAATAATATATCCATTCTCATCCCTGTTGAGGCTCTTTCCATACAGCATTTCCAGAACATTGACTATACCCTCTGCTTTATCTGTCAGAGGTTTAAATTTAAGTATTCCATTATTAAGATGCGGCTGATTACCCCGATAGATATATTCTGCATTTAATTCAGCCTCAATAAGTGGAGACATAAGTTCTGAATAAGTGTGTCCCTCTGGGTAGTTATAATCCTGTTCATAAAGCAGGTTGTCTATGCGGAAGGCAAAATCCTCACTGCTTCCGAAAATGCCGAAGGTGTTTTCTTTTAGCTCTTCTCTCATCTCATCTGTTAATGTCAGATAAAAGTCTGTTAGTTCTGCGTTAAAATCAAAGCTGTTGGGCCGATATGTTATATTATCTCTGTCTTCAAGAAAGATATCAAATTCACCGGATGATGTTAGTGTACTGAATTTAAAATCTCTGTAAATTGGATTTTCATTTATTATTAAATTTTCTCCATTTAATTTAAGATCATAATCTGTTTTTAAGCTTTCGAAAAATACTTTGTTTTTATTCTGCAGTTTAATTAATTTTCCATGCAGACCGCCCGCAAAATCCAGAAATTCATTTTTTAGCTGCAGCTGATTTATATCCATAATTTTAGTTTTTGCGTCAAAACTGTAGTTTACTTTAAAATTGTCAAAAGTGGAGATATCTTCCCAGTTTTCTTTTACCAGACCATAGCTTCTGTAATAGGGAAAATCATATTTTAGCCTGCCTGCTGTAAGATTAAGATTTTGATCATGAGCTAAAAATTGTTCTGAATTATTAAAATACTCAGGAGCAAATTCACCTTCAAAATCAGCTTTAATGTTTTCTGCAGTTAACTGAAAACTCTCTCTGATGTTGGCAAAATAAATTCTATCTATAACCGCCGTAAAATCTTTGTTTAAATCAAAATTTTCATTTTTAATATAATATAAAATCTGCTGCCAGCTTGTTGTAATATTGATATTATCAAGCTCTAAATTACCCCTGTCTTCATTAATTAAATTCAGCTTACCTACATTTATTTCTCTGAGCAG
>JBNJGL010000087.1:0-6466 GCA_051747745.1 Bacillota bacterium | reverse complement strand
ACAAAAAACCCGCCTTACGGCAGGTTTTTGAAAAGGGCCTTAGCCCTAAATATCTAATGGCGGAGGGACAGGGACTCGAACCCTGACACCTTTCGGCTTCACCGGATTTCAAGTCCGGCTCCTTAGCCAATTCGGACATCCCTCCACTTTTGTCACAAATAATATTCTACTACATAAAATTACTGCTGTCAAGATTTTATAGGAGTTTTTTATATCTGTATTTTCTTAACTTTTAACTTTTAACTTTATACCCAATTTTAAATAAATAGGTAACTAATAATAATAAAAAAACAGCTAAAATTCCAATTATTAAAGTCGAAAAGGCAGGAGCCATATCAGATTGCCCTATAAATGCATATCTAACAGCATCTACCATATAAAAAACCGGATTAAACAGAGAAACTTTACTCCAAATTCCCGGAAGACCTTTGACAGAGTAAAATACACCACTCAAAAAAGTTAGAGGTGTGATAAAAAAATTAGAAAAAATAGACACATGATCAAATTTTTCCGCCCACAGTCCTGCAATAATTCCAAAAAGAGAAAATATGGAAGAGACTAAAATCGCGAAAAATACTGCCAGAATTGGATGTGCAATCTGTCCTCCATAAAAAAATGTAGAAACTAAATATGTTACACTTCCAACCAGGATCCCCCTTACCATACCCCCAATCATAAAACCAAGACTGAGTTCAATATAAGAAAAAGGGGCCAGTAAAAAATCAATAATAATACCATTATATTTAGCTCCAATGATAGATGAAGATGTATTAGCAAATGAGTTCTGAATTAAACTCATCATAATCAATCCAGGAACAATAAAGTCAATATAAGGCACTCCATATTCAGCAACATCTCTATTCTGAAAAGAATAAGAAAATATGATTAAATATAATCCGGTGGAAATCAAAGGAGCAAATACTGTCTGAATAGCCACTTTAGAAAATCTCATAACCTCTCTTTTGACAAGACTAAAAAAAGTAACTGCTGATACTGTTTTAATTATCACCACCTCCTAAACTGGTTAGTTTAATAAAGACATCTTCCAGTTTAGCACTTTCAATATTTATATCAATGATTTTTAAATCCAACTCATTAATTATTTTCATCAATTTATCCAAATCTCGCTTGGCTGTTTCAATTTTCACCTGATTAGCTGCATCTATAATTTCAAAATCAAAACCTATTAATTTCTGCTTCAAATTAGAAGGATTTTCATTAAACTTAATACTGACAACTTTCTTATCAATCGAGTTTATTAGATTTTCCTTGCTGTCAACTTTCACTATTTTCCCTTTGTTCATAATAGCGATTCTATCACACAATGCTTCAGCTTCTTCTAAATAATGTGTAGTTAATATAATAGTCTTTCCTTTTTCATTAAGTTTAATAATATATTCCCACAGACTATTCCTCAGTTCTACATCTACACCGGCTGTAGGTTCATCTAATACTATTATTTCAGGATCATGAATTAATGCTTTTGCAATCAATAATCTTCTCTTCATTCCACCTGATAACTGTCTGGGTCCTATTTCCGCCTTATCAGCCAAACTAAGGGTCTGCAGGAGCTCATCAATTCTTTCATTATTATTTTTAATGCCAAAATAACCAGACTGATTTTTTAGAGTTTCGCGAACAGTAAAATAAGGATCAAAAGTAATCTCCTGAGGAACAATCCCCAAAGATTTCTTGGTTTCTCTGTAATTATTAATAATATCCTTACCCAGAACAGTTATATCTCCTGAATCTTTTCTGACCAGTCCACCTAGAATTCCAATTAGAGTACTTTTCCCGGCACCATTTGGGCCTAAAAGACCAAAAAACTCACCTTTTTTAATATCTAAATTAATATTATCTAATGCCTGTAAATCACCATATTTTTTATTAATATCTCTTATTTTAATAGCTGTTGACATATAATACCTCCAAAAACAAACCTGTACAAGCTTTAATTCTCTTTCTATCGTGTTAATACTATTATATCTGATCCATCAAATTCTTTTTTTATTAATTTTTTACTCTAAAGGCAGGTTATGCTGTTTTAAAAAACTCAACTTATCCCAGTATCCCCTCTGAAAAACGATTTTATCATCTATTATATGAAAAAATCCACATCCGCGAAGTCCTAATGGATCTTTCCACTCTAAAATTGCCCATTCTCCATCTTCAAATATGTTTTCGACAATACAATGCATATCTGCCTGTTCAAATTCATTCTCAAATTTTTTCCTAATAGCTTCTTTTCCTTCAACCGCTTTTTCAGGCACCTGATAATTTACAGCATCATCAGCATATAATTCTACAAGTTCTGCAGCATCTCCTGTATTAAATATCTCAACCCATCTTTTAACAACATCTTTGGGATTCATAATATCAGCTCCTCTTTCAGATAATTAATGGATAAATTTAAATTCATTTTTTATTTTACATATTAACTGCATACTCTACTTTATCTCCTGCAAAAAAATCGATCAAATTTTGTGCTGCAATCTCAGCCATTTTGTTTCTTGTCTCAGTAGTGGCACTTGCTGTGTGGGGAGTCAGAATAACATTATCCATCTTCAGCAGTTCGGGATGCACTTTCGGCTCATTTTCAAATACATCCAAAGCTGCTCCAGCAATTTCCCCTTTTTTGAGAGCTTTTACCAGTTCATCTTCATTAATAATAGGACCTCTGGCCGTATTTATTATAACAGCTGTATTTTTCATCACCTTAAATTCATGTTCTCCAATTAAATGATGGGTTTGATCATTTAATAAACAATTAATAGTTATAAAATCTGAACTTTTGAGAAGTTCCTTCAGTCCACAGTATGTTACATTAAGTTCTTTTTCCTCTTTATCTGAAAGTGGACTTCGTTTATTATAGTAAACTTCCATACCAAATCCTTCTGCACGTCTGGCAACAGCTCTGCCTATTCTCCCCAGACCAATTATCCCCAGCTTTTTACCATAAACATCTTTTCCCAGCAGCAGTTTAGGCGCCCAGCCTTTATATTTTTGATCTCTTACAAATTTATCAGATTCTACAATGCGCCTGGAAATTGCCATCATCAGGGCCCAGGTCATATCAGCAGTTGTTTCTGTAAGAACACCCGGAGTATTGGTTACAATGATATCATTTTTGCTGGCATAATCAATATCTATATTATTATAGCCCACTGCATAATTTGAAATTATCTCTAAATTAGGATTACTGGCTATAATTTCTTTATCTATTGTGTCAGTTAACAGAGATAAAAGGCCGTCACATCTATCCATATTTTCTATAATTTCTTCTTTTGTCAGTACACGGTCTTTCTCATTAACTTTAATATCAAATTTCTCTTTCAGCATGTCAAGACCTATATCAGGTATTTTTCTTGTAATATAGATTTTTTTCTTCATCAGAAAATCTCCTCCCTCATTAATATAACTGCAATAAAATAAATAGACTCTTTATTCATTATAACAAAAGAAAAGCCGCAATTCTTCTTTTTTAAATGATTTTTAAAAAATTTATTAAAATAAAGGATTTTTACAAAAAATATTTAATTATATTAATGTAGAATATAAATAAAATTTTAAAAATTAGCTTTCGATTTTCATGTTTGAAATAATTATTTATTAACCAGCTGTGTTTGTTTTTTAAACAAAAAGAGGAGGAAGAAAATGGTTGATACAATAGGTTTGCTGGAATTTAAAAGAATTGCTTCAGGTATTGAAGCTGCCAACCAGATGATCAAAGCTGCAGATATAGAGCTCCTTAATGCCAGATACATTTGTCCTGGAAAATATATTGTTTTAATTGCTGGTGATGTAAGTGCTGTTAAATCATCTATTAATGCCGGTCTTAATATTGGTAAAAAAGATGTAATAAAAGAACTAACCATTCCTAAAGTAAGCAAACAGCTAATTGATTTAATCCAGCATAAAAAAAGCAAGCCAGAAAATTTTGTAGCTCTCGGAGTTTTAGAATATTCCAGTATCGCTGCCGGTATAATTGCTGCTGATGCTGCAGTAAAAGCAGCTGAAGTAGAACTTGTAAAGATAGTTTTAGGTATGACAACCGGTGGTAAGTCTTTAATCATATTTACAGGCAGTATTGAAGCCTGTAAGCAGGGATTAAATGCAGCTGAATCAGCTAATAAAGATAATCAAAAATATTTATTGGGTAAAAAATTGATCTCTTCACCGGAAAAACCGCTGCTTGATTCTCTTATCTAATTATTTAAAACTTGCCATATGAAAGATGTTTTTTAAATCCAGGTTTATCCTGGATTTTTTTATGTTCTAATTTATTATCAAATTATTTATAACAGTACCGCATACTGTTTAACATAAATATTATACACCATTTATGTTAATATTGTATCCTGAAATACACTTTTATTAATAACAATAATTACTATTGCTATTCATTATAGTTTATGATATTATTTAACCATAATATAAAGGGTAAATAAAGGAGGTTTTATCAATGGTTAAAACTGTTGAGAATTCAAAAAAATTGTTACTGGTGCTTTCTTTTATGTTGATTTTCACGTCTGCCCTTATTGTACAGAATACAGATAGCATATATGCTGATGGTCATATGAGTAAAGATGTTCTGGATACTGCTCTGGAAGCAGATGACTTTAATACACTTATCACGGCAATCATTGAAGCTGACCTGGTGGCTGCTCTTAAAGGTGATGGACCTTTTACAGTTTTTGCACCAACAGATGAAGCTTTTGCAGCTCTACCAGATGGTGTATTAGATAGTTTACTGGAAAATAAAGAAGATCTGGGCAATGTACTGCTGTATCATGTTGTTTCTGGAAAAGTAATGGCCGCTGATGTACTAGGAATGAATGGTTCTGAAGTAAAAACTTTACTCGGCGATAATATAAAAATTAAAATTGAAGATAATAAAGTATATATAAATGATGCACAGGTAATTCAAACTGATATTGAAGCCAGCAATGGTGTCATTCATGTAATAGACACGGTTCTGGTACCTTAATTTATATTAGTGCTGCAATCTAGAAAATAAACCCAATCAAAATAATAAAAAGACCGCTATTTAAGTTAAAAAAACCTAAATACGGTCTTTTAATTTATTTTTATAATATATCTGATACTAAAAATTACTTTAAACTATTTTTTAAGCGCTACTCCCTCGTCTAAAAGTATTTCTGCTGTCCACATTGCTACTTTACCAGTTACATCAGGACACTGATCTTCATGTGCTCCTGCTTCTTCAAATTTTCTAAAATCATCCTGATCCCAGAGGTCAAAGCTTCTACCCATTTTTTTTGTCTGAACATCATTACAGATTACACTTCCAAATTCATCAATAAACTTTTCCCTCAGTTTTTTTGCAATTTTAGAAGAACCGGTCCATCCATCTGCACTGCTTTTGCCAAACTCTTCTCTGCTGCGGCCAAAAAAACATCCTAATGCTGCCATACCGCCAACTAAACCACCACATGTTCCATCACCACAGAGTGCTCCTCCCCCAGCAAGGGTGTGGTTGGCTTTAATGACCTGATCATCAATTCCATCAAAATAATCCTGCAGTGCAGCTAAAACTGCCTGGGGACAAAAACCATAATCTGCTTCATATTCATAAGCTTTCTTATAAATACTGTCCAGCAGTTCCTTACGTTTTACTTCTGTCATAGCTATCCCCTCCAAGTGATTTTATTCACTTTTATTATATTAAATTATTGAACATATGTCAACAAACATTTAATCTAATATTATATCTGTTTCTAAACAAAAAAAGAGATCCCTCTTTATGAGAAATCTCTAATATAACATAGATTAATCTTAAAATTTATTTATTATCTTCCAGTTTTTTTACCAGCATAGCAGCTCCTGCTTCTGGTTCTCTTTCCGGTTCACACCATATATATCTTACATTATTATCATCAAGGTATGAAAAAAATTCATCTGCAAAAAGATTAAATGACTTAAAGATACTACCATTATAGGTTAATAAAGTTTCACCATTAAATTTACCTTTTTTATATACTATTTCAACCAGTTCTGCCAGCTTTCTGCCGGATTTTTTATAAATATTTAAGGCTGTATTATTACCAGTTTCTGCTAAATCAGAGATTTCTTCAGCCAGAGAAGCAACTTTCTCTTTATTAAAATCACTGCTGTAAATATAATTTACCACAGCTTCCATAGAATCAGCATCAAAATGATTTTTTACCACTTTAATTATATTACTATTTTTCCCCCTGTCAAAATTCAGCAGTGCCTTTCTTATAAACTCCATTGCGATCCAGTATCCGCTTCCTTCATCACCGATGATATAATCCCATCCACCAGCTCTAAAAACATTTTCTTTTTTATCCCGACCAATTGCTATAGACCCTGTTCCGGAGTTTATCAAGATTCCTGCTTTATCCATCAGCGCACCTGCCAGACAGGCAACTCCATCATTAATAACTGCAATATTTGTTTCAGAATATTTTTCTGCTATTATTTT
>JBNJGL010000086.1:0-6538 GCA_051747745.1 Bacillota bacterium | reverse complement strand
TTTGCAGATTTGAGAATCTCATTGTATAAAGGTCTTTTAGAAGCTGCTAAAAAGGCAGAGAAAGAAGGTAGAATTGATCCCACACCAGATATACTTTTTCAACCGATCAGAAATTCTTTAAGTAATGCTGTGGCTGGAAAAATAGAAGATCTATTCGCTGATAATAGAGCTTGATTGACTAATAAAGAAAATATAGAAAATGAAAAGAACAATTAGATTTGACGTAACTAAATTTTAAGAGGGAGGAATAATATGAAAACTAGAGCCCTAAGATTATATGGAAAAAAAGATTTAAGGCTGGAAGAGTTTGAACTTCCCGAAATAAAAGAAGATGAGATTTTAGCAGAGGTTGTTACAAACAGTATCTGCATGTCAACATACAAAACTGCTCTTCAGGGAGCAGATCATAAGCGTGTACCTAATGATGTTGTAGAAAATCCAACTATTACAGGACACGAATTTGCAGGAGAAATTTTAAAAGTAGGTTCAAAATGGGAGGATGAATATCAGCCTGGACAAAAATTTACTGTTTCACCAGTTTTAGATTACAAGGGTGAATCCAATACTGCAGGTTATTCTTATCAACATTTTGGCGGCAACAGTCAGTATGTAATCATTCCACCAGAAGCGATGGAGCTAGGATATCTTTTTAAATATGAAGGAGATGCTTTTTATGAAGCATCATTGGCTGAACCTATTTCCTGTGTGATTGGAGGTTATAAATCTGTTTACCATAATCTTGATGATTATACTCACAAGATGGGAATAATTGAAAATGGAAGCACAGCTCTGCTCGGGGCTGCTGGTCCAATGGGGATTGGTGCTTTAGATTACGCTCTCCATGCTGAAAGAACACCTTCTCTTTTAGTTCTGGTAGATATAAATCAGGATAGATTGGATAGACTGGCAAGAATTTTTCCGCCAAAAGAAGCAAAAAAAGATGGTATTGAACTGCATTATATTAATCCACAGAATGAAGATGATCTGGTTGGGAAATTAAAAGAACTTAATGGCGGTAGTGGTTATAATGATGTATTTGTATATGCACCTGTTAAATCTCTGGTTGAAGATGGAGATAGGCTTTTAGCTAATGATGGCAATCTGCATTTTTTTGCAGGCCCTACGGATAAAAGCTTTTCAGCTGAGGTGAATTTTTATGATGTACATTATTCATCTACACATTTTACAGGTTCATCAGGTGGTAATGATGAGGATATGAAAGAAGCTCTCAGACTTTTTGCAGAAGGAAAACTCAAACCTGCTAAAATGATTACCCATATAGGTGGATTAAATAGTGCTGAAAATACCATTTTGAATCTGCCTGATCTACCAGGAGGGAAAAAATTGATTTATACAGGAATTGATATGGAATTGACTGCATTAGAAGATCTTGCTGCACGTGGAGAAGAAGATGCTCGTTTCACTGAATTGGCAAAAATAGTTGAAGAAAATAATGGCTTATGGTCAAAAAAAGCAGAAGAATATCTTCTCCAGAATTTCAAATAAAAAACAAGAATAAAATTATAAAACCCCATTGTAAAAACAGCAGTTTTACTTTGGCTGTTTAAATTATGGGGTTGCTTTTTTACTTATCTGTTTGAAGTTATAGCAGAGTTTAAGGCAGGATTGATTAATCAGGTATAAATTTTAATTACCAATTATGATATTAATCCCTGCATCTTTAATCCGCTTTACATCTTCTTCGTCTATACCAGAATCGGTTATCAGCAGATCAATATCAGTGGCTTTTGCAAACTGGGCTGCAGAAGTATGGCCGATTTTAGTATGATCAACTAATGCTATAAGTTTATCGGATTTAGCTACCATTTTCTTTTTTAACTCTACTTCATAGAAATTGAAATCTGTTAGACCATTATCAACATTAAATCCATGAGAAGAAGTAATCATTAAATCTGCTGAAATATCATTTAACATACAGCCGCCAATTAAACCTTCAACAGATCCTGATTTTGGTCTTACAATTCCGCCGAGAAGGATTACATTAAAATCTTCTTCATTTTTTACTTCAAGTGCTGTATAAATACCATTGGTAAGCACAGTTAATTTATTACAGTTGGAAAGATAAGGAATAAGATAAAGGATTGTTGAACTTGCATCAAGTATAATTGTTTGACCGCTTTTAATATAATCCTTTGCTACCTTACCAATTGCTTTTTTTTCTTCAACATTTTTTTCGCTTCTTTTATGGAAACTGCGAAAACTATCGACTTCATCTTTATCCGGCAGAACTGCTCCACCGTGAATTCTTTCTATAAGGCCCTGTTCTTCCAGTTGAGCTAAATCGTTGCGGATAGTTGCACCTGAAACATCCAGTTCTTTTTCCAACTGCTGGGTAGATATTTGCTTATGTGTTTTAAGTAATTCTAAAATCTTATTTTTCCTAGTATGTGAAAGCATAGAAAAGACCTCCAGTCTATAATTTTTATTAATAGTTGTATTTGAATTTTATAATCAAATTAAATCTCGTCTAAATATCCATCGGATATTTAAGGTCTATTATATTTTTAATTGTATTTTATAAGATTTCAATTGTCAAGCATATATTCAGAAAAATTAAAAAATTTTTTTAAGTTCTTTCTTTTGTATCTTTAAAATAAAAATAAATAAAAAATAATTAATAATTAAAATTTTGGTCCAGACAGGATTATCTGGCTTTATAAATGTAGTCAGAGCTTATAAAGTAGAGATCAGAGCGGATGTAAAAGATAGACAAATATCAGAATTATAAAAAGATATATGAAAAAATAATAAAAAATTATAAAAAAATATGAAAATAAATAGTAAAAAATACTTGCTTTTGGTTTTGCTTTATGTTAATATTTACTTGACGAAAAAGTTTTTATATTCTTTATTTAGCAAAGGGGTTCAATATTAAGGAGGAATTTAAATGGATTTAGATCTTAAAGAAATTTCAGGAAAAGAATGTTCATGTGGTAGAGTACACGAGGTGCCTATAAAAGAGGTTGTAATTGAAGAAAATGCTTTGAACAGAATCCCAGATTTAATCAGTATGGTCTCTGAAGAAAAAAAGGTTTATGTGGTTAATGATAAAAATACAAAAGCAGCTGCAGGTGATAAAATTCAATCTTTGCTGAAAGAAGCAGGTTTTGAAGTTAAAGAAATATTACTTAAAGAAAAAGAAGGTGATGATCACCTAGTTCCAGATCCGGATGCAATTTTTAGTGTTCTAGCTGGTGTAGATGATGATGGATATATTTTGGCAGTTGGTTCAGGAAGCATCAATGATCTTACTGCTTATGCAGCTCGTAAAATGGGAAGACCATATTCCATCGCAGCTACTGCTCCTTCAATGGATGGTTATGCTTCTTCAATTGCTTCTATTACTTATGAGGGTGTAAAAAAATCTTATGATATTACACCACCAGAATTTATAGCTGCAGATCTTAATGTACTTGCTGATTCACCCTGGAAGTTAATTCAATCAGGTCTTGGTGATTTACTCGGGAAAGTAACTTCACTGCTGGGCTGGAAGATGCAGCGTGAGTTATTAGATGCATATTTCTGTCAGGAAGCTTATGATATGGTTGAGAACGTATTGGATGATCTCTTCAATGACTATGAAGCGATTATTGAGCGTAAGATTGAAGGAATTGATGCCCTGACAAAAGGATTGATTTATTCAGGTATTGCAATGATGATGGTTGGCAACTCAAGACCAGCTTCTGCAGGAGAACATCAGATATCACACTTCTTTGATATGTATTCTGGTATATTCCAGGAACCTGTACCGACACATGGAATTAAAGTTGGAACAGCAACAGTTATTACAAGTGAATTTTATTTAAGACTGCTTGAAACAAATTTTGCTGATCTTGAATTAAAGCATGACAGAAAGGCTAGAGAAGAAGCAATTAAAGAAATTTACCTGGAAAAAGCACCTAAGATATTAGAATTATTAGACCAAAGATGGGAACGTGAAAAGATAAGTAAAGAAAAACTGCTCGAAAAAGAGAAGAACTTAAAATCTTATATTGAAGAATATAAAGAAAACTTAGAAAAAGTAGATGAGATTCTTGATGATTTTGGATTTTTCGATAGAGAAGATGTTAAAGGACTTAATCATGATTGGCTGAGAAAAGCTGTAAATTATGGTTTTGAAATAAGAGTTCGCTATTCTATCTTAACACTATTAAATCAAGCTGGACTCCTGGAAGATTGGGCAGAAAAAGCAATTGATAATTTAGAAGCAAGACTTTAGATTAGAGTTAAAAAAATGTTTTTGGTTTCTAAGATACAGCTCTTTACCCAACTAAGATAAAACTCTAAAAATATTTGCTTAAAACTTCTTATATCAATAAGATTTAATGAAATAGATAGTGAGATAAAATTCTTAAAAGGAATGATAATAAATGACTAAAATTAAAGATATCAATTGTTTTTTACTTGACATGGATGGTACAATTTATTTGAGCAATAAATTAATTGATAAAGCAGTAGATTTTATTAATTTACTTGATGAACAGGGTAAGGATTATGTTTTTTTTACAAATAATTCTTCCAAAAACACTAGTGATTATCAAAAAAAGCTGAAGCGTTTTGGCTTAGAAGTTCCGGTCGAAAGAATTGTTAATTCAGGTCAGGTTACTGCAGATTATGTCAGTAAGCAGAAAGAAGGAGCAAAGGTTTATCCTTTGGGAACACCTTCTTTAGAACAGGAATTAGCTGATGCGGGATTAGAAATAGTAAAAGATAAAAATGAAGATATAGATTTTGTTGTTTTAGGTTTTGATAAAACCTTAGATTATAAGAAGCTATGGGATGCACATGATTTAATACTGGATGGAGTCGAATATATAGCCACAAATCCTGATTATGTCTGTCCACTTGAAGGCGGCAAAAGCATGCCTGATTGTGGCTCGATGATCAGTCTTCTCGAAACATCTACAGGTAAGAGACCACTGGTGGTTGGGAAACCTAATACTACGATGGTTGATTATGTATCTGATACTCTCGGTGTTAAAAAAGACAGGATGGCTATGGTTGGAGATAGGCTTTATACCGATATTAAGATGGCGATTGATGCTGATATTACAAGTATTCTGGTTTTAAGTGGTGAATCAACTAAAGAAACACTTGCGGAGAGCCCTCATGAACCTGATTATGTTCTCGAATCTGTTGCAGAAATAATGGATAAGCTAAAAAAATAATAATGAGTAAGGGTTTTATTTAATCAGCTTCAAATAAACTAAATTATTTTCAAAAATAATTTAAAGGAGGAATTGCTGTGGCTAATCCAAATTACGAGAAGTATTTAAATGACCCGGAAGATTTGATTGAAGAGATGATCGATGGTTTTGTCAAGTCATATGAGGACAGAATAAAAAGAGTTTCGGAAAGATGTGTTGCGAAAAAAGAAGCTCCTATCAAAGGTAAAGTAGGAGTAGTATCTGGAGGTGGCTCAGGTCATTTACCTGCATTTATGGGATATATTGGTGAAGGTGCACTAGATGCAGTTGCTGTTGGAGACATCTTTTCTTCACCTTCGGTTGATCATATTTACGAAACTATAAAAGCTGCAGATGGAGGAAAAGGAGTTCTCTGCTGTATAGGTAACTTCAGTGGAGATATCATGAATTTCGAAATGGCAGCAGAAATGGCTGAAGAAGATGGTATAGAAGTAGATACAGTTATAATTAATGATGATGTTGCTTCTGCACCAAAAGAAAAAATGGAAAATAGACGTGGTGTTGCAGGTGAGGTAATTATTTGGAAGCTCGCTGGAGCAATGGCAGAAAGAGGATACAGCTTAGAAAAAATAAAAGAAACTGCCGAAAGAGCACTATATAATACTCGCAGTATGGGGGTTGCTCATAAACCATGTATTATGCCGACAAATGGTGAACCAAGTTTTGAGTTAGCAGAAGGTGAAATGGAAATTGGTGTAGGACACCACGGCGAACCTGGTATTAGAAAAGAAACTATGAAAACAAATGATGAAGTTACAGCTGATTTAGTTAATATAGTTCTTGAAGACCTTCCTTATGAAGAGGGAGATGAGGTAGTAGTTTTAATCAACGGACTTGGAGCTACTGCTCCTCTTGAAATGTATATTTCTTATCGCAAAGTATATAATATGCTTGAAGAAAAAGGTATAGATATTGTTAAAAACTATATTGGTGAATTCTTTACCTCACAGGAGATGGCAGGTTATTCTATTACATTAACCAAAGTTGATGATGAACTAAAGAAATTATTTGCTGATAAGTGTGATGCAGTATCTTTTAAACAAATGCAGGAGGATATTAATTAAATTGGCTCTTTGAAAAATGGTCTGAAATCTAATAGCAAGGATTGAATCATGTTACCTCTTTTGCAGGAAATATCACCTGCTGAAAAGGATGAACCCAGCTATCTTCAAGTATATTTTTAAAATTATATACTTTTTATGTTACAATTAAAGAATAATATTAAAAATATAATATTAAAGAAGGAGAGGTAATTGATGAAAGCAAAAAAACTAACAGGAGAAAAAGCAGCAGACTATATTGAGGATGGG
>JBNJGL010000085.1:0-6651 GCA_051747745.1 Bacillota bacterium | reverse complement strand
TCATCCATAAAAATTATAAAGTAAAGACCGCGCTCATTTAAATATTCAAGGATAGCAGGTAATTCTTTAATCTGGGAGCTGTTGATTTCTATTAAGCGCAGTCCCTGCTGATAAAATTTATTTACTAAAGCTTTTACCGAGGAAGATTTTCCAGTACCACTATCTCCATAGAGGAGTACATTGTGAGCCTGAATTCCAGCTAAAAAACTCTCAGTATTTTCTATCAGCTTTTTTTGAGTGTTTTGATAGGAAATTAAATTGGCAAAAGTAATTGGATCAGGATTGTTAACCCTGCTTAAATTGTTATTCTGCCAGTAAAAAGCTCTGCTTTCATTTAAAATGGAAGCACCATGCTGATGATAAAAATCTATCAAAGCCTCTAAATTATCCTCAGGATTAGAACTGCTGAAAAGGGGCTGATATAAATTTTCTTTTTCAAAATCCAGATCAGAATCACTGAGCTTAAAACTGCTTAAGTGCTCAAATTCTTTTAAACCAAAAGCTGAAACTAAATCACTAAAGTTAAAAGAAAATAATTTGCTGATAATTTTAAGATCATTGACTGCCAGTGTATACAGACTGGAATCTTTATCGATTTCTCCTTTTTCTGCCTTTAATGAGAAAATATTTTCGGAAGCAGTAATAATTTTTTTGAGATAGTTATGCCAGACATCACCCTCCAGGCCTTCTCTAATGTTTAAATCAATAAGCTGATAAATTAAATCTGTCAGCAGCTGATCAGATTCATTTTTCTTATTTAAAATTTCTTTTAAACTGAGAATAAGGCTGTTTTCTTTGATTTCCTGAAATAAAATGAGTTTTTCGCAATTCTTTAAAGCCTCTGTTATTTGTGTATTATCCAAATTATTTCACCCCTATTTGTATTATCCTTATATTTATAGTTATTATATCAGATCTAAGATAATTTTTACATAATAGCTAAAAAAATTCTAAAAATCCTTGCAAATAGATTAAAAATATATTAAAATTAAGTTAACAAATGATAGAAGAACAAATAAAGACAATATTTTTTTGTCGAAATGTGCAAACGATTGCGCAATAACTTTAAATTATAGTAAGCTAAAGTTTGAGAGGAGTTATATTGATGGATAACAGTGAAGCTCTACTGCAGGGAAAAAGCAGAGATGACAGCAGTGATTATCATAAACTGCAGGGTATTTTAAATTATGAAATTAAGGACAATGAAGTTTTATTTGATTTTGAACACGCCAGTATAGCAATAGAATTTTTAAGAGCTGATATCTTCAGATTAATTGTGGCTCATTCCAATCAGCCTATTAATTACAAAACAACAGAGGCTGTGATTGAACATAATTTAAGCCATGATAGTTTTGAAGTTGAAGAAAATAAAGAAAAAATAATAATTGAAACCGCAGAACTCAGGCTCGAAGTTAGAAAAGATAAATTTCTGCTCAGTGTCTTTGATCAGCAGGGTAATTTAATCCATCAGGACCACAGTAATTATGCTCTGGGCTGGAAAAAGCAGAAAGTTAGAGCCTGGAAGTCTTTTAAAAACAGTGAAAGATTTTATGGTCTGGGAGAAAAAACAGGCTGGCTTGATAAAAAGGGCAGACTCTATGAGATGTGGAATCATGATACCTTTGTTCCTCATGTTGATGATACTGACCCCTTATATCAGTCAATACCATTTTTAATTTCTTACAGTCCAGAAAACAGCTATGGTATTTATTTTGATAATTCATATAAAAGTTTTTTCGATCTGGGCAGTGAAGGACAGGATTATTATTCTTTTTGGGCTGAAGGTGGAGATATGGACTATTATTTCTTTAAGGGGCCATCTCTTAAAGAGGTTGTTTCAAAATATTCAAAAATAACAGGTACAATGCCCTTACCCCCAAAGTGGTCTTTAGGTTATCATCAGTCACGCTACAGCTATTATCCACAGGCTGAAGTTGATGAGCTGGTAAAAACTTTTAGAGATAAAGAAATCCCCTGTGATGCCTTTCATTTTGATATCCATTATATGGACGAATATAAAATTTACACCTGGGATGAAGACCGCTTTCCAGATCCGGAGTCGATGTTTAAGAACATGGCTGAAAATGGAATCAAGGGAGTAACAATTATTGACCCCGGGGTAAAAAAAGATCCCGAATATAAACTTTATCAGGAGGGTATGGAAAATGATTATTTCTGTAAATACCTTGATGGTAAAGTCTTTATAGATAAAGTCTGGCCCGGCAACTGTGCTTTTCCAGATTTTACTCAGTCTAAAGTTAGAGACTGGTGGGCCGGACTGCAGAAAGATTATGTAGAGCTAGGAGTTAAGGGTATCTGGAATGACATGAACGAACCGGCTGCCTTTAATAAAACTGACACCATGGATGTTAAGGTAATGCATCAAAATGATGGTGATTCTGGAACTCACCGCAGGTTCCACAACTTATATGGGTTTTTAGAGGATAAGGCTACTTTTGAAGGTTTAAAAGAAAGTCTTGAAAATGAGAGACCTTTTGTACTGACCAGAGCTGGTTTTGCTGGTATTCAGCGGTATTCAGCTGTCTGGACAGGAGATAATCGAAGCTTTTGGGATCATATAAAATTGGCAGTGCCGATGCTGATGAATCTTGGTATGTCGGGTGTCACCTTCTGTGGCACCGATGTTGGTGGTTTTACCGGCAACAGTAATGGTGAGCTCTTAACCCGCTGGACACAGCTGGGAGCCTTTGTTCCTTTCTTTAGAAACCACTGTGAGGTTAGGGCAATTTCTCAGGAGCCCTGGTCATTTGGAGAGAAATATGAAAAGATAATCAAAAAATATATAGAGCTGAGATATAAATTTATTACTCACCTTTATAATCTTTTCTATCAATCCTCTCAGACAGGTATTCCTGTTATGAGGCCGTTAATTATGGAATTCCCGGAAGATGAAAAATGCGAAAATTTATCTGATCAGTTTATGATTGGTGAAAGTTTAATGGCTGCTCCGGTCTACCAGCCGGATCAGGATAAAAGAATGCTCTACCTGCCGGAAGGAAAATGGATTGATTTCTGGTCAAATGAAATCTACCAGGGTGGAGAGCATATAATTGTTGATGCACCATTAGATATTCTACCACTTTTTGTCAGAGCAGGAACTATTATTCCACTCAACGAAAAGTTGAATTATGTCGATGAAAAGGAAATTGAAGTTCTGGAATTAAATATCTTTTTAAATGAAGATAATAATCTGGGGAATTATCAACTTTATGATGATGATGGGATTTCCTACAACTACCAGAATGGAGTTTATAATCTGACAGAATTTAACTATCAATATACTGACAATCAGATAATTTTTAATATAGAAAGAAAAGAAGAAAACTATCAGCAGGAATTTAAAGATTATAAGTTGGTTTTCAATAATTTAAATAAGGATCCTCAAAATATCGATGTTGATGGTAATGAATTAAGTGAGTTTTCTTACTCTGATAACAAACTGGAATTTAAAGTTCCAGTTGTTATAAATAAAATTACCATAGAATTAAGTTAAGACACAACAAATTAAAAGGAGGATTTATAATGAAAAAAGGTTTTACAATTTTACTGGTACTGATGATGATTTTTGGGCTTGTTCAAGTTGTTGGTGCTTCGACTTCAGGTGAGTTATTGATTTGGGCAGATGAAACAAGAACTCCTATTTTGGAAGATGCCAAAGGTGCATTTGAAGATGAATATGGAATAGAAGTTACAGTTCAAGAAAAAGCTTTTGGAGATATTAGAGACGATCTAGCAATTGAGGCACCAGCTGGAGAAGGACCTGACATAATAGTCGGTGCCCATGACTGGATGGGAGAACTAATAGCTAATGGCTTAGTTGAAAAAATTGATTTAGGAGAAAACAGAGATAACTTTATGGAAGTTGGTTTAAATGCATTCACATGGGGTGAAGAACTTTATGGAATGCCATATGCTATTGAGGCTGTAGGTCTTTTCTATAATAAAGATATTATCGAAGAACCACCTGCTACCTTTGAAGAATTCAAAACAATTGTTAAAGAAGAAACAAATGAAGATGAGGACAAATATGGCTTTGTAATGCCACAGCCTGACCCCTATCATACATTCCCTTTCTTTAGTGGTTTTGGAGGATATGTGTTTGGAGAAGATGAAGAGGGAGTCCTGGATCCATTAGATATTGGAATTAATAATGATGGTTCTGTAAAAGCTTTAACAGAATTAACAGAACTATATGATGGTAATATCCCATATATTGATTATGAAACAATGATGAGTATCTTTACTTCTGGTGATGCTGCAATGATGCTTACTGGTCCATGGGCTGCAGCTGATATTAAAGAAGCTGGTATTAATTATGGATTTACAAAATTACCAACAATGGACGGTAATGAAGCCAGACCTTTTGTTGGTGTACAGGGCTTTATGATTTCCGCATTCTCTGAAAATAAAATTTTAGCACAAACATTCTTAAATGAATATGTTGCTAAAGAGGATGTAATGTATAGTTTCTATGAAAGTGATAATCGTCCTCCTACTTATATTCCAGCAGGAGATAGAGCTTCCGAAGATCCGGATACACAGGGTGTATTAGAAAGTGCTGAAACTGGAGTTCCAATGCCTGCAATTACAGAAATGGCTGCAGTTTGGAGTGCCTGGGAAGATGCTCTTTCTTTATCATTAAATCAGGATCAAAGCCCGGAAGATGCACTGGATAACGCAGTAGAACAAATTAAAAACACTATTGAAGAAGGAATGTAAAAACATATAGAGTTTGCTGGTGCTTAATTGCGCCAGCTTGCTCTTTATAAATAGGGGGAAAGAAAATGGATTTCTGGCGCAAAAATAGTTCTTTTGTTTTTAAACTAATATTTTTAGCATTTTTTAATGCTCTAGCTTTATTAAGCTTAATTGTTTCAATTGGTAAGAGTGGATATATATTAGCAGCAATAACAGTAGTAGTCATGATTTTAGTTAATTTTATTTACTTAAGTGATAAAGTATATCCTCTCAGATATATATTACCTGGAACATTTTTTATGATAATTTTGGTAGTTTATCCAATTTTCTATACAATTTTTATTTCTACTACAAACTATGGTACCGGGAATATGCTTTCTAAAGAACAGGTTATTAATCAAATTGAAAATAGAACCTATTTACCTGAAGATACTAGAACATATGATTTTACCGCTTTTAAAAATGAAGATGATGAATTTAAAATAATTTTTAAAGATGCAGAAAATGAGGAATTTTATATTGCCGATTCAATAAATAATCAATTAGAAGAATTATCAGCGGATAGTTCCTTATTACAGCGTGCTGATGACCCATTTGAATTAGAAACAATTAACGGTTTTGAAAAGCTCGATCAAAAAGAACTGATTCAGAATTTAAGTGATTTAGAAAAGTTAGAAATCAAAGCCGGTGATAATAAATTAAAAATGTCAGGGATTAATAATTTTGCATTATACAGACAAAGATATGAGTATGATGAAGAAAAGAACTCAATAATAGATTTAAGAGATGGTTATGAATATACAGAAGAAAATGGATTTTTTGTCAATGAGGAAATGGGAAGATTATCACCAGGTTTCAGATCCTTTGTTGGTTTAAGAAATTACAGAAGACTAATTACAGATAACAGAATTTTACAGCCATTTTTCCGAGTATTTGTTTGGACTTTTATTTGGGCAATTTTAAGTGTTGGCACAACCTTTGGTCTTGGTCTCTTACTTGCACTTATTTTAGATGATAAAAAGTTAAAATTCAATAAATTTTATAGAACTATTCTAATGTTACCTTATGCAATTCCGGCTTTCATTTCAGTCTTAATCTGGAGAGGTCTTTTTAATCCGGAAGTCGGTGTAATAAATGAAATTTTAACAGCTCTACCTTTAGTGGATGCCCTACCATTTATGAATAATATTTTCTGGACTAGAGCAGCTTTAGTTTTTATTAATTTATGGTTAGGTTTTCCTTATATGATGTTAATAACTCTTGGTGCACTGCAGAGCATAGATAAAACAATGTACGAAGCTGCTGCAATTGATGGTGCTTCCATCTGGCAGAGATTTAGGTATATTACATTACCTTTATTGTTTATTAGTGTTGGACCCTTATTAGTTTCAGCCTTTGCATTTAACTTTAATAACTTTAATGTTATATACTTATTTAACGAGGGACGACCCGCAATTGCTGGAGCCCAAACTCCGGCTGGTGGTACTGATATTTTAATCAGTTATACTTATCGGCTTTCTTTTGAAACCGGCAGAGGTGCTGACTTTGGTCTTGCAAGTGCCGTAACCTTATTAATATTTATAATTACTGCAACAATAACCTGGTTTAACTTTAGATATACCGGGACACTAGAGGAAGTGAAAGAAAATGAATAAAAGTAAAAAATTAATGATATCTAAACATTTAATTATCTGGCTGGCTATTGCTTTTACTTTTTTTCCTATAGCCTGGACTATTTCTGCTTCAGTTAACCCGGCCAATACATTAGTCGGGCAGTCACTGATACCGGAAGTAGTTACTTTCGAACATTATGAAGAGTTAGTTACTTCCAAACAGCATCCATTTATGCTGTGGTTATGGAATAGTATTAAAATTTCTTTAATCACATCTCTTTTAGCTGTTACTTTAACAACTCTGGCCGCCTATCCATTT
>JBNJGL010000084.1:0-6664 GCA_051747745.1 Bacillota bacterium | reverse complement strand
GTATTATTAATTGATAGAGAAATTATGATTGATAACTGCAGATTTATGCAGGACTATGCTGACAGCAATAATGTTAAACTCAGACCCCACACTAAAACTCATAAAATGTCAGCACTGGCACTTAAACAGGAGGAAATAGGGGCCAGCGGTATAGCCACAGCCAAAGTAGGGGAAGCAGAAGTTATGGCAGAAAAAGGATTGAACGATATTTTTATTGCCAATGAAATAGTAGGTGATATTAAATTATCCCGTATTAAAAACCTTGCTAAAAAAACTAATATTTCTTTTGGAGCTGACAGTGTAGAACAGCTGAAAATGATAGAAAGAAATTTTGCGGGCAGTAAAAACAAAGCTGAAATATTAATAGAAATTGAGGTTGGAGAAGAAAGATCAGGAGTTATTAAAGAAGCAGATTATATTAATCTGCTGAAATACCTAAAAAAATGTAATAATATTCATCTAAAAGGTATTTTCTCACATGATGGACATTCATATAGAGCTAAAAACAGGAAAGAATGCCGGCAGATTCATCTGACCAGTCAGAAGAGAACTCTTAATTTTGCAGAAATTGCTGCAGATATGGGATTTGAGTTGGAAACAGTTAGTATCGGTTCCACACCTTCGATGATGTTCGGTTTTCCAATCCTGGATGGAGTAACTGAAATTAGGCCGGGCACATATATATTTATGGATGCCTCACAGGCTAATGCCTATGGAAGTTTGGACAGAAATGCAGCTGCAGTTTTAACAACTGTAATCAGCCTGCCAACTGAGGAAAGAATAATAACTGATGTGGGAGCAAAAGGACTCACCACTCAGACGCGTTCAGAAGGTTTTTGTGCTGCTAAAGGACTGGGTTTAATAAAGGGAAATCCAGAAGTGTATATTGATGATGTCTATGATGAACATGCCATAATTTACAATAAAAAATTTCATGACACCCTGAAAATAGGAGATAAGCTGGAAATTATTCCAAATCACATCTGTCCGGTGGTAAATTTATATGATAAAGCTTATTTGATTTCTGATAATCAGGTTGTAGAAGAAATCGAAATAGACTGCAGAGGAAAGCTGAGGTAAATAAGCTGAACCTGTGAAATTAGTATACATAACAGAGAAGCTCCCGTCCGGGAGCTTCTCTGTGTTTTACTTTCGTGTTAAATTTATTTTACCAGATCGGCAGTTCAGAACTGGCTGCTTTTAATAAAACTTTTTCCTTCATGAGTTCGGCATAATTAACACCGTGTTTTAGAATATATTCAGCCCTGCTTTCTATCTCCATCTGTTTTTTAATCAGCAGATAGAGAACACCTATATCATCTGTCTGTCCGATGGTAATTGCTCCTATCAGCCTGTGGTCCGAAAAGACTAATTTGCGGTAAATACCTTTTTCAGGTTCATTTCTCACATATACATTATATTTTTCTCTTTCTTTATCATTCAGCTGAACTCTTCCGACAGCGTAAAATAGAAGATCTATTATCTTAAGGGCATTTAGATTGAGTCCACCTTCATAGCTGCTTTCAATATTCAGCATACTTTTAGCTGCTGTTTTAGCCTGCCAGACAGCATCAGGCCAGATTGCATAGGCAGAGTTTCCGTCCCCCAGAAAATCAGGGGCAGAAACAACATCACCGGCAGCAAAAATATTTTCAGTGCCTGTCTGCATTTTTTGATCAACAATAATTCCGCCATATTTGTTGAGATCAACTTCACCATTAACAAAATCAGTATTGGGTTTTACTCCTTTACCTATCAGAACCAGTTCTCCTGTTAAAGTTTTGCCGCTCTGCAGTTTTATCTGCTCTACATGTTCACTCCCGATTATTTCTGCTGGAGACTCACCTGTCATTATGTTTATCCCTTTACTTTCAAGATATGTCTCCACCAGAGAAGCAGATCCTGCATCCAGCATCTGTGATAGGACCTGAGGAGAACGAATAATTATCGTTATTTTTTTATTGAGATTATAAAATGCTTCCATGGCCTTCATGCCGACCAGGCCACCACCGAGAATAAAGCAGTGTTCTACATCAACATCATCCAGATAACTTTTTATTTTATGTACATCATCAAAATCACGGAGGTTAAAAACACCTTTAAGTTCTTTTCCATTATAATCAGGCATTTTGGGACGGCCTCCGGTTGCTATCAGCAGCTTGTCATAGCTAATTTTTTCTCCAGAAGAAAGAGTTAATGTCTTTTTCTCAGAATTGATTCCTTCTGCTCTGCATTGGTCCAGCACCTCTGCACCCATCTCATCAAAATAGTCAGGAGAGCGGAGGAAAATATTTTCCTCCGCAATTTGATCACCAATAAGATAGCTGGTTAAAATTCTCGAATGGGGGCGGGCACTATCTGCTGTAACAACTGTAATATGAGAATCCGTATCATATTTGCGAATAGTTTCCAGTGCATTTAGTCCGGCAGCACTGCTGCCTATAATTACATATTTCATGATTTCCCCCCATTTTGCTACAATTTCAGTTCATCTTTTTTCTCTACTGATGGTATTCCTTTTTCATTCCAGCCGCGCAGCTGATAATACTCTGTCAGCATTTCATCAAGTTTAACAACATTTCCTGCTCTTGGACCTGATTTAATAGGAACATTCAGCAGGCGTGGATTTAGAGTATCATCTTCTTTAGTAATACCGGCTTTATAATTGAAGAGGCGCTCCAGATTCCAGATTCTTTCTCCGGCTTTCATAAGGTCTTCTTCTGTATACTCAAAACCTGTAGCATAATTCAACAGCCTGTATACTTCATCTCCACCAATGGCAAATGTGTTAAACAGGCATAAGCCAGCAGAATCTACCGCTGCAGTCAGATCCTGAAATGTCTTTGTCCAGAAAGCCTTATCTTCAGTTGTATCCGGATCCAGTTTCTGTGGGAGGCCTAATATTTCAGGAGAGGTCATATAACCTCTGACATGACAGCCACCTCTATTGGAAGTAGCATATTCAAGCCCCATTCCCTGGCTTCCTCTGGGATCATAGGCAGGGTACTCCTGCTTTTTACTGCTCATGGAATATTCTGGGACTCCATATTCTTCAGCCAGGCGGTATGAACCTCTGGCCAATTTTGCCCCAAATCCTTTCTTTTCCGCAGTTAGTTTTGTTGCTTCTATAATTACGTCTTCATTACCAAACTCTAAATCTAGGCCGGTTTCTTCTCTGCTGAGAACCCCGTCTTCCTGCATATCCATGGCACAGGCAATAGTTGTTCCCATTGTAATTGTGTCAAGACCTAAATCATTACAGAGAAAATTGGCCTTTGTTATGGCTTCCAGATTATCTATACCGCAGTCTGGTCCAAAGGCCCAGAGGGTTTCGTATTCAGGACCTTCCCCTTTACCTTTATACTTTCCAGATGGTACTTCAGTTACTCTACCACATGCAATTGCACAGCCAAAACAGGCTTTGTTTTTTATTAAAAGATCTTCAGCAAGAGTTTCTCCACTGACTTTATCGGCATTTTCAAATACGCTTTCTCGAAAATTTCTCGTCGGAAGATTGCCGTGTTCATTGATAACATTAACAAGACTGGCAGTTCCCAGAGCGGCCAATCCTTCTCCGGTTAAACCCTGTTCATTTATTTTTTTCTTGACCTCAAAAGCTGTTTCCATAAATTTTTCTTTATCATCTACCTGTACACCTTTTTTACCTCTCACAACAACAGCTTTAAGATTTTTGGAGCCCATAACAGCCCCAACACCGGTCCGACCTGCTGCCCTGTCGCGGTCATTCATTATGTTAGAAAATAGCACCTGATTTTCTCCGGCCGGGCCAATATTCAGAACACGGGCTTCTTTATGTGTTTCTTCTCTTAGTTTAGTATCTGTTTCATATGTATTTTTGCCCCAGAGGTGTGATGCATCGCGTATTTCTACTTCTCCATTATCAATCCAGATATAGACAGGTTTATCAGCTCTGCCTTCAAAAACAAGCATATCATAACCTGCATATTTTAGCTCTGAGCCCCAGTAACCGCCGGTATTTGATCCAGCAATCCCACCTGTTAGAGGTCCTTTTGTTACGACATCCAATCTTCCTCCGGCATTTGCCATTGTTCCTGTTAGTGGACCAGTTGCCAAAAAGAGTTCATTTTCTGGACCAAGAGGATCAATATCAGCAGCTACTTCATCATAAAAATATTTTACCGCAAGACCTCTTGCTCCTATGTAATCTTTTGCTAATTTTGGATCCAGCTTTTCTTCTTTTACATCTCTGTGAGTAAGATCAATCCTCAAAAATTTTCCAGTATAACCTTTCATTTATAGCTGCCCCCCTTTTAAAACTTTTCTGATTTCTTCAGCTGCACTCCTGCTTCTTGTTGTGTCAAACTCATCTGTTTCTTCATAACTTAATGCTCCAGCTGCACAGATTTCAACACAGGCAGGCTCACCCTCACATAAGTCGCATTTGGTTACTACACCTCTGCCGGGAACATCTTTTATTGCTCCTACCGGACAGACGCTGACACACATGTGGCAGCCTATACATCTGTCTTCATTGATTACTACTGCTCCGGCCTCATTTCTACTTATGGCATTTGCCGGGCAGACATCCATACAGAGTGGATCCTCACATTGTAAACAGGTAAGTGGAACGGTCACCATCTCTTCCGGAAAATAAACCGCTTTGATAAGAGAACGCATTGGATTAAACTCACCTGTCTTTGTCATAGAGCACACCAGTTCACAGTCTCGACATCCAGTACATTTTTCAGGTTCAATAACAATTTTTTTCAACTGTAAATCCCCTCCCTTTATATTTTTGTATCTTCCTTTGCACAATGGCAGGCCATAGAATTACTTCTAAAACCCTGACGCCTGAACCGCCTAAATATAGGTGGAGGCAGGTCGGAAGAAGATTGTAAACAGCTTAATATTTAAAAAAAAATTATAATATTTTCCTTTTTATATTTACATATTTCTTCAAAAATTAAAAAAATCCTCTGAAAAATAATAAATTTTCGCACAGTTTGTAAAATTTTTCTTATTATAATTATTTTTTGTTATTATTTTGTATGAAGTTTAATTTTTTGTTTTTTATTTGAAAAAACTCTTTAAATATTGAATTGTAGATGAACTTAGAAAATCAGGCAGTATTTATTTTAAACTTTACAATAATTTGGACTTTACAATAATTTGAAGATATACTGCTCAAGCATTTTTATTTAACTTCCCGGTATAATATGATAAGATTAAAACAATAATAAAAATATGTGGGGTATTTAAATGGATAGATCAAGAAAAAGCAAACACCATTATCAGAGGACAATGAATTTAATGATGGATAATAATATAACAGAAGCAATAAGAGAACTTAAATTATCTCTGAAGTTCAATCCACGTCATACTGCTTCACTTAATATGCTCGGATTTTGCTATTATCTCAAATGCCGTTTTGACAGGGCAGAAGAGGTCTGGAAAAAAAGTATTTCCATTAAGAAAGATTACAATGAGGCAGATGAATATTTAAATCTACTTGAGGATGAAGAGTTTTCTCAGATGCGGAGAAGATATAAGGAAATGCTCTTCAGTGATGATAAAAAAGCTGCTAAAAAAATAAAATTTTTAAAAAAAGTTATCAAAGAACACGATGATTTAATAGAACCGTATATAGTTCTGGGACTGACATATATGCAGAAAAAAAGATACAAAAAAGCTCTCAAATATTTCAATCAGGCATATGAAAGAGATAAAGGTAATGCAAATATACAGAAATATATTATTGAGTCAGAAAATAAAATATCTAAAAAGAACAAAATACCACCTAAATTTTTAATTCCAGCTGCAGCGGCAATAATGGTACTTATACTTGGTTTTACTCTAAATTCACTGATGGATAATTTTGATCCTGCAGTACCGATAGAGGAAAATAACCGACAGGCAGCGGAGGTAGAAAATAGTGCTGCTGAAGAAAGTAAATCAACTGCAGAAACTAAAATGGAGACAGCTGAAAGCAGTGAAATTAAAGATAACAATACAAAAAAAGAAGATGAAAATGATAATTTCGATAATAAGGAATATAATCTTATGGAAGTTAAATTTTCGGAAGATATTTTTGCGGGGGTAGATTTTAGAAAATTTATAAATGAACGGGATAATGAACTTAAACCAGGTCAGTATGAAATACAGATGGGAAATCAGCAGGAAAATTCTCCTCAACAGGATATGGAGCAGGAAGTTGAAGAAAACGGCACTGATGCAGATGAATACAGTGCAGTGATTGGAGAACTGAGTGAACAGCAGCTGTTTAACCTCGCTGTAGAAATTTTTCAGAAAGGTAATTACAGCAGATCTCTTCCCCTATTTGAGAAATTATATGCTGAAGGAAAAAGAAATTATTTAAACAGAGAAACTCTTTTCTTTCTGGCCAGAAATTATGAAAGGCTTGATGATTATGAAAAAGCTAGAGATCATTATTATAGGTATATAAACAGTTATCAGGAAAGCAATTATTATGATGAAGCACTTTATCATCTGGGCCTGCTTCTTCATGAAAATAATGAAGCAGAAGAGAGTCGGAGGGTGCTGCTGAAAATTGTAGAAGAAGTTCCTGACAGCCTATATAATAATTCAAGAGTGAAGGATATAGTGGAAAATAATTAATAAATCTTTATGAGTCAGCCTTTAATAGGGCTGATTTTTATTATTA
>JBNJGL010000083.1:0-6727 GCA_051747745.1 Bacillota bacterium | reverse complement strand
TACCTCCCGCTAATTTATGCCAATAATTTATTATCATTATTAATATTTTATCACACTAACCTGCTTATAGCAAATGGTATTAAATGTAATATTTCTTGAAAAATTTCTAAAAATTTTGAATTTAATTTGAATAAAGGTGTTCATTTTGTTATATTTTAATTCAAATACTTTTATTAATTATGATTATATTTCATTTTATTTTACTTATTAAGCATTTATTAACAAGCACTATAATTTAATTTCAAATTTAAAATAAATGATTATAATAATTTATAAAAAAATTTCCAGAATATAGATCTTTTTTTAAAAGCATAAATTACTTAAAAGCAGCTTTATATATTAATAGATAGAGATAATCTCATATTAGTGCTGCTATTATGTCAGTTATAAATAATTTATAAAAAGCTATTTAATGAAAAATTATACTTAAAAAAACTATTTATGAAGAAGAATATAGATTAATATAAAAATATATAAAAAAAAATAAAAGAAAATAACAAAAAATACTTGTTTTTATTTTTGTTTTGTGTTAATATTAAGTTGTTGAAAAAGTTAGTTAATTCATTTTGTTTAAATTTTATGTTTAATTACCTAGGCCGGGTAAAATGAAAATCAATCTAGGAGGTACTAAAATGACAGAAATAGCTAAGAAGAAAATTGTGATTGGTGCAGCGACTGCAGGAATAGAACTTAAAGAAGTAATTAAGGAAATGTTGGATGAAGAAGGTATAGAATATGAAGATGTAGGTCTTGATTCTGTTGATGATGAAACATATTATCCATCAGTAGCCAAAAGAGTAGCAGAAAGAATTATTGCCAGTAACTATGAAAAAGATGGTATTTTAATTTGTGGTACAGGAATTGGAATGGCAATAACTGCTAATAAGTTCCCAAAAATTTATGCAGCTCAGGTTTATGATACATTTGCTTCTGAAAGAGCAAGCTTAAGTAATGATGCTAATGTTATTACACTTGGATCAAGAATTACTGGTCCTAGACTTGCAAAGAAAATTGTAAAAGAATGGCTCGGACTTGAGTTTAAGCCAGGACGCTCAACTCCAAAACTTAAAGAAATTTATGCTATTGAAAGAGAAAACTTAAAAGGTATTGAATAAACTTAGCTAAAAACCAATTAAATTCATGAAATAATGCTAGCAGTTTAAATAAAATTATAAGGAGAGTGAAGATTTAATGAAGTTTTTTATTGACACAGCAAATTTGGAAGAAATTAAAAACGCAGAAAGTTATGGAGTTATAGATGGTGTAACCACTAATCCGTCACTTGTTGCTAAAGAAGGAGATATTGATTTTCAGACAAGAATTAAAGAAATATGTGATACTGTAGATGGTCCTGTAAGTGCAGAGGTTGTTGCACTTGAAGCAGATAAGATGATTGAAGAAGCAAGAGAGCTTGCAGAAATAGCTTCAAATGTAGTAGTCAAAATTCCCATGACTATGGAAGGTCTCAAAGCTGTTAAAACATTAAGTGATGAAGGTATAAATACAAATGTAACTTTAGTTTTCTCAGCAAATCAGGCACTTTTAGCTGCTAAAGCTGGAGCAACTTATGTTAGCCCATTTATTGGAAGACTGGATGACCGCGCAGCTAATGGAATGGATCTTGTAAGAGAGATTGTACAGATATTTGATAATTATGGAATGGATACAGAAATCATCTCTGCAAGTATTAGACATCCAATGCATGTAAAAGAAGCAGCTTTAGCAGGTGCAGATATTGCTACAATTCCATTTAACGTAATTGAAAAACTTTCCCAACATCCACTAACTGATATAGGAATAGAGAGATTTTTAGATGACTGGAATAAAACTCAAGGTAATAAATAGAGGGGGAAAAATATGTTAAATGAAATTGCAAATATCGTCCGGGGATTAGCGGCAGATTCAGTAGAAGATGCTAATTCCGGGCATCCGGGTTTACCGATTGGCTGTGCAGAGATTGGAACAGCTTTATATGCTGACTTATTGAAACATGATCCTCAAAAACCGGACTGGCCAGATAGAGATAGATTTATACTCTCTGCTGGTCATGGATCAGCACTGCAGTATGCACTGCTTCACTTAAGTGGTTATGATCTTTCACTGGAGGAATTAAAAAAGTTTCGTCAGCCTGGTTCTAAAACTCCAGGTCACCCAGAATATGGGATAACTCCAGGCATAGAGACTACTACCGGCCCTCTAGGTCAGGGTTTAGCTAATGCAGTTGGAATGGCTCTTGCTGAGGAAATAAAGGCGGCAGAATTTAATACAGCTCAACATAAAATAGTAGATCATTATACTTACACCATTGCTGGAGATGGATGTATGATGGAAGGTGTTAGTTCAGAAGCAGCTTCTCTTGCCGGACACCTTGCTCTTGATAAGCTAATTGTTATTTATGATGATAACAATATTTCTATAGAAGGTAGTACAGATATTACTTTTACAGAAAATGTAGCTGATCGATTTAAAGCATATAACTGGCATGTTATTGAAGATGTAGATGGACATGATCTTGACCAGGTTAAAAGTGCAGTAAAAGCAGCAAAGGCAGAAAAAAATAAGCCAACACTTATTATGGCTCAAACTAAAATTGCCTGTGGTGCACCTACAAAAGAAGGGACTGCTGCAGCTCATGGAGCACCACTTGGTGAAGAAGAAATTAAAGGATTAAAAAAGAATATTGGTCTTCCCGTTGAAAAAAAATACTATATATCAGATGAAGTAAAAGAATTTTTTGCAGAACGCAAAGTAAAATTAGAAGCTGAACGAAAAAAATGGGAAGAAGAATTTGCTGAATGGGCTGAAAATAATCCAGAATTAAAAGAAAAATGGGATAAAGCAGAAGCACTTCTTTTACCAGATAATCTTAAAGAAACTATTGAAGAACTTGAAATTGAAACTCCAAATGCGACAAGAAAAGCTTCTGGTGCAGTATTAAGAAAACTTGCAGATGAGCTTGATTACTTACTTGGAGGTTCAGCTGACCTTGCTCCCTCAAATAAAACATATTTAGAAAAATATGCAGAAATTCAGCCTGGAAATTATAAGGGCAGAAATATTAGATTTGGAGTCAGAGAACATGCAATGGGCTCAATCGTAAATGGAATGGTTTTACATGGTGGACTGAGACCATTTGCTGCAACATTCCTTGTTTTCAGTGATTATATGCGTCCTGCAATCAGGATGGCCGCTTTAATGAAGCTGCCAATAGTTTATGTGTTCACACATGACTCGATTTATATCGGAGAAGATGGACCAACTCATCAGCCGGTTGAACACTTAGAGGCTCTGCGTGTAATTCCTGGACTTAAGGTTTTAAGGCCGGCAGATGAAGAAGAAACAAAAGCTGCCTGGTATGAAGCTGTTAAAAACGACGAAGGTCCAACTGCACTTGTATTTACAAGACAGACTCTTCCTCATCTAGAAAAAGAAGATGATTTCTGGACTGGTATGGAAAAAGGTGCTTATAAAATAAGCTCTACAGATGCAGAGAATTATCATTATACATTCCTGGCAAGTGGTAGTGAGGTATCACTGGCAGTAGAAACAGCTGATCTTCTTGAAGAAAAAGGAAAAGATGTTCAGGTTATTTCTATACCAGATAAAGATGCTCTTGATGGAAATGCAGAACATTATTTTGATAAACTGCTTTCTAAAACAGAAAAAACGGTTGTTATAGAAGCAGGTATAGGCAGTGGCTGGCATAATCTACTTAATGGAGATTATGAACTAATTACCGTAGAGGACTTTGGTGAAAGCGGTCCGGGTAATAAAATAGCCGAAAAATTTGGCTTCAGTCCAGAAAAAATCATTGAAAAAATAAGCTAGTATAGTTAAATAAAGCTGTAGAATTAAATTCTACAGCTTTTAAAATACATTTAAAATTCAGAATATTGATTATGATTGTAAGATAAAAATATAAAATTTATTTAATCTAAACTAAGCTTTAAATACGTTTGTTATTGTTTCTAAAAAACTCGATTTAGTATTTGTTTTTATGAATTGGAATACTTTTTATATACTGTTTGGATTACAATTAATTTTATATAACTGATAAATCCAAATAGTTAGACTTTTGGCACAGATGTTTATGAGATAAATTTTCTTTTAATTCTCATTTAACATATATCAAAATTAGGAGGGAAAATTATATGAAGTATGTATTAGGAGTAGACATTGGTACTGGTGGAGCAAGAGCGGCAATCATTAATGAAGATGGAGAATTTGAAAATTCATCCTATACTGATCACGGGTATAATATACCTAAAGCAGGTTGGGCTGAACAGGAAGCAGATGTATATTGGGAGAGTTTTTGTGAGGTAGTTAAAGAGGCTACAAATTGGGTTGAAGAACAGAATGGCGAAATTGTAGGACTGGGTATCAGCGGTTTAACTCCAGATATTTTACCTATCGATAAAAATGGAGAGGCCTTATATCCCGCAATTCTCTGGCTGGACAGAAGAGGTACAGAAGAAGGGGAATGGATAAAAGATGTTATTGGAGTAGATGAAGTATTTAAGTTAAGTGGAAACACAGTTGATCCCTATTATGGTCTGGTGGAACTACTCTGGCTGAAAAATAAAGAGCCTGGAATTTATGGAAAAGCAGACAAATTTGTAAATATCAAAGATTATGTACTCAACAAAATAACAGGAACAGTTTGTATGGATTATACTCAAGCAGCTTGTACAGGTATAGGCTTTGATATCCGCAAAAAACAGTGGGATCCTGAAATGTTCGATAAACTTGGTCTGGATATTGACAAGATGCCTGATCTCGTTAGATCTGAAAAAGTAATTGGAGAAACACTGCCAGAAATAAGTGAAAAAACTGGTTTAAAACCAGGTATTCCAGTTGTTGCTGGAGCGGGAGATGCATTTGCTAGTGTAATGGCTGCCGGTATCAGCGAAGTTGGAGAAAATGTTGTAGCTTTAGGTACTTCAGCAGTTTGGGGATTCTTAGGAAAATCAGATGATTTTGCAGAAAATATGCTCGTTACCCCTGCACCAGGTTATCCTGATATGTATCTAACTAGTGCTGCTCCTGCATTTACAGGTGGAGTATATAAGTGGATTAGAGATAATATTATGGCACATGAAGACGAAAATGCTTATGTTAAAATGAATGAAGAAGCTGCAGAAATTAATCCTGGTTCAGATGGATTAACAATACTGCCATATTTTGCAGGTGAAAGATCACCTGTCTGGGATGCAAGAGCTAGAGGAGTTATTTTTGGTCTATCCACAGATCACACCCGAGCTAATATATTTAGAGCTGGACTCGAATCTGTAGCATATGCCCTGCTTGACAGTTTGAAATATATTAGAGCCTCAGGTACTGAGATTGGTGAAGATATGGTTGTAACAGGTGGTATGGCTAAAAGTAAATTATTGAGAGAAATCCTGGCTAATGCTCTGAACATGAATGTTGTCTATATTGGTGGTCATGTAAGTGCTGAAGTAGGTTCAGCTTATATTGCTGGTAATGGTGTGGGCTTATTTGAGAACTATGAAGTAGCAAAAGAAAAACTAGAGCTTATCGATAAAGTGGAGCCGGATCCAAAGATTAACGAAATTTATGAAGAATACTACGAAAGAGTATATAAGCATCTACATCCAGCTCTTAAAGGTATATTTAACGCTAACTATGAAATTAGAAACAATGTTGATAAGATGCTCAATTAATTAAATTCCTAAGTCATTAAATTGGGTAACTGCCCTGTAAAATGATTATTAAATGAGTAATTAATAAACTCTAACCTGTTTTCTTGTAATAATTCGATAACTTTAATAAGGTAATAATTCAATAACTTTAATAAGAAAGAAAACAGGTAATAATAAAATAATTTTTTTAAAACTTAAACTTTTAAAAAATTCGCAAAAATTTTACTGATTTTTATTAATAATTTACTATCCTAGATCTAAAAAGGAGAATGATAAATATGCTGACAAACTTAAATGAAGTACTGCCCCAGGCAAGAAAAGAAGGCTATGCAGTTCCCGCTTTTGACTGTATTGAAGATTTTATGATCAGAACTATTTTGGATACTGCAGAAGAGAAGAACTCACCCGTAATTTTAATGTCTTTAAGACATGATCTTGAAGGTAAGGGATTCAGTTATATTGCAGGTTTGATCAATAAAGTTGCTCCAGAATATGATATACCAATTGTGCTTCATCTTGATCATGCAGAAGATTTTGAGTTTATAAAAGAAGCTATTGATAATGGTTTTAGTTCTGTGATGTATGATGGTTCTAAGCTTCCATTTGAAGAAAATATTAAGAATACAAAAGAAGTAGTTGATTATGCACATGCTAGAGGAGTTGCGGTTGAAGCCGAATTGGGTCATGTGGGTGGAATGAATCTTGACGGAAGTAAAGAAGGAGATTCTCAACTGACTAAAGCAGAAGATGTAAAAACCTTCATAGAAAAAACAGGTGTTGATGCTCTGGCTGTTTCAATTGGTACAGCTCATGGTGTTTATGAATCCGAACCAGAATTAAATATAGAGCGTTTGAAAGAAATTAATGAAGTCAGCTCAATTCCACTTGTACTGCATGGCGGTTCTGGAACACCAGTAAAGCAGGTTCAGGAATCTATCAAAAACGGTATTACTAAGGTCAACATTTTTGCAGATTTGAGAATCTCATTGTATAAAGGTCTTTTAGAAGCTGCTAAAAAGGCAGAGAAAGAAGGTAGAATTGATCCCACACCAGATATACTTTTT
>JBNJGL010000082.1:0-6757 GCA_051747745.1 Bacillota bacterium | reverse complement strand
TGTTCAAATGTGGGCAGAATTATATTATTCTCCCTGGCCCTTTTTACCACTTTTTCCAATTTTCCTTCATCAATCTTAAGATTTATCATATTACTTTTCTCCTCCTTATATAATATACTTAGTGATACTAAACTATATTATTAAATCTAATTTTAATTATTTCCATTAAATTTAGATTTAGTATCTAATAGGATTATATTTAAAGATATTCAAGGTAGATTTAAAACAATTTCTACACCCTGTATTTTATGCTTAATTTATTTTACTGGTAATTTTAATTTCACAATTTCTACAAAAAATTCTACCCCCCGGATAATATTCTCATCTTTATAATCGTAATAAGCACTGTGAAGAGGATAAACTTCTTCTTCTCTACCTCCTAAAAAAACAAGACAGCCAGGGACTTCTTCTATAAATCTACCGAAATCTTCTGAAGACATCATAGGAGATGCTTCAGCTACCACATTTTTTTCTCCCAGCACATTTGCTGCTGCCTCCACTGCTGTATTATGACATTCTTCTGAATTAATAGTTGGCGAAAAAGAATTACTATAGTAGAAATTACATTTTGCACCATGAGCTCTACATATATTATGGCAGATAGTCTTCATTCGTTTTTCTAATAACTGCTGTGTTTCTGGAGTGTAACTCCTGGTATCTCCTGTTATAATAACATTTGATGGTATTACATTTCTTGTTCCATCTGTGTGGATTTCAGTACATGAAACAACTGCTGTATCTATAGGATTAACACTACGGGCAACAATGGTTTGTAAAGAAAAAATAATTTCTGAAGCAATTACTAACGGATCAATAACTACATCAGGGGCTGATGAATGCCCTCCTTCTCCCTTAATATGAATTTTAAAATTATCTTCACTAGCCATAATAGGACCAACCTTTGAGTGAATTTCTCCCTCAGGTAATTGAGGCATGTTGTGAAGTGCATAAAACTCATCAATAGGAAATTTTTCAAATAAATTATCATCCATCATTGCTTGAGCACCTTTACCTGGTTCTTCAGCAGGTTGAAAAATAAATCTTACTGTCCCATTAAACTTTTTACTTTCAGAAATAATTTTTGCTGCTCCAAGAGCTGTTGCCATATGACCATCATGACCACATGCATGCATTTTCCCCTTATTTTTTGAAACATAGGAAAAATTTGTTTTTTCAGTAATATTTATTGCATCCATATCTGCACGAATACCAATTACCTTGTCTCCATCTCCAACACTTAGACTAGCAACTACACCTGTTTTACCTATTCCAGTTTCAACATCATAACCCATCTTGAGTAATTTTTCTTTTACGAACTCAGCTGTTTTTTTTTCTTCAAAAGCTGTTTCTGGATTTTTATGTAAATAATGTCTCCAATCAACTAATTGTTTTAATAATTCTTCTTTTTTCATAATAATTTCTCCTTATATTAATTGTAAATTATAGTAAATTTATGAAAAATAATTAAATAATATTTAAATCTTATTATATATATTCAGTACTACTTAAAAAAATCCTGCAAAAATATTGAAAAAATTTAGAATAAATAAAAAAATCGCAAACTAAAAAGTTTACGATAAAATAATAATACTAATTTTTTAATTTTTGCAAATATTTTACTAAAACATTGGTGGTGTAATAGAAGAAACGAAAATTAAATTTTCATCACCAACATTTGTTATTTTATGAGGTATATTTGCTTTATAATAAATACTATCTCCTTCTTTTAAGGTATAGTATTCACCCCCAACCTGAATTTCCATTTTTCCTTTTAATACAAATGAACATTCTTCTCCATCATGAGGTAAGGGATCTTCACAGGTGTTAGCACCGGGTTCCATATTAAAATATACCATTTCCATCTGATGACTTAAATCTGGACTCAAAAGTTCATAGGAAAGATGGCTGTCTGGTAGAGTAAGAGTTTTCCTGTTGTCTTTTCTGACTACCTGGCAGTGATCATGGGTATCATTCAAAAAATAAAACATTGGAACACCCAGAGCCTGGGATATTTCTCTCAAAGCAGTAATTGAAGGTTCTGATAATCCTCTTTCAATCTGACTTAAATAACTGGGGGTTTTACTTATTTTTTCAGCCAAATTTGATAAATTCATACCTTTAGCAACCCTGGTTTCTCTTATTTTTTTTCCTAAAATTTTATTATATTTTTTTTTATTTTCCTTGCTTTTTTCCACTTCTTTCACCTACTTTCAAAGCTCTTTAAATCTAATTTAATTATAATATACTGACAATATATTATGCAAGTAGAGTAGAAAAGTGATCGACATCAAGTATTTGTATAATTTTTAAAAATAATAGCTTCACCCTCCTTTTGATTTTTATTTTTGCTATAAATTCCAAAAAGGGTGAAGCTTTTTATATTTCCAAATGTCTATTAAATTAATTATTTATCAAATATATTCTTTATAAATTACGCAGATGTGGATCTGATACATCTCTAAGCCAGTCTCCTACCAGATTAACAGAAAGAATGGTAAAAAAGATAGACAGACCTGAAAAGGTTGCCAGCCACCATGCATTGTTTAGATAATGTCTGCCGTTGGCAAGAGCAACTCCCCATGTCGGCATTTCCTGTATCCCAAGGCCTAAAAATGATAGTGCTGATTCCAGCAAAACTACACTTGCCGTCCTAAGCGTAGCAAGTATAATTAGTGAATTGACAACATTGGGAGCAATATGTTTAAATATTATACCAATATCACTAACACCAATTGCTTTTGCCGCTTCCACAAACTGTGAACTTTTTATATTCATAACCTCACTTCTGACCAGTCGAGCATAATAAAACCAGTTGGTCAGACTTAAAACTATGACAATATTTATAAATCCTGATCCCATAACTGATAATAATATCAGGGCCAGCAAAATAAATGGAAAAGCCATCTGTATATCGACAAGCCGCATTATAATATCGTCAACCAGTCCACCATAATAGCCTGCAAACAAACCCAAAATTCCTCCAATAACACCTGATAAAACTACTGCTAAAAAACTGATGACAAGCGAAATCCTCGCACCATATATCAGCCAGCTGAAGAGATCCCTGCCCAAATGGTCAGTTCCCAGTGGAAATTCAAAGCTTCCTCCCTCCATCCAGAACGGAGGTTTTAATCGGGTCATTAAGTCCTGAGACATAGGATCATGTGGTGCTATTTGTTTGGAAAATACAGCTGATGTTATTAAAAGTATTATAAAGATAATACTTATTATTGCAGAATAATTCCCTTTTAAGTTATGCCAAAGTTTTTTCATATTTAAGATTCCCCTCCTGAACTTTAGTCATATCTAATTTGTGGATTGAGAAAAACATAAGATAAATCTGTTAAGAAATTCACTATAATAATTAGTACAGCAAAAACAATAACAGAAGCTCTTATAGTTGGGAAATCACGATTGTAAATTGCCTGAACAACAAATCTCCCCATTCCTGGCCATGAAAATATCGTTTCTGTTAAAACAGCTCCACCAAGCATTACTCCAATCTGCATGCCAAAAACGGTAATGGCAGGAATAGCAGCATTGCGCAGAGCATGTTTAAAGATAACTATCTTGTTTGTAAGACCTTTAGCCCTGGCTGTACGAACATAATCTTTATTTAAAACTTCCAGCATACTAGAACGCATTAATCTCATTAAAGGTGCTGTCGTAAAAAATCCCAGTGTAAGTCCAGGCATTATTAAATTAACAAGCTCTCCCCTTCCGGAAGGAGGCAGCCAGTTTAACTTTACAGAAAAAAGTAAGATCATCATTATTCCTGACCAGTATACAGGCATTGACTGACCAAAAAGTGCAAAGATCCGTGCAAAATGATCAACTAAAGAATTTCTTTTTATGGCTGAATACACTCCGATCGGAATACCCACAATACTGGAAAAAAGCACAGCTACTACTGTGAGTTCTAATGTTGCCGGCAGACGGGATAAAGCAAGTGGAAGTGCAGGAACTCCATGTCTAAAAGAAGTGCCCAGGTCTCCTCTCAAAGCCTGACCCACAAAATGAAAAAATTGAACAACCAGTGGATCATCAAGGCGCAGTGCCTCTCTCAAAATCTCTCTATCTGCTAAAGTGGCTTCCGGCGGCAGCATAAGTGCCACCGGATCACCAATTAAATATACAACAAAAAATACTATCGCCATTACACCGATTAAAACTATTATATTATGCAGTAAACGTCTGATTAAAAATTGCTTCATCCTTATTTATATCCTTTCCTATTTTTGAATTGATTATCTAAATTAATCAACAAAATTAACTGGATACATCCACAGTCTTTCATCAGCTCTAGCTTCCCAGTCCACACGGTCTGAGACACCATATAGATCTTCCTGCTGGTGTAAGTAAACCCATGGAGCTTCTTCCCTGAGAAGTCTTGTTAATTCTGCATATGCTTCTAAACGTTTTTCTTCATCAACTCTTGTACGTCCTTTATCTATAAGTTCATCAGCTTTTTCGTTGGAAAAGAAGCTGAGTGGGGTTCCTGAATACAGCAGTGGACCTACAGTACCTTCAGCATCAACTGTTGCTCCACCCCAGCCCAGTAAGAAAACATCGGCTACATCTCTTTCAGCCAGGTGGCTCCAGTAAACTCCCCATTCCATAATATCATATGAAACATCGAGCCCTATTTCTTCATACATACCGACAATTGCTTCTCCAATCTCTCTATCCATCATATATCTTCCATCTGGAATCATCATTGAAATTTCGAACCCATCAGGATAACCGGCTTCTGCAAGCAGTTCTTTGGCCTTTTCTGGATCATATGGATATGGCCCTACATCTTCCTGAAAACCGAAATGATAATTGGACAGTCCACCTGATTTTAATGGAGTCCCCAACCCTTCCAGTATTGCAGCAATAATACCTTCTTTATTTACTGCATAATTTAAAGCCTGTCTTACTTTTTTATCCTGCAGAGGTCCTTCTTTAAGTGTATTTATAGTTAAATAAATTACCCTCAAACTAGGCACACTCGAGATTTCTGCATTATCTGAATCATTAACAGTAGAAATCTGATGTGGTGGAACATTATTAATTACATCTACATTTCCTGTCACAAGTTCTGCAATTCTTGTACTCGGTTCTGGAATAGGTCTAAATACAAGGCGGTCAATTTCCGGTTCTCCACGCCAGTGGTCCGGATTTTTTTCCATTACTATTCTTTCATCTCTATCCCATTTAACAAATTTAAATGGTCCTGTTCCCATAGGATGGCTGGCTAAATATTCTTCAGAATGTTCATTCATATAGTGTTCTGCCAGTATTTGAGTCATAGATAATCTGGCCAGAAGCAGTGGATGCGGTTCTTTTGTTATAAATCTAACCTTATAATCATCAAGTACTTCTACTTTTTCTACCATCGAATGATAGGGAGCAAATTGTGATCCGACTTCCGGATCCAGAATCCTATCAATAGTATATTTTACATCATGTGCAGTAAATTTTTCTCCATCATGCCAGTAAACATCATCACGAAGATAAAAATCCCAGGTAAGTTCATCGACATTTTCCCAGTCTGTTGCAAGAGCGGGAATTAAATTAAGGTCCTCGTCTCTCCAAACCAGGGTATCATACATATTCTCCAGAATATTACTGGTTGAAGTAATAGATTCCATACAGGGAATCATCGTTGTTGCGTCAACTCCCTGTGCAACAACAACCTCCTTTTCCTCAGCCAGTACTGATGTAGAAAGACTCATCAACAATAAAACCCCAATAATCGAACCAACAACTAAATAATTAATTTTTCTTCTCATTTCTAGCTCCTCTCCTTAGTTGAATTAATAAAAATGCCAAAATTACTTCACTTCTAAAAATTCTAAATACTTTAATACGTGTTTTGATATAATTCAATAGAAATCGCGAGATTCCTTTTTATTTAAAATATTTTTGTTATTTTAAATAAATTTAAAAAGCCAGGACAAAAGCCCTGACTTTATTATTTATATTAAATCGAGATGATTTATTAAATTAATTTTTAATCAATCAGTAAACTTAGCCAGCACTTCTATTAATTCATCAATAATTTCGTCTCCTTCTTCATTTTTAACTGCTCTCTGAACACAGCCGTGCACATGTTTATCAAGAATTTTAAGACCAACTTTTTTGAGTCCACCCTGAACGGCATTTATCTGATACAGGATATCAACACAGTATTTTTCTTCATCTACCATCCGCTGCAGACCACGAACCTGACCTTCTATTTTTCTCAAGCGATTTGTTAGTTCTTTTTTATCCAGTTCACATAAAGAATTCATACAATTACTCCTCTCTTTTCTCAACACTCTCATTTGATAGTTTTAATCAGCTCATAGACCCGGCTGTACCTGTATTCATTTATTTATAATCTGCCTGTACATTTTCGCGTCTCAAGAGATTAGCGTTTGTAACAACACTGATTGAACTTGTAGCCATTGCCATTTCAGCAATAACAGGATGCAGCAGGCCGAGGATTGCAACCGGAATAGCAATCAGGTTGTAGAAAAAAGCCCAGAATAAATTCTGCTTGATTTTCTTAAATGTTGCGCGAGAAAGTTTAACTGCTGTAATTACAGAAGATAAATCTCCTCTGACCAGAGTAATATCTGATGATTCAATTGCAATATCTGTACCTGTACCTATTGCTATTCCAACATTAGCCTGAGTTAAAGCCGGTGCATCATTGATTCCGTCACCAACCATGGCAATAATTCCAAATTCAGACTGCAGTTCTTTTACCTTATCTACTTTACCATCA
>JBNJGL010000081.1:0-6907 GCA_051747745.1 Bacillota bacterium | reverse complement strand
GCCCTAAAAATTGTACTGGAAAAACCAGATATATTAATAAATAAGCTGATGTTAATAAATGTTTTAACTGGAGAAATAGAAAAAATAGATATAAATAGATAACCTATATTGAAAATCATAAATTTTTATAAAATTTTAGTTTAATTTTATGTAATTTATCCAAAGATATGCTTTTAACTAGATGCTAAATTATAAAATGTTCTTAATAATATCTATAATAATTATATTTAACCGGTGTAAAAACAAAATTTTTTAGGAAATATATGACATCAATTTTATTAAGTAGAAACCTTCCTTAAATTAGCAAATTTAAATTTGTAAGTTATTTGACAATTTAGAATCATTGTGGTAATATTCTTATTGTATACAACAATACAAGGATTCAAATATCCTGTATTTTTTAAAACAAGAAAAATGGTGAGAGGTGGCGGCTTATGATGGAACCTATTCAGCAAAAAAGAAGGTCAACTACAGATATTGTTTATGAGACTCTTAAGTATGCGATTATAAAGATGGATCTGCCGCCTGGTGAAAGGTTAATAGAACAGGATATTTCGGAAAAGCTTCAGGTGAGTCGAACACCTCTGAGAGAAGCGATAAAAATGCTTGAATTTGAGGGGTTTGTCACTAGAAATATGAGTGGTGGAGTAAAGGTAAGTGAACTTTCTATAAGTGAATTAAAGGATATTTACGAAATAGAAAGAGTTTTAGAAGCAAAGGCGATTAGAGATGTTGCAAAAAAATGGGAAAAAGGTCAGCTCAGCAAGCTGGAACAAATTGTAAATGAGATAAGAAGTGGACTTGAACGAGAAAAAAGAAGTAAAAATGATTACATATCAGAACAGTATCTGTACCGCTATAATGAATTAAATGTTGAATTTCATATGGAAATTGTTAGACTTTATGGAAATACCTTATTTCTGCGTACACTGAGAAATGTTGAAGGTAAACATTTGAGATATGCCCATATCTCTTTTTCTAAAGATAAAGATAGATTTTTGAATGCTTCTGAAGAACATATGAATATATTTGAACTGATAAAAGATAGAAAAGCAGACAAAGCAGCAGAACTGGCTTTCAATCATAAAGTTCGTGCTGAGAAAATTATAACAGCTAATTTAAAAGATTTTTTGAATTAGACTGTTGAATATTAAAGTTTTATTAGATTATTGGGTGTAATTATTATAATATTTAAAAAATTCAAGATTGCATTAATTTTCCAATAAATATACTTCGAAGTATATTTATTTTGCTGCCCAGTGTCAAATGCCGTTTTCATTTTGCGGCCTTAATGTTATAATATAATAGATTAAAATCCTTTCATTATCTTTGATAATGAAGTTGAAAAACTAAAATCACTAAACAAGGAGGGGTGAAGTTTTTTAACACAAAAGGTGAAACAAAAATATCAAAAATCTAAAAGGAGGAAAAAAATGTTTAAAAACACTAATTTCAAAATGGTCGTTCTTTCAATGACACTTTTCATTCTACTATTTGCTTTAACAGCAAATGCTGCAGATGACTTACAGCTGACAATTGCTACTGGTGGTGCTGGTGGACCATACCATACAATAGCTACAGGTCTTTCTGAAATCTGGAACAACAATATTGAAGAAATCAATGTTTCTGTTGCTTCTACAGGTGCTTCTGTAATTAACAATAGAATGGTTGATGATAACAGAGCTGAACTTGCTTTTGCCATGAGTGATGTTTGCTTTTATGGTAAAGAAGGAATGCTTATGTTTGAAGATAAGCCACTTGAAAACGTAAGAGGATTTGCTTCAGCACATACTAATTTTGTTCAGTTAATTACTACTAAAGATAGTGGTATTAAATCTGTAGAAGATTTAGCAGGTAAGCGTGTTGGTGTAGGTGCTCCTGGTAGCGGTTCTGAACTTAATGCTAGAAGAATTCTTGCAGCCAATGGAATTACTTATGATGATTTAGGTAAAGCTGACTTCTTAAGTTATGCAGAATCCTGTGAACAGCTCTCCAATAGAAATATTGATGCTGCATTCTTAACAGGTGGACTTCCAATAGCTTCTATTACTGAGCTCGCAACAACTCAGGATATTGATATCGTACCAATCGATAAAGAAACTGTGGAAACAATGAGAGAAGATTTCCCTATTTATGTCTCTGCTGATATTCCTGCCGGAACATATAAAGGTGTAGATAGAGATGTTACTTCTTTAGGTCTTAAAAACTACATGTTAGTAAATAAAAATCTTGATGAAGATGTAGTATATGATCTTGTATCTGTAATGTATAATAATCTTGAAGAACTTTATGGATATCACAATGCAGCAAAAATGATTACACTTGAGGGCGCTCTGGAAGGTATGTCATTAGACCTTCACCCTGGTGTTGAGAAATTCTATAAAGAAGAAGGATTACTTGAATAAATAAAGGAGGACAGGTGAAGCGGGTTTCCCGCTTCACCTGACAATAATTATGAAAACTAATATCTTTAAAAAAATTACTATCTTAATCGTTCTCTTTTTTTTGCTAACAGTAATTAATTCAGTTTCATCTTCAGCAGAAGGGGACTTCAAACTTCAGCTGCTGGATGAATCAGAGAATATTCTTAAAGAATTTAAAGTAAAATCAGGGTCCGAATTTATTGTGAATTTTGTGCATTCCAGTGAACTTGAGCCGTGGGATAACCTGTTTGAAATATCACCTGAAGGAAAGATGATTTTAAGAGAAATTAGAGTTCCTTCGACCGGACCGGGTGTTCCATCAGTGCTTCCTGATAATTGGGAATTCAAAATAAAAGATGGGTATTTTATATATGATAGTGTAGATAAGGAATATGAAACAATAGATTATATTGTTTCATCTATCTCTCCTCATTATTTGTTAATAAATGAAGAAAAAATCAATTTAGTAGAAATATCGGAAGACTGGGCCAAGATAAAATTTAGAATTTGTAAATAGTTAAACTCGAAAAGGAGGGAATTTATGTCTAATAAAAATAATAACAGCAGTGAAAATCTCAAAAATGATAAGAGAGTAAAAAAGATAGACTCCTCTTCTCGCAAAAGAGATCTCAATAAACTGTTTAACATGATTATTAGTGTTATTGCTGTAACTATGGCAGTTTATCATTTATATACATCGCGTTTTGGTACGCCAACTGCATTACAGCATCGTGCTTATCATGTTGCATTTGTTTTAGTAATGATTTTTATACTATATCCACTTAATAAATCTAAAAAAGCATATGTCTACATAGTAGATGCCGTACTGGTAGCATTGAGTTTTTATTCAGCCTGGTATATATACAGCAACTACATGGAGCTTGTCTGGAGAGCAGGAATGCCCAACCAGACAGACATTATTGTGGCAACAATCACTGTACTTTTAGTGCTGGAAGGTGCTAGAAGAGTAATGGGAAATGTTCTACCAAGTATAGCGATTGTATTTTTGATGTATTCTATGTATGGTAATGTCTTATCTGGTAGACTTGCTCATAGGGGTTTTGCATTCCAGGAAATAATGGAATACATGTATTTAACAACTGAAGGTATCTATGGTGTGGCCGTGGGTGTTTCAGCTCAGTACTTAATTTTATTTATTATGTTTGGAGCATTTCTACTTAAATCAGGTGTCGGAGACTTCTTTAATGATCTGGCAATTGCAGTTGCCGGAAAGAAAAAAGGTGGGCCTGCACAGGTAGCAGTTATTTCCAGTGGTTTAATGGGATCTATTAATGGTGCAGCAGTTGCAAATGTTGTAACTACCGGTGCATTTACAATTCCACTTATGAAGAGAATAGGATATTCTTCAGAATTTGCCGGAGGTGTTGAGGCAGCCGCATCATGTGGTGGGCAGCTTTTACCACCAGTAATGGGTGCTGCAGCATTTATCATGGCAGAAACCCTTGGAATTGATTATATTAATATTGTGTACGCTGCTATTATACCTGCGCTTTTATATTATATTGCAGCAATAACAATGGTTTATTTTAGAGCATCCAAAAAGAATCTAAGTGGTATGGACGAATCTGACGTTCCAGATTTGAAAAAACTGCTTATGACAAAAAGTTATCAATTTTTGCCTTTAGTAGTACTTGTATATTTCCTTGTAAATGGATATACTCCTACTTATGCAGCTGTTTTTGCAATAGTAACTACAGTTGTAGTCAGCTGGGTTCGAAAAGAAACCAGGATGGGACTTTTTGATATAATTGATGCACTTAAACTTGGTGTTTTAAATGCACTGAGTGTAGCAACTGCTACAGCCGTTGTTGGTATTATTGTTGGTGTTTCTACAAGAACAGGATTTGGGTCAAAAATGGCCGGTGCCATTATTAACTGGTCAGGCGGAAATTTAATTCTTACACTGTTCTTTACAATGATAGCTTGTATTATCTTAGGACTGGGTATGCCTTCAATTCCTGCATATATTTTAACTGCAACAATGGCAGCACCAGCTCTGGGAGAACTTGGAATCTCACCAATGGTTTCTCACTTCTTTGTATTTTATTTTGCAATGATGGCAAATGTTACTCCACCAGTGGCGCTGGCAGCTTTTGCAGCAGCAGGTATTTCTGGAGGAGATATTAACAAAACTGGTTATCAGGCATTTAAAATGGCTTCAGCAGGTTTCTTAATTCCATATATGTTTGTACTTAGTCCTGCACTTTTAGGATTAAATAGTACTCCAATGGGGATCATTATTATTGCTTTAACAGCACTTATCGGAGTTATTGCTCTTGCATCTGCCAATGAAGGCTGGTTTTTACGAAAGAGTAACATACTTCAGAGAATACTGATGCTGGCTTCTGCTTTATTATTAATTAAGCCAGGTGGACCAACAGACATAATTGGTTTCATAATTTTTGCAGGAGTTATTGCATTTCAGAAGTTTTATCCATATAATAAGAGTGAAGGTGTAGCAGGTTAATATGTTAATAGGGAGTGATTTTGGCTTTGGCTGATCTTACTCCTTAACTGTGTCTTTTTATAAATATCATTGTATACAATTATTCAATGAGGGGAAAGGAGGATCATTATGGCTGAAAAAAAGATTAAAGTACTTATTGCAAAACCAGGTCTGGATGGACATGATAGAGGTGCAAAAGTAATTGCCCGTGGGCTGATTGAAGCTGGTATGGAAGTTGTTTATACCGGACTCAGAAATACTCCTGAAGACATTGTTAGAGCTGCAGTACAGGAAGATGTGGATGTAATTGGTCTGAGCATTTTATCTGGAGCACACAATCACCTATTCAAAAGTGTTATGGAGCTTCTGGAAAAAGAAAATTCCGAAGAAGTTCTTGTCATTGCCGGCGGAATTATACCGGAAGAAGACCATGAATATCTGACAGAATTAGGTATAGATGGAATCTTTACACCAGGAACTCCCATCCAAAAAATTGTTGACTTTATTAAAGAAAGAGTAAAATAATTGGAGGATAATATGATGCAGGCTTTACAGGAGATGATTGAAGGTATAAAAGCTGGAGAAGAAAAAGATATTGCCCGTGCCATTTCTCTTATTGAGAATGATAGGGATAAAGGTTTTGCCCTTCTTAAGGAACTGTATGGAAGTGCGGAAATTTCTTATCTTGTTGGTATTACCGGCCCTCCAGGTTCTGGAAAGAGTACACTGACAGATAGAATAGTATCACACTGGCGCAAACAGGGATTAAAAGTTGCCATTATAGCTATAGATCCTACAAGCCAATTTAGTGGTGGAGCTCTTTTAGGTGATAGAATCCGTATGGATAATGTTGCCACAGATCGAGGAGTTTTTATAAGAAGTATGGGAACACGAGGAACTCTTGGAGGATTAAATCCAGCTATATATGATACAGTACTGCTTCTGTCTTATGCAGGTTATGATTACATACTGATAGAAACAGTTGGGGTAGGTCAGAATGAAGTCGATATTGTTGATCTTGCTGATACGACTTTAGTTGTTACAGTACCTGAAGCTGGAGATGATATACAGACATTTAAAGCAGGATTGATGGAAGTTGGAGATATTTTTGTTCTTAATAAATCTGACCGTCCTTCTGTTATAAAAATGGAGCTCACTTTAGAACAGATGGTGAGATTAACCCATAAAGAAGGAGAAAAATGGACGATTCCAATTGTAAAAACAACTGCTACTGAAGATGAAGGAGTAGCAGAGCTTGTTGAAAAGATTAATAATCATAAAGAATATCTTCAAAATGATGGTCTTTTAAAAGAAAATCGTCATGAAGTAATGAGGCGCCAGCTTATCAATCTGATGGAAGAAAGGGTCCTTGCTAAAATTATTAAACCTATCGAAAATTCAGATCTCTTTAAAGAAAAATTAAAAGCTATTAGAGACCTGGATGAGGATCCATATTCAGCAGCTGAAGAACTTTTAAAAAATAGACTTCCCGAATAAAAAGGAGGTATTAAATTGAATACAAAAAAAATTGAACACATAGGTATTGCTGTGAAAGATCTGGAAGAGACAATGAATTTTTACGAAAATATGCTTGGACTTGAAAAAATGGCTGTAGAAACAGTTGAAGATCAGGGAGTAAGTATTGCCTTCTTTCAGCTTGGAGAAACAAAAATAGAATTACTGGAACCTCTAAATGATGAAAGTCCAATTGCTAAATTTATTGATAAAAGAAGTGAAGGTATTCATCATATGGCCGTTTTGGTGGAAGATATTGAAGCTAAAATTGAAGATATGAAAGAAAAAGGTGCTAGATTTATTGGTGATAAGCCTACAAAAGGTGCAGATAATATGAAAATTATTTTTGTTCATCCTAAAACAACAAATGGAGTTTTGCTTGAATTATGTGAACCACTGGATGAGGAGGACAAGTAATGTCAGTTAATGAGAAAGAAAAAGAGCTGAGGCAGAAAAAAGAAAAAATAACACTTGGTGGTGGGGAAAAAAGAATAGAAAAACA
>JBNJGL010000080.1:0-7072 GCA_051747745.1 Bacillota bacterium | reverse complement strand
TATTTATCTAACCGGACAGGCCCCTGTATCACAGTCGGCTTCATCCAGTTTTCTTTCCATAAATTCACTTTCATATTTGGAGACGAGTGAAGGGTTGAATCTTTTCATTTCTGCTTCCCTTTTATTATATTCTTCCTCGGTTATCTCTTCATATGGCATTAGATCATAAAAGTTATCACTATAAGATAAGAATGATATTCCTACAGCACTTTCCCAGTTGTTCCAGAGCCATTCTTCTACATCATCCCATTCATCATCTTTTACATGTACTGTTATAGATGCATTATGATCAACATAGTTTTTCATAAACATTTTGTATGTTTCCAGCTGGTTCAGGGCATCAACATCTGCTTTAACCTGTCCCTCAGGTGCTTTAACTGGAAACTCAATTACTAAGGTTTCTGGGTCATCCGGATTATGTCCCACTTCCGGATGAATAGGATAATCAAGTTCTTCACATACTCTGGCCAGTGGATCTGAGGCTGATATACGCACCCTTCTTATATAATAAGGACTGTGGGAATAATGAAGTCCACTGGAAACGGTAGGCATCTGTGTTTGAGTTCCTTCCGGTTTAACTGTAGTTACCAGCAGTGGTTCATTATCTCCAACGTCTTTGGCTATTTCTGCTGCGGCCTGATGTGCTGTTTCTCTGAGTTCTGTCAGCAGTTCTGCTTCCTGTTCTTCGGAAAGACCGGCAGCATTCTTCATATCCTGCCATCCAGTAAGGGAAGTTCCTATCAATCTATCCCTTTTGTTAATCTGATCCCATTCCGGCAGTTCAAATTCTATTAAAGCCATTCTATATCCGGCTCGTGCTGAGAGCTTTTGTGCTTCAAACATTGCTTTTTTGTCCAGATTACCTTCTTCATCTACAAATGACATTACATTGAGTGATGTAAGGTTGCAGACCCCTCTAGAATCAAGCAGTATTTCTGCACAGGGATTTACCCCTTTAAAGTTTTCTCTGCGTCTGCTGGCTTCTACTGCGTTTATAAAACCAGGTTCTCCACTGTATCGCATCTGTTTGATATGCCATTTTAGCTGTTCTCTGTCGGGTTTTTTCTCATAAAATATGCTGTTGTTGCTCATCTGCCTGTGAGATATTTCCGGGTTTATGACCCATTCATCATCCTCTTTTACATAAAGGTTGCTTTTTGCCTGGGCTATTTCTTTGTCATCTCTGCTGAAAAGACATATTTGAGATGATCTTCTTACTCCACCGGAAACTACATTTTCTGCAATTATGTTGGCAATATCCATAGCATCTATTGGTTTTAGTTTAACTCTGTTTAAGCTGTCTTTATCTCTGTCCGGTTTCTGGTTGAGCAGCTTATCTATTTTTGTAAACATCCTCTTTAAACTCTGATGGCCGGAAGCTGTTCCACCAAATGTTTTCAGTTTTTCTCCTTTAGGGCGAACAGAATCATAATTGAAGATTATGCTTTTGACAGGTCTAAAGGCATGGTCAACAAGAAACTTAAAGTAATATTCTAATGACTGTATCCAGCCTTCTTTGCTGTCACCTACATTGATCTTTACCACATCTTCTTCATTGAATTCGAAATTGGTATATTCTCTTCTTTCTTCTTTTGGAACAGGTTCATAATATTTGTGGATTACCTCTATGTCTGTCCTTATTTTTGGCAGTTTTTCCACATCACGAGGTAATACGCGAAATCCAGTTCCACTACCTATCATCAGAAGATAAAAAAGGTCCTGATATGCTTTGAAGCTGTCAATAACTGTAAATGAGCAGTTGTAATTGCTCATTCCGTATTTTTTAGATGATTCTGTAGAAGCTGTCCAAAGTGTACGTCCAGCTAAAAAGTTCCGCAGATTATATACATTATCATAAAGTTTTTCTGCTTCCTTTCTGGTGGTTTGTGCAAGTGAGCAGTTATATTCCACAGCTCTTTTTACTGTTTCCCACCAGTATTCCCGGCGCTGTTCTTCTTCCAGCCAGCGAGAATAAGTTCTGTAATAAATAAATTCCCCCAGTTCTGTTGGAAATGGATTGGGCTGGTGTTTATATTTGCTTAAAAATTTCTGAGATAAAAGATCATTTTCTTCGCTTTTTCTTTTCTTCCTGGATTTCTGTCTTTTACTTCTGTAGATGATATATGCTTTTGCAGTAGAGGTATAGCCAGATTTCATCAGTTCTTCTTCAACTAAATCCTGAATTTCTTCAACCTTAGGCACCCTATCTTTTGTATAAAAATCTTTGTTTAAAATGTTCTCCACATTTGCTGATACTTTTTCTGCATCTTTTTCTTCGGCATTTTCACCTGATTCTATCATAGCACGATAGATGGCATTTGTGATTTTATCTCTTATATAGTCTACTTCTCGTCCATCACGTTTAATAACTTTCTTATTAGATTCTTTCAATAAAAAAACCTCCTTATAATCTCTGCTTAAATAAGCTGACTTTTAAAAAGAATTGATTTTTAAAATAAGTAATTAAAATATAATATAAGTACTAAACATTAAGTATATAAATTAATTTAAAAATATGCAAACAACTTTAAAGCTGTTTAAATATATTGAATCAGAAATATTATCTATAAAGTAAGTTAAGCTGTTTGATTCTTAGAATTTAAAATAAACAAAAATGACTGCAAAATATTTGCATATATATTATATCATAGTTGAAAACAGAATTTAATTATACAATCGACTTTTTGCTTTTTAGCAGCATAAAAGATAAAATTTTTGAACTTATTTTTATCGAACAGATATATGTATAAGAGAGCTACTTTGATACATACTGTTAAGTATAAAAATAAATCCTCAATTATTAAAAGGAAAATTGAGTTTAATGTAGTAATTATTATATAGTAAACATAATTTTTATTTTATAGTATTGAGAGGAGTGTAATTTTAATGAAAGAAAGATTTAGTGCTTTAGAAGTAATTGAAATGGCAAAGGACATTGAAATAAGAGGTAAGAATTTTTATCTCAAACATGCTGAAGGAACAGAAAACAGGGATCTGGCGGAACTTTTCAGAAAACTGGCTTCAGATGAACAGGATCATTATGAAAGGTTTAGCAATCTGGCTGAACAGCTTAAAGAAAATCAGGAAGAGGCAGAATACCTTTATGATGAAGAAGTAAGTGCCTATTTTAAATATCTGGTGGATTTATCTGTTTTTCCTGAAGCTGATAGTGAAGAATCTCAGCAGGCACTGCACAGTGTAGAAAAAGCATTAAAATTAGCCATACAGGCGGAAAAAGATTCTATTCTTTTTTATAGAGAAATGTGTGATTACAATGAGGGAAAAACAATTGATGCAATAAAGACTTTAATTGGGGAAGAAAAGCAGCACCTTAAAGACCTAACAGAATATGCAAAAAGATATAAATAAAGAAAAACATTTTGTGTATATTATAGAGTGCAGAGATGGGACTTTTTACACAGGTTATACCACAGATGTGGAAAGGCGTCTTGAAGAACACAACAGTGGAGAAGGGGCGAAATACACCAGAGGAAGATATCCGGTGGAGCTCCGCTATACAGAAGCTTTTGCCTCCCGCAGTAGTGCCCAGAAAAAAGAATATGAAATAAAACAGCTCCCCAGAAATGAAAAGCAGGAGCTGATTAATTCAAATCAATATTAAAATTCGCCTAAAAAGCGGGGTTCGACTTCAAGTCTGACTCCGCTTATTTTATATACTTCTTCTTTAACCTTTTCTATCAAATTTACAATATCATCAGATGTGGCATTACCTTTATTTACAATAAATCCTGCATGTTTTGTAGAAACCTGTGCCCCACCGATCTGATAACCCTTCATGCCTGCTTTTTCTATAAGTGGGCCAGTATAGTGCCCTGGCGGGCGCTTAAAGATACTGCCTGCACTGGGCCATTCCATCGGCTGTTTGCTCCAGCGTTTATTATGCAGTTCATCTATTTGTTTTTGTATTTTTTCTTTATCTCCACTCTCCAATTTAAGGGTTACTGAGGTTACGATGTAATTTTCAGACTGGAGGATACTGCTTCTGTAATCAAGCTGCAGTTCTCTGCTGGAAAGTTCAATTATTTCTCCATTCTGCTGGAGAAGTTCAGCTTTTTTTATAATATCTTTCATTTCTCCTCCATATGCACCGGCATTCATATAAACAGCTCCTCCCAGAGAACCGGGTATACCGCTGGCAAATTCCAGGCCGCTTAATGAGGCTTCACAGCAGATATCAGCCAGTTCTGAAAGAAGGAGGCCGGGCTCTGCCTTAACTATATTGTCCTCAACAGTATAATTTCTGAGGCTTCCTGTATAGATAATAACCCCCCTATACCCTTTATCAGAAGTAATAAGGTTGCTGCCTTTTCCCAGTACAAAATAGGGAAGGCCTGATTTTACAATCAGAGGAAGTGCTTTCTGCAGTGATTCGACAGTTTCAGCTTCCACAAAAAGATCTGCCGGCCCACCAACTTTAAAACTGGTATATGGTGCAAGCATCTTATTTTTCTCTATTTTTAGAGAGTTTATTTTTTCCATATTTTCTGTTAAAATATTTATATCAGACATATCTGTACTCCTTTATTATAGTATTTATCAGTTAATTGTTTAAATATATAATATGTTAATTAAGATTCAAAATCAACAGGGGGATTATAAAATGAAGTATAAAAAAATAAAATTAGAAAATATAAAGCGTCATCCAGAACAGGTGAGGAGTGACTTCTCGGAAAAAAGAATAGATGAGCTTGCAAAATCAATAGCAGAAGTTGGTCAGCTGCAGCCGATAGTTGTACAGAAAAAAGGAGATAAATATATTTTAATAGCCGGAGAGAGGAGATTTAGGGCTATTGCAAAAGAGGGAAAAGAGGCAATAGCAGCTGTTATTTTAGAAGAGGAGCTGACACCGGGAAAATTCAGACAAATCCAGCTGATAGAAAATCTGCAGAGACAGGATCTGAATCCATTAGAAAGGGCAGTTTCTATTCAGAATTTTATTGATGAAAACAATCTGAACAAAAAAGAAGCAGCAGAGAAAATTGGTGTGCCGCGCACCACTCTGACACTCTGGTTGAGTATTCTTTCTGTAAAAAAAAGATTTCAGCGGGAGGTACTTAAAGAAGATTCTCCTGTTTCTCTTTCACATATTAGCCTGGCCCAGGCTCTGGCATCTAAAACTGGTGATCCCAGCAAGGTGGATCAACTTTTGAATGCTGTAATAAAATATAATCTGAGCAGAAGAGAAACACAAAATGTACTGGACATATTTTATAAATATCTGCATTTGCCGATGGAAGAAGCGGTTGCAGCTGTACTTTTAAAAAGAGAAAGAGCAGATGTAAAATTAACCACAGAAGAAAAAACTAAAACCAAAAAAAATAAGATAGATGAAATTTTTAAATCATTATGCAGCATCAATGATAGAGTAGAAACCTTTATGGAAGAAGTAGGCAGTATTAAGGATGAGCAGAAGGAAGATCTGCTGGACGAATTTCTTTATCTCTATCAGATAATGGGACTTCTAATACCTGATTTAAAAGAAAATGATCCTAAAGTACTGATAGATAGGATAAAGCAGAAAAATAAAACTCCTGATTACTCCGGTCTCTGATTGATGTGCATAATCTCGGTTTTTTCTACTGCATTTTTTATAAGTTTATCAATGTTTAAATTTTCTTCCGCTCTGCGAACCCTATCAATTTTTGGCCTGGTAACAGGATTGTTCGGTACAAAAACTGTACAGCAGTCTTCATAAGGCCTGATTGAAATATCATAACAGTCTATTTTTTTGGAGATATCGACAATTTCATTTTTGTCCATTGTAATCAGCGGCCTCAGAACAGGTAGTTCTGCCACATCATCGGAAGAAGCAATACCTTCTAAGGTCTGACTTGCAACCTGGCCCAGACTTTCACCTGTGATAAGTGCAAGATCATTATTTTGTTCTGCTATTTTATTGGCTATTCTGAACATCATTCGCCTCATAATTGTAACTGTATATCTTTCCGGACAGTTTTTGGCAATTTCCTGCTGTATTTCTGTAAAATATGCGATATGCAGTTTTATATTTCCACCATAACGGCTGAGGACCCGGCTGAGGTCAGCAACTTTTTCTTTTGTTCTATCCCCTGTATAAGGAAAAGAATGAAAATATACCGCATCTATACTCAATCCCCGTTTAAGGCCCAGCCAGCCGGCGACAGGACTGTCTATACCTCCAGACAGAAGAAGCAGGGCTTTACCGGATGATTTAACAGGCAGACCTCCCGGCCCATCAAATCGCTTAATGAAAATATATATTTTCCCCCGTCTTATTTCCACTTCCAGCAGATGTTCTGGATTGTGCACATCAACATTTAATTCTCTTTCCGGACTTTCTACATTCCGCAGTATGCAGGCACCGAGTTCACTGTTTATTTCCGGACTTTCAAGGGGAAAGCTTTTGTCAGCTCTTCTGGTATTAACCTTAAAAGTAGTAGGATAATCAGCAACTTCCCTTTTGAAAAGCTCCAGAGCTTTATCGTTAAGAACTTCAAAATCAAATTTTACAGTAACAGCCGGGCTAATAGAAACAATACCAGGTACGTTTGTTAGCCTTTCAGTTACCTTCTCTAAACTTTCACTGTCTACATGAAGATATATTCTTCCATATACTGTTGTAATTTCAAAATCACCTAAATCTGTGACAGCATTGTCTATATTTCGGATAAGCTGCCCAATAAAATCATGTTTGTTCTGTCCTTTTAAACCTATTTCACCATACCGTATAATTAAAACATCGTACAATTTTTTTCACCTCAATATATTTTTTTATCATTATTAAAAAATAGAATATCAATATATTTGTTCATCATAATTAAAAAATTTTTAAAAAGTCGATCTGCTTTTTCAGTATTTCTAAAGTATAATCCAGATCATCTATGCTTATATTTTTGTTTAGGCTTATTCGGAGTGCACTGTCTCTTTTTTCGCTGCTGAGGCCTACAGCTTTTAATATTTTATTTTCTTTACTTTTAGAACTGCAGGCTGAACCGGTAGAAAGAAAAACACCTTCAGCTTCAAGAGCATGCAGCAGAGTCTCACCTCTGATACCCGGTACAGAAAAGTTTAA
>JBNJGL010000079.1:0-7285 GCA_051747745.1 Bacillota bacterium | reverse complement strand
TGAGTCGACCTTGCGTTATAAAATGAAGATTAATACAGTGCGACGGGCTCGATGCCCTAGTACTGAGTCGACCTTGCGTTATAAAATGAAGACTCAGTGAAAGGAGGTGTTTTTTATGGCAGTTAAGATTCGTTTAAAGAGAATGGGAAGTAAAAGAAATGCTTCTTATAGATTGGTAGTATCTGATTCAAGAAGAACTCCTAAAGGACCTTTTGTAGAAGAACTGGGTTTTTATGATCCTACAACTGAACCCGCTTCTTATAAAATTGATGAAGAAAAAGCATTAAAGTGGTTAAACAATGGTGCTAAACCATCAGATACAGTAAAAAGTTTGCTTAAACAATCAGGAATTATGGAAAAATTTCATAATAATGATTAATAAAGGAGGAAAGACTCCATGAAAGAACTGGTAGAATTTATTGCAAAATCAATCGTAGATGAACCAGATGAGGTTCATGTGAACCAGGTTGAAGGTGAAAAATCAATAATTTTAGAATTATCTGTAGCAGATAATGATATGGGTAAAGTTATTGGTAAAAGAGGAAGAATTGCAAAAGCAATTAGAACTGTTGTTAAAGCAGCAGCTACAAAAGAAGGTAAAAAAGTGATTGTAGATATTCAATAATATTTTCAGGCTGGTGATTAAACTGAATGATAATTACATTACAATAGGCCAGATAACCAGATTTCAGGGAAATAAAGGTGAAGTTAGGGTTAAACCTTTAACTGATATTCCTGAAAGATTTTTTGAACTGGAAAAAGTTTATCTGAAGAATAAAGAAAACATTATTGAAATGGAAATTGAATATATAAGATTCCACAAACAGTTTGTGATAATTAAATTTTTATCTATAAATTCGATTTCTGATGCGGAAAAATACAGAAATTTTGAAGTTTTAATCCCGGATGCTGAAAAATTAATCTTACCTGAAGATTATTATTATGTTGATAGTTTAATTGATATGGAAGTTTATCTAAAAGATGGCAGTTATTTAGGAGTTATAATAGATGTTATCGATACTTCAGGAACTGATATATTCTTAATAAAAGGTAAAATTAAAGAATTTATGATTCCAGCCAGTAAAGAAATGATCCTGGATATAGACTTTGAAGAAAATAAAATTATTGCTGAACCAGTAGAAGGCTTATTGGATTTATAGGGGTTGAAATTATGTTTTTTGATATATTAACATTATTTCCAGAAATGTTTAAAGGACCACTTACAGAAAGTATTATTAAAAGAGCTCAGAAAAAAAATATAATAGATATTAGAACAGTAAATATTCGAGATTTTACTGAAGATAAACATAATACTACAGATGAACCACCTTATGGTGGTGGAGCTGGTATGGTTTTAAAACCTCAGCCTATCTATAAAGCCTGGCAGTCTGTAAGAGAAAAAAGAAAAACCAAAGCTAAAACTATTCTTATGAGTCCACAGGGTAAAAAATTAGATCAGAATATGGTAAGAGAATTGAGCCAGAATGATGGTTTGATACTTATATGTGGGCGTTATGAAGGTGTTGATGAAAGAATTAGAGAAACTATTGTTGATGAAGAAATTTCTATCGGTGACTTTGTTTTAACAGGTGGAGAACTTCCGGCAATGGTTTTAATCGATGCTGTTTCTAGAATGGTAGATGGTGTACTTGGTGATGAAAATTCATCAATTAAAGATTCTTTTTATAAAGGACTGCTTGAACATCCACAGTATACCAGACCCCGAGAATTTAGAGGTCTTCAGGTTCCGGATGTACTTTTAAGTGGAAACCATAAGCTAATTGATAACTGGCGTAAACGAGAATCATTAAAAAGAACACTAATTAGAAGACCAGATTTATTAGAAAACAAAAAATTAAGCTCTGAAGAGATTGAAATAATTGAAGAATTGAAGAAAGAATTGAAGGGTGAAATTAATGAAAACAATTGATGCAGATGTTTTTTTGGGACTGCTGCACCATCCAATATACAATAAACTTGGAGATAAAATTACAACAACAATAACTAATTATGATCTACATGATATTTCCAGAGCTGCTAGAACATATGATATAGAAAAATATTATGTCATAAATCATCTTAAGTCACAGCAGGATCTTGTTAAAAGAATGAAGGGTTACTGGACCGGTGGCCGAGGAGCAGATTACTGTTATAACCGACATGAAGCATTTTCTGTTCTAGAAATTGCTTCAACACTGGAAGAGGTAAAAGAAAGTATAAAAAAGCGGACCGGAAAAGATGCTGTTTTGATAGCAACAGATGCTAAAAACTTTGAAAACTCTGTTTCATACGGTGAAATGAGGCAAATTTTTACAGAAAGTGATAGACCTTTTTTGATTATTTTTGGCACCGGTTATGGTTTAACAGAAGAAACTTTAGAACAGTGTGATTACATACTTGATCCTGTTATAGGAAGAGGAGATTTTAATCATTTATCTGTTCGAAGTGCTGCATCGATAATATTGGACCGTCTTTTAGCTTCACCCTGGTGGACAAAATAGTTATTTTTGGAAGGAGGTTTACAATGAACATTATTAATGAAATTGAAAAGGAACAAATGCGTGATGATATACCGGTATTTGCACCTGGTGATACACTCCGCCTGATGGTTAAAGTAGTAGAAGGTGGTAAAGAAAGACTGCAGAACTATACAGGTGTTGTAGTAAAAAGAAATGGTGGAGGATTAAACGAAAGTTTCACTGTTCGTAAGATATCGAGCGGTATTGGGGTTGAAAGAACTTTTCCACTTCATTCTAATAAATTAGCAAAAATTGAAGTAGTTAGACGTGGAGATGTTAAAAGAGCACGTCTTTACTATCTGCGTTCCAGAAGAGGTAAAGCTTCTAGAATTAAAGAAAAAAGAGACTAAACTAAAAGGGTGGGGAGTTAATATCCTGCACCCTTTTTTAATGTGAGGTAATAATTATGATACAGTGGTATCCAGGCCATATGGCCAAAGCAAAACGAATACTAAAAAAGGATTTAAGTCTTGTAGATTTAGTAATAGAAACAATTGATGCAAGAATTCCGAGAAGCAGCAAAAATCCTGATCTAAATGAACTTATAAAAGAAAAAGATAAAATCATTGTTTTAAATAAAATGGATCTGGCCGATAAACAGTTAAATCAGAAATGGTTAAATGTATTGAACAGGGAAACAGATGCTGTACTGCTCAATTCTGTAAGTGGTGAAGGGACATCAGAACTAAAGAGCCTTTTAAATAATAAACATGATGTTATAAGTAAAAAGCTTTTTCAAAAAGGAAGAAAGGCAAGACAGATTAGGGCAATGATAATTGGAGTTCCCAATGTGGGTAAATCTGCACTTATAAATATACTTGCAGGAAGCAAAATTACAACTATAGGTGATAAACCAGGGGTGACCAGAGGCCGGCAGTGGATTAATATCGATAAAAAAGTTAAACTGCTTGATACCCCGGGAATTTTATGGCCTAAATTTTCTGATGAAGATACCGCATATAAACTTGCTATTACCGGTGCAGTGGGTAATGATATTTTTGATTTTGAACTTGCATCCTATAAATTAATTAAATTTATTCGTGATATTAAGGCTGAGTCTTTAAAAGAATTTTATAATATTGATTTTGATCAGGAACATCCATATGATATTTTACCTCTAATAGCTAAAAAAAGAGGCTGTATTATGACTGGTGGAAAAGTAGATAGAAATCGCGCTTCACAACTTCTTATCAATGATTTTAGAAAAGGTAATTTAGGACGTATTACTCTGGAAAAACCAGGAGATGTTAAAAATGAATAATAGATATCCTGATTTTGATGAAATGACAATTAAAGAAATTAAACAGTATCTGCAGACTGAAGATCCAGCAGAAGATTTAATTCAGAAACTTGCCGGTGATTCCAGAGCAGGTGTTATTAAAATTTCACAGCAGCTTGCAAAAAAACTGCAGAAAAAAAGAGAAATTATAGAAAAATGGCATAAAAATAATAAGTATGAGAAAAACTTGAGAGATATAGGTTATAAATTAATAGCAGGTATAGATGAAGCCGGCAGAGGCCCACTTGCTGGTCCGGTTGTTGCCTCTGCAGTAATACTGGACCCAGATAAACCGATCTATGGACTGGATGATTCTAAAAAACTCTCTGAAGAGCAGAGAAATAGATTTTTTAAAGAAATTAAAGAAAAAGCATCTGTTGGGATTGGAAAAGCAGATAATACTGAGATAGATAAATTAAATATTAGAAATGCTACATTTTTAGCAATGAAAAGAGCTGTTGATGATTTAGATATAGAACCTGATTATGTTTTAGTTGATGGTAATGCTGCTGTTCCAGAACTTAATAAAGACCAGAAAACTATTATTGATGGAGACAGTAAGGTAAATGCTATTTCTGCTGCTTCAATTATTGCAAAAGTAACAAGAGATAGAATTATTGTCTCCCTGGGAAAAAAATATCCAAAGTACAGCTTTGAGACAAACAAAGGTTATGGAACTGCCGAACATATAGAAGCTTTAAAAAAGTTTGGCCCTACTCCAATCCACCGCAGATCATTTAAAAGGGTATAATCGATTATTGAGGTGATTTTATGATAGAATTTAAGTTCAAGACAAATAAATTAACACGAGCAGCAATTATTGCTGCCTTATATGTGGCTGTAACTTATCTGCTTAATCCGTTCAGTTATGGTCCACTTCAATTTAGAGCTTCTGAGGCACTTACAGTACTACCAATAATATTTCCAGAAGCAGTTCCAGGTGTATTTATAGGAGTTTTAATTGCAAATATATTTAGTCCTGCCGGTTTAATTGATGTTGTAGGAGGAAGTTTAGTTACTTTAATTGCTGCATATGTTACTTATAGGTTTAAAGATAGTATTATAGCCTATTTAAGTCCTGTTGTTTTTAATGCATTTCTAATCAGTCTTTATCTTTATAAATTTTATGGAATTCCATACTGGGTAAATGTTATTCAGATCGGATTTAGTGAAGCTATTGTAGTATTTTTGCTGGGTTATCCAATGATTAAAATTTTAAAGAAGCATTTCTGATTTTTCTGCATACCAGCGCAGATTAACTGCTTCCAGAATATCATCATCTCTAATATTTTTATTTTTATTTAAATCTGCAGTAGTTCTTGCCACTCTTAAAAGTCTTATATAACCCCTCATACTTAGCTGCAAATTTTCAACAGCCTGTTTTAATATTTTTTCTGCACCACTATTAAGTGTGCAGAATTTTTCTATATTTTCTACATTCAGCTGACTATTAAAATTAATATTAAAATTACTATAGCGTTTATTTTGAGCTGATACAGCCTGTTTTATTTTTTGCTTATAATCAAGCTGATCTTCACATTGTTTTTTCAAAATTTCACTACTATTTAGAGGCAGCATCTCTACCTGAAGATCAATTCTATCTTTAAGTGCACCAGATAGTTTTTTTTGATATCTTACAATATCTCTTTCTGAACAGCTGCATTTGTTATTATCAAGACCGGCATATCCACAGGGACAGGGGTTCATCGATGTAATGAGCTGAAAATCTGCCGGGAAAATATAGCTTGCCTGCTGGCGAACTATTTTAATTTTTTTATTTTCAAGCGGTTCACGCAGATTTGCTAATACTTTATTTTTGAACTCCGGCAGTTCATCTAAAAACAATACCCCCTTATGGGCAAGAGATATTTCTCCGGGTACAGGTATTTTCCCACCACCTATTAATCCAGCTGATGTTATAGAATGATGGGGAGCAACAAATGGACGATATCTGTTATTTATATCCAATTTATTTAATTTATCTTTAATGCTGTAAATTGAAGCAACTTCTATAAGTTCTGATGTAGTAAGTGGTGGCAAGAGTTTTACTATTGAATGAGCCAGCATTGTTTTACCACAGCCAGGTGGACCTACTAAAAGCAGATTGTGTCTACCTGCTGCTGCGATCATTACAGCTTTTTTGGCAGTTTTCTGACCTCTAATATTTTTTATATCAGGAATCATATTTTCTGATGATTCACTGAATTCATCTTTCATCTTAATATTTTGGCTTTCAATATGGTTTAGATTTTTAATTTCATTCAGTTTATTTATAAAATTTATTTCAGTATTCTGAATTAAATTACATTCTGCAGTATTTTCAACAGGTATTACAGCTTTATTAATATTGTTATTTTCTGCCTCTAAGAGCATCGGCAGTATTCCTTTTACTCGATTAATATCACCATTTAAAGTTAGTTCTCCAGCAAACAGATATTGATATATGTTTGAAATATTTATCTGCTTGGAACAGACAAGAAGACAGACTGCTATAGCAAGGTCAAAATGAGATCCATATTTTTTTACATCACCAGGAGCCAGATTTACTGTTATTTTTTTCATAGGCCAGCGAAAACCAGAATTAATTACTGCTGAACGTACTCTTTTTGCTGATTCTCGAACTGTTTTACCAGCCAGTCCCACCATGCTGAATCCGGGCAGTCCGCTGGAAATATCTATTTCTACTCGAACAATTTCTGCTTTAATGCCGCTGATAACTGCTGAATAAAGGTCAGCATACATTTATATCATCTCCTCATAGATTATATCTTTAAAATGCTCAAAGTGAGTTATTTTTTTGTTTTTAATGTTTATTTTTATAAATATGAGATCAAAAGAAAAACTCTGATTATCCTGATAATTACTTATAAAATAGAGCGCAGAGTTTTTTAATCTTTTAACCTGTTTGTAATGCAGAATTTGTTCAACAGAAGACTTGTAGTTTGAACTTCTTGTCTTAACTTCAATAAATCTGATAGTATTGTCTAATGAAGCTATAATATCGATTTCTCCAAATTTATTTTTATAATTTTTTGCAACAATTTTAAAATTGTTTTTTATTAAATATTTAACTGCAATATCTTCACCTAATCTGCCGATTTTATTATGTAGAGCCATATCAACACTCCTTTATTCCTATATATTATATTTATGTAAATATATGTAAATTCCTTCTTTTTTATTTTATTATTTTTTTATGCAGGAATATTGGATTTAATAACGAATAAAATTAGTAAAGGAAATATGTTTTCTTTTTAGGTGCTTCTTTTAAAGAAGATAATAGGGAATCAGGTGAAATTCCTGAACGGGTCCGCCACTGTAATCAGCTGGCTGTCTTAATAAACCACTCAGTATACTGGGGAAGGTAAAGACAGTGAAACTGTAAGTCAGGAGACCTGCCTGAAAAGCAAAACAGCCATCTTCGAGACAAGGTTGGTTGTTGTCTATAATCTCTTAGACACCGCCATGACCTGGGCGGTTTTTCTTT
>JBNJGL010000078.1:0-7383 GCA_051747745.1 Bacillota bacterium | reverse complement strand
GGTAGAAAGACCGGTTGTAAATGAAACTACTGCTTTAGGTGCAGCCTATCTGGCAGGACTTGCAGTTGGTTACTGGGATAATTTAGATGAACTTGTAGCCAAGTGGGATAGAGATGAACTGTTTGTGCCAGGTATGGCAGAAGAAAAGAAAGAAAAACTTTATTCAGACTGGAAGCGAGCTGTTGAAAGAGCTCAAAACTGGTCAGAAGAATAAATAGACATTAGAAATTAAGTTGTTAAGATAAAATTTTACTAAAACAGAATAATTATACTCATACCCAGCAGAACAAATTAAAGTTTTGCTGGGTTTTTTCGATAAAATAGAGAAAAAGACTTGCATTTTTTCGTAAATATTGTATTATATAATAAAAGGTCAAGAATAGTCAAAGACAGGAGGCGATTATTGTGGCAAGTTTATCAGACCAGATAGAAAACTATTTGCGGCAGCAGTTAAATAAATATAAAGGACGAGTTAAAATAAAAAGAAATCAGCTTGCTGAGAACTTTGATTGTGCTCCTTCGCAGATTAATTATGTTTTAGATACACGATTTACAGTGGAAAAAGGTTATGTTGTGGAAAGTCAGCGTGGTGGTGGGGGATTTATAAGAATTATCAGAGTAAAATTAAATTCCAGTAAAGAGGTCATACAGCAGATAATATCAAACCTAAACGGCCCGATAAGTCAGAAAGATGCTGAAGGAATAATCAACAGACTTTATGAAAATGATTTTATTTCAAAACGAGAATATTTTTTAATGGAGATGGCAGTTCATAGAAATGTAATTGGAATAAGTCTGCCGGAAAGAGATTATTTAAGATCGCGACTATTAAAAAATATGCTTGAAGTTATTTTTAAGGTAGAGGAGGAGTGAAAATGCTCTGTGATAGATGTAAAAAAAATGAAGCAACTGTTCATTTAACAAGAATTATAAATGGACAGAAGAAAGAACTGCATTTGTGTGAAAAATGTGCAGAGGAAACAGGGCATATTAATTTTGCTGCAGATAATAATTTGAGCTTTCAAAACTTTTTATCAGGAATTTTAAATTCTAATCTGCAGGAAAACAAGAAAAGCTTTGCAGACGAAAATATAAACAGTGATGTTAAAAAATGCAGCAGATGTGGTTCTAGCTATGAAGAATTTACTAAAAAAGGACTTTTTGGTTGTCCGGAGTGTTTTAATGTTTTTTCTGATAGATTGGAACCACTAATGAAAAGGATTCATGGCAGCACCTATCATTCTGGAAAAATTCCGAAAAAAATAGGAAGCAAACTTAAATACAAACAGGATATTAAAAAATTGAAACAAATGATGGAAGAAGCTGTACAGGAAGAGAATTTTGAAGAAGCAGCTAAAATCAGAGATAAAATCCATGTAATAAAAAACAGCATGGAGGAAGATTAAAAATGAACAAACCTATTAAATTCAGAAATCCGGTAGATGGAGAAGGACCGGAGAAAGATGTCGCCGTAAGCAGCAGAATTAGACTTGCCAGAAATTTTTCGGATTATCTTTTTCCGAATAAAGCTGACAAAAATACTAAAAATGAAATTATTAATTATATTAAAAATGATATAGAGCTTTTTTCTTCTGATAATTACAGATTTTTATTGATGGATCAGCTTGACTCTATAGAAAAAGAACTATTATTTGAAAATAATTTTATTAGTGCTGAACACGCCAGAAAAAATGACAAAAGTGCACTGGTATTAAATGATAATGTAAGTATAATGATAAATGAAGAGGATCATCTAAGAATACAGATTATATCTCCTGGTTTAAATCTAAGTGAACTGTGGAATGAAATAGATTTGCTGGATAATAATATAGAAGAAGATGCTGATTATGCTTTTTCCGAAAGATGGGGTTATTTGACTTCCTGTCCCACAAATGTTGGTACAGGATTGAGAGCTTCAGTAATGTGTCATCTTCCTGCTTTAACTCTGAATGGAAAGCTGCAGAATTTTTTGGGTGTAGTAGGGAAGTTTGGGCTGACAGTCAGAGGTGTTTATGGTGAGGGAAGCAGCTCTAATGGTGATCTTTATCAAATTTCCAATCAAATAACATTAGGGCATTCTGAAATTGAAATAATAGAAAACTTATTAAATGTATTAAGTTATATTATTTATGAAGAACGAAAAAGCAGACGTCTTTTAATTAAGAATAAATATGATAAAATTAAAGATAGTGTACAGAGGTCACTTGGAGTTTTAAAATATTCTCACCAAATTGAAGAGGAAGAAGCCTTAAAACTAATTTCAAAAGTTAAGTTTGGGCTGGATACAGGGTTGATAAAAAACGAAAATATAGATAAGGATTTTTTTAGTAACCTGTTGATAAATATAAGGCCAGCTCATCTGCAAATTAGTGATAAATACATTGATCAAGAAGATTTGAAAATTACCAGAGCAAGAGTGATTAGAAATAAATTGACTTAAGGAGAGTGAAAAAATGTTTGCAAAATTTACTGAAAGAGCTAGAAAAGTGCTAAGTCTGGCCGAAAAAGAAGCCTTAAATTTAAAACACAGTTATGTAGGTACAGAGCATATTTTGTTTGGCCTTATAAAAGAGGGTCAGGGAATAGCAGCTCGTGCCTTAATAGATAATAATATTAGTGTAGAAAATATTAAAACAAAGATAATTGAAATGATAGGTGAAGGACAAAATGAAGTTAAAGGATCTATTGGTCTAACACCAAGAAGTAAAAAAGTATTAAACCTGGCCATGGATGAGGCAAGAAAAATGGGCCACAATTATATTGGTACAGAACATCTTTTGCTGGGATTGATTCGCGAAGGAGAAGGTGTTGCAGTAAGAATATTGATGGAATTAAACAGTGATCTGGAGAATATAAAAGAAGAAGTAATCGATTTACTGGGGGGGAAAGATAGCCTCAAGAAAAAATCTAAATCATCTAAAAGTAAAACAAGCAATCTGGACGAGTACAGCCGGGATTTAACTGAAATGGCAAGAGAAAATAAACTGGATCCTGTTATAGGGAGAGATAAAGAAATTCACAGAGTTATTCAGGTGCTGAGCAGAAGAACAAAAAATAACCCTGTTTTAATAGGTGAACCAGGAGTAGGGAAAACAGCGATAGTAGAAGGGCTGGCACAGATGATAGTCAGTGAAAATGTACCAGAACTTCTTCTCAATAAAAGGGTAGTTTCTCTGGATTTAAGTGCTCTTGTTGCTGGTTCCAAATATAGAGGTGAGTTTGAGCAGAGATTGAAAGCTGTTATGAATGAGATAATAAATAGTGGAGATATTATATTATTTATTGATGAGATGCATACACTTGTTGGAGCAGGTGCAGCAGAAGGAGCAATAGATGCAGCAAATATTTTGAAGCCTGCACTTGCCCGCGGTGAACTTCAGGCAGTTGGTGCAACTACACTCGATGAATACAGAAAATATATAGAAAAAGATGCAGCTTTAGAAAGGCGTTTTCAGTCAATTTTAATAGAAGAAAATACTACAGAACAGGCAATAGATATTCTTAAGGGATTGAGAGATCCATATGAAGCACACCACAAAGTAAAGATTAGTGATGAAGCTATAGAATCTGCGGTTCTGCTTTCTCATAGATATATTTCAGATCGTTTTCTGCCTGATAAAGCTATAGATTTAATTGATGAGGCTGCATCTAAGGTAAGGTTGAGTACTAATACCAGACCTGATGAATTCAAAAAACTTAATCAGAAGATAGAAGAAGCAGAAAAAGAAAAAGAGGCAGCTGTAAAAAATCAGGAATTCGAAAAAGCAGCCAGAATGAGGGATAAAGAAAAAGAACTTAAAAAAGAAATGGAAGAACTAAAAGACAGCTGGGAACAGAAAAAAGGAATGACCGAGTCAGTTGTAACCACTGATGATATAGCAGAAATAGTATCTAGCTGGACAGGTATACCGGTTACTAAACTGGAAGAAGAAGAAACATCCCGTCTGCTGAGACTGGAAGATGAACTTCATAAACGAGTAATTGGACAGGATGAAGCAATTAAAGCTGTATCCGAAGCTGTAAGACGGGCAAGAGCAGGTCTGAAAGATCCTAAAAGACCGATCGGTTCATTTATATTTTTAGGGCCTACAGGTGTAGGTAAAACAGAACTTGCAAGAACACTTGCTGAAACCATGTTTAATGATGAGGATGCAATGATAAGAGTAGATATGTCCGAATATATGGAAAAGCATTCTGTCTCAAGGTTGGTTGGTTCTCCTCCCGGATATGTGGGCCATGATGAAGGTGGACAACTAACAGAGCCGGTACGAAGAAGGCCATATTCTGTAATTTTGTTTGATGAAATAGAAAAAGCGCATCCAGATGTATTTAATGTACTGCTTCAGATTCTTGAGGATGGACTTTTAACAGATACACACGGAAGAAAGGTAGATTTCAAAAATACTATTGTAATAATGACTTCAAATGTTGGAGCAGATTTCATTGAAAAACAATCACAGTTAGGTTTTAAGGCAGAATTTGATGAAAAAGCTGATTATGATTCTATGAAGGATAATGTTATGTCACATCTGAGAAAAACTTTTAGGCCTGAATTTCTGAACAGACTGGATGAAACAATTGTATTTCACTCTCTCAGTAAAGATCATATTAAAGAAATTGTTGATTTGATGCTTGATGATTTGAGAGAACGTCTGGAGGAAAAATCTATAGAAATTGAAGTAACAGATGAAGCCAAGATGAAGCTGGTTGATGATGGATATGATGCTGAATTTGGTGCTCGTCCTTTACGCAGAACAATACAAAAACAGATTGAAAATCCACTATCAATAAAAATACTTGATAAAGAAATTGAAGAAGGAAGTAAAATAGAAATAGATTATGATGGAAATGAACTTAAATTTGCAAAAAAATAATAATAGTTAATTAGCCTATATCTTTACACTGACTGGATAGTTTTTGACATCTGGATTTTTAAAGTAACTAGGAAGAAGATCCAGCTGTTGATAGCTTGTAAAAAGATGTAAAAAATGATATAATTGTATGAAAACAGAAGGTATTTGAAGATAAAATAATGTATTCAGGAGTATAGATATATGGCTAAAGAAAAAAGGTATTATGTTTGTAAAGAATGTGGATATAAATCAGTTAACTGGATGGGGAGATGTTCCAGCTGTGGGAACTGGAATACTTTTGTGGAAAAAATAGAAGATTCAAAAAAGAAAAAGAGAACTCAAACCGGAACCAGAGAAAAGAAAAACCCTCTTCCTATAACTAAAATCGCTACAGTAGAGAAACAGCGCCTTACTACTGGAACTGAAGAACTGGATAGAGTATTAGGAGGGGGAATTGTATCTGGTTCTCTGGTTTTACTTGGTGGAGCCCCTGGTATTGGTAAATCAACACTAATACTTCAGGTGGCTTCTCTTTTTAGTGAAAAATATGGAAAAACCCTTTATTTTTCTGGAGAAGAATCTGCCCAGCAGTTAAAAATGAGAGCAGAAAGGCTTAACTGTCTTAATGACAATTTAAATATTTTTTCGGAAACTGATTATACTTTATTTGAAGATCATTTGTCTGAAAATCAGGATTACAGTTTTATCGTTGTAGATTCTATTCAGACAGTACATATACCACAAAAAGATTCTGCACCGGGAAATATTGCACAGATTAAAGAAATAACATCCAGGCTTTTAAAAATGGCAAAAACAACCGGGATACCTATTGTTTTAATCGGACATGTGACAAAAGAAGGAGAACTGGCAGGCCCAAGAGTACTGGAACATTTGGTAGATACAGTGCTTCAGTTTGAAGGGGACAATTACCATATGTACAGGATGCTGAGGGCTAAAAAAAATCGTTTTGGATCCACCAATGAAATTGGTGTTTTTGAGATGACTTCTTCGGGAATAGAGGAAGTTAAAAATCCATCCAGTTTTTTTATTAATGAAAGACTTGAAGGGGTTTCTGGATCAGTGATCGTACCGGTTCTGGAGGGAAGTAGAACCCTTCTTGTTGAAGTACAGTCACTGGTTACTGATGCTGCATTTTCTTCTCCCCAGAGACTGACTACAGGTGTGAATTACAAAAGAGTATCACTGCTTCTGGCTGTATTGGAAAAACGGCTTGGAGTAAATTTTAGAGATCAGGATGTTAATGTTAATATTACCGGAGGTTTATCTGTTGAAGAACCGGGACTTGATCTTGGTATTGCTGCAGCTGTAATTTCCAGTTATAGAGATATTTCTTTAAATAACAAATTAGCTGTTGTTGGAGAAATAGGACTGGCCGGTGAAATAAGAGCAGTGGGTCAGATAGAAAAGAGAATCAATGAGTTGAAAAAAATTGGTTTCAAACATATTGTTATACCTGAAGCCAGTCTTAATAAAATTGAGTTTGATCCAGAAGTAGTAATTGATGGAGTAAAGAATATAAATGAGTTTACAAAAATAATATTTAATAAATAAAATTTGTGGTGAGGTGAAGAGATGGAACAGTATGACGAAAAACTGCTGGACATATTAAAAATACTTGCTCCAGGTACAGATTTTAGAGAAGGGCTAGAAAATATACTGCGTGCACAGACAGGAGCACTGCTAATAGTTGGAGATAGTGAAGAAATACTTTCTCTGGTTAATGATGGATTTGAAATCGATACTTCTCTTACACCGGCAAAATTATATGAACTTGCCAAAATGGATGGAGCTATTGTACTTGACCGTGATGCTGAAAAAATACTGGTAGCAAATGCTCAGCTAATTCCTGATCCAACTATACCATCTACTGAGACAGGCACCAGGCACAAAACTGCAGAAAGGGTTGCCAGGCAGACTGGAGAACTTGTAATAGCTATTTCGGAAAGAAGGTCTATAATAACGATTTATAAAGCAGATTATAAGCACATTTTGGAAGATATAAGAGTGATATTAACCAAAGCCAACCAGGCAGTTCAGACGCTGGAAAAATATCGATCAGTTTTTGATCAGGCTTTAACAAATTTGAGTGCTTTAGAATTTGAAGATCTTGTTACAATTTCTGACGTTGTAACAGTAATTCAGAGAACAGAGATGGTTTTAAAGATTCAGCGTGAGATTGAAAAATATATATCTGAACTGGGAACAGAAGGCAGATTGATAAAGATGCAGCTGGAAGAGCTTGTAACAAATGTTAAAGAAGAGGGTATTCTATTGATTAGAGATTATATTGCAGATAGCAAAGAAGACGAAGAACAGCCTCAACCGGAGAATCTACTGGAAGAACTTACTGACTGGTCTTCAGATGAAATACTCACTTTAAATACTATTAGCAAGGCACTTGGATACAGTGGTAGTGTAAATGCTCTTGATCAATCAGTTTCACCAAGAGGCTACAGAGTTCTTCGTAAAATCCCCCGTCTGCCGATGCCTGTAATAGAAAATCTGGTAG
>JBNJGL010000077.1:0-7597 GCA_051747745.1 Bacillota bacterium | reverse complement strand
TCCCACAACTGCAGCACTATCAATTCCGGAATCAACCAGCTCCAGTATCATCTCCAGATCTTCTTCTGTTTTAAATGTAGTAACCTGCTTTAGATCTGCACCACTGATTGGAGGGAGAATTGGATTTGCGCCAGTTGCAATTACCAGCTCATTATATCCATATTCTGATCCATCGGCTGTTTTAACTATCTTTTTTTCAAAATCAACCGCCTCTGCTGTATCTCTAATCAGTTCAGCACCTGTATCTGTAACCAGATCATCTGTTTTTAAAGTTTTTTCATATGGAAGCAGGCCTTCAATAACATACGGCATAGCACAGTAGATCATCGAATGATCTTCAGGACGAATAACAGCTGTGTCCCTTTTCCCCTTCATATTTTTTACCATGGTTATTGCAGCAGGGCCTCCACCCAGAATTAAAATATCATGTTTTTCCACTATTATCACTCCACTTAATATATTATATTCAATATTTACGATATATATTATAATATATTAATGAACATATGTCAATTATAGTCTGCAGAAAAATTAATATCCTCTTCTTCGGCCAGATTTTAGAATTTTTAACCGATCTGCAGCTTTTCAGCAGACTGGAAAAGAAAATGATTTACCCTTACTTAAACAATATAATGAGAAATACAGCAATCTTTAACCTCTAACATCATTATTTATCTGCGCAGTGATGCTTTAAGTCGGCGTGGTTTTGAGATGATATCCAGCACATCAATAATATCTTTTGTAACCAGATCTGCATTCTGCAGGGCATTAAATGCCGCTCCTTCTGAACCTATAACAGCTATACCCAGCTCTGATTCTTTCAGCATTTTTGCATCATTGTTTCCATTTCCAACAGCAATAACCCGGCTGCTGCCCAGCTTTTTTACAAAATTATATTTGTATTCACTTCCACTGTCGGAGTCTATAACTTCCAGTTCAGCATTTAAATCTGCCAGCAGTGTTTCTGCAGTACCAAAGGTATCGGCTGTCAGCACATAAATTTTAAAATCATCCGCAAGTCTATTAATCCCGACTGTAACTCCTGTGATAAGTTCTCCATCACAGGCAATAGTGCCGTTTAAATCAAAAACTATTGTGTCAACTTCCAGATCTTTAAATTTTGGTATTTTAAGTGTAAGCATCTTCTCTCCTCCATTTTTTAATATGTTAAATTATTTTTTGTTTAAAACCCTGTTCTTATTTTAAAATAATTTCTGCTGTAGTACAAGAAAAGTATACTGTTTTTTAAATATTATTTCCCGAATGTTAAAATAATTTTTATTTTCTGAATTTTAAAGATTTTAAGCGTATTGGAGAGCTAATTTTTTATAATTAAGATTATTGACTTAATTTGGCGTTTTTTCGGCATTGCAAATAATGCATAATAGGCCTATAATATGTATACAAGGTTCTGAGGAAGTCCTAAGATTGAATGTCTGAAAGTAGTATTTTAAAATTCTTATTTAAGTAATTTTGTTGGAGATTTAGCATTAAGCATCATTCCAAAGAAGTTACTGTTTAAGGTGACCAAAAAGAAATTAATAAGGGATAGCTTCTTTATCGATTATCTTTGCGGAAATTAAGAACAGTAATGGAGGACTAAATCAAAAACAAAAAGAAAGAATAAGGAGAGTAAAAAAACAAACTGCAGACAGGAAATCGAAGAAGATTCGTCAGAACCTTGCTTTATTTTTGCCTATTTTTTTATGTGTACCGGGTACGAAACGCCCTTTTCGTACCCGGTACAAGTGAAATAAATTACAATATATTATTCTATTTCTTTTACCCTGCCTACTTTTCCACTTTCCAGCATAACCTTAATTCCATGTGGATGTGTCGCAGAATTGGTAAGAATCCTTTTAACCACACCTTCTGTCAGCCGACCACTTCTCTGATCTTTTTTCTGCACAACTTTAACTTTTAAACCTTTTTTGATATTAGATCGTTTATTTCCATCCATAATTTCACCCTTAAGATAATTATATTTTAAAACAATTTATATTCTTATTTTTAAATTAAGACTAATTTTTATTTACCAAAAAGATGATTCAATTCTGATTTATATTCAGAAAATACATCTTCATTAATACAATAACAGACCCTGGGTCCGTCAATTCTTCCCTCTATCCAGCCGGTCTCTTTTAAAATTTTAAGATGCTGAGAAACAGTAGACTGAGCAATTGGAAGCTGATCAACTATACTGCTGACCATACACTGATTATCTGAAGGTAATTCTGCCAGTATTGCAATTATTCTCAATCTGTGAGGATGGCCTAAACCTCTTCCCAGTTCAGCCAGTTTATCTAAATTTATATTTTTATCCACTTCCATTAATACATCTTCTCCCTTAACATCTTCTCTCATAATACTCACTCCAGAGTTTTATATTACATTGACATTTTAGCTGCCTTTTAAAAGGAGCAAAGTTTTCTCATGTAAAGTCGATTATTAGTATACACTAAATTCAATATTTTATAAAGAATATGAACAAAATTACTGTTTAATAATAAATTTCACATTCCACGAAATAAATCTTCAAAATTTACATGCCGACTTCAACAGCTATCACAGCAAGTCTGTTCAACATATTTTTCGGCTCTAATATAGGCAGAATAGATATAATTATTAATGTTTATACCGGGAATCCAGTCTTCTACAATTTCATCACTGTAATTTTTTCGTTCTATTTCAATATTTTTAAATTCCAGATTTTCCAGGATAGAAATCAAACTTTCTTTTTCAATACTTCCTGTCACACAGCTGCTGTAATTATCCAGATTTGCTTTAACTTCTTCTGGAAATTCTTCTGCTTTCAATATATCAGAAATGGCAATTCTTCCTCCATCTTTCAAAACTCTTTTTGCTTCAGCAAATACTTTTTCTTTGGCAGGTGAAAGGTTTATTACACAGTTTGAAATAATAACATCAACACTGCTGTCTTCTACAGGCAGATCTTCAATTTCACCCAGAATAAATTCCACATTTTCAATATTATTTTCAGCAGCATTTGCTTCTGCTTTCTCAATCATGGCCTCTGTCATGTCAATACCTATTACTTTCCCCTCTACACCAACTTTTCTGGCAGCCAAAAAAACATCAAATCCAGCTCCACAACCTAAATCAAGAACTGTCTCACCTTTTTTTAGGTCTGCAATTGCTCCCGGATTTCCACAACCAAGACCATAATTTGCTTCTGCAAATATTGAATTGATCTCCTCCTCAGTGTAATCCATTTTCTCCGCCAGTTCTTTTTCCTGAATCTCTTCTTCCTGTGAACTACCACAGCAGGAAGAACCACAGCCGCAGCCGGTATCCTCTTTTATAACCTGAGTATAATTATCCTTAACATTTTTCTTTATTTCCACTTCAGTATTTTGCATAATTTATCCCTCCTGAAGAGTATTATAACACAATTATCGTTAATCGTAAATAGACGATTATATAAATGGTACCGGGTACGAAAAGGGCGTTTCGTACCCGGTACAAAGAAAATAAGTGAAATATATTACAAATAGCTTAGTTAGCACTCTTCCAGTTTAGAAGCTGAATAATTATCATAGGTGCAATAACTGCAGCAGCTCCAGGCAGCCAGAGTGAGGCTTCAACTGATACAGTAGATAAAATCCCCTGCAGTGGTGGTAAATACACTGCTGCCAGCTGAAAGATAAAACCTATTCCAACAGCCAGCCAGAGATATTTATTTTCTAATACAGACCTATCAAAGGCTATACCTGATTGCCGGCGGGCATTAAACACATGAAAAAGTTGAGTAAAAGCCAGCACAGAAAAACTTAAGGTCCTGCTCAATTCCAGACTATAACCGCTGTTTAAAGCCCAGATATATAGAAGCATCGGGCCAGCAGCAAGAATAAAGCTGTGCAGAGCAACTTTCTTTTTAAAAGTATTATCCATAATATTTCTTTCTGTTTTTGCTTCCTTTTCCATTATATTATCTTCTTCAACTTCCCAGGCCAGTGATAAAGCCGGGAAAACATCGATCACAACATTGATCCATAAAATCTGCATTGCAATTAACGGCAGCGGAAGATTGAATATAATACCTATGAAAATATAGATTATTTTGCTCAGATTATTTGAAAAAAGATAATAGATGAACTTTTGAATATTATCAAAAATTACCCTTCCTTCTCTAACAGCTGTAACTATTGTAGCAAAATCATCATCAAGCAGCACCATATCTGATGCTTCTCGGGCAACCTGTGTTCCTCTTTTACCCATTGAAACACCTATATCTGCCTTTTTGAGTGCAGGAGCATCATTAACTCCATCACCTGTCATTGCTGTGATTTCCTTTTCTTCATTTAATACATCAATAATCTGCAGTTTATTTTTTGGTGTGACCCGCGAAAAAACCGAATTGTTTTTTATTAAATCTTTCAGTTCATCATCAGAAGCTGCTGAAATCTGCTGACCGCTGACGACATTATCACTTCCTGCAATACCAACTTTGCGTGCAATAGCTGCAGCTGTATCCATCTGGTCACCGGTGAGCATTTTAATTTTAATCCCTGCTTTTTTGGTATCTTTAATTGCTTTTTTAACCGATTCACGTGGTGGATCAATGATCGCAGTTAGGGCGAGGAAGGTTAAACCTGCTTCAATATTTTTATGAAGCGCTTCTTCAGAATCAAGCTTTTCTCCTTCATTAAAGGCAGCTCCCAGAATCCTTAATCCTTCTTCTCCCAGCTTTTTATTTTTATTCTTAATTTCTTCCTTTTTATCTTCAGTTAATTCTTTTATTTCTCCATCAATTAAAATTGAATTACACATTTCTAAAACTACCTCAGGAGATCCCTTCAAATACAGGTGATTTTTATGGTCAGGTGTGGAATAAGAAACCGCCATATACATATTTTCAGAACTAAAAGGAATTTCATCAAGTTTTTTATATCCTTCTTCCTGCAGGCTCTTTTTAGAAAATCCGGCTTTTCTTCCTGCAATCAAAAGTGCCCCTTCAGTTGCTTCTCCCAGCACTTTATACTGTTCATCTTCTTTAATTAATTCTGCCGATGTACAGAGCATCGAAGCTTTCAGCACCAGCTTGAGATCTTCTGCCTGATTTAGATCAATTTTGCTGCCTGCTGCATAAAAATCCCCTTCAGTTTTATAGCCGGTACCGCTGATTTCTATTTCCTCATCATTTAAAAATATCTTGCTTAAAGTCATCTGATTTTCAGTAATTGTTCCAGTCTTATCTGTACAAATAGTGGTTACCGAACCCAGAGTTTCAACTGCTAAAAGTTCCCGCACCAGAGCATTGTGTGCAACCATTTTTTTCATTCCAATGGCCAGAGTTATTGTAGCAATTATTGGCAGCCCCTCCGGCACAGCCGCAATCGCAAGAGCAATCCCAGTTTTTATTGTTTCGTAAACCGGACGCCCCATAATTATTCCCAGTACAGTCAATACAGCTATTACCACCATAGTAATCATAACCAGAGATTTACCCAGTTTATCAAGCCTTTTCTCCAGTGGAGTTTTTCCTTCTTTTGTTTCATCTAACATGGCTCCAATTTTACCAATTTCGGTATCCTCTGCCGTAGCCGTTACTACTGCTTTACCCTTCCCGCGAGCTGCTGTTGTCCCCATATAGACCATATTTATTCTTTCAGCCAGAGTTTTTTCTTCTTCAAACTGTGCTTCAGGATCTTTGCTTACACTTTCCGATTCTCCAGTAAGTGAAGCTTCATTAACTGTTAAATGTGTGGACTCAAAAAGTCTGGCATCTGCCGGTATCTTATCCCCTTCTTCGATGAAAATAATATCTCCCGGCACCAGTTCCTCAGCTTCGATTTCCTTTTTACTGCCCGAGCGCATAACCACTGCTTTTTTGCTCAGCACATTTTTTAAAGAAGCAACAGCTTTTTGAGCCTTATATTCTGTTGCAAAACCTATAATTGTATTGAAAACTATAACTGCCAGAATTGCAAAACCTTCCAGGCTGTCACCAATTAAAAAAGCCAGTACTGCTGCAGTGATCAGGATAATAATGATCAAATCTTTAATCTGATTTAATAGAATCTGCCAGAATGATACACCTGCTGCCTCTCTCAGCTTGTTTTTCCCGTATTTCTCTTTCATCTTTGTGAGAGTATTTTGGTCAAGTCCCTGTCTTAAATCTGTCTCAAAAGCCTTTACAACTTCTTCTATTTGATTTCTATAAAATTTTTGCTCCAAGCTAAAACCTCCTTTGCTTGTGAAAAAATACATTTGTACCGGGTACGAAAAGGCCTTTTTGTACCCGGTACACATATTATTAAGATGATTTAAAGTTATATACTGTTTTTAAAACCTCCAGTATTTTGATTGTATCTGACACTGAGTATATTATCTCTTCTGCCGGTTTATAGGCAAAAGGTGATTCATCCAGAGTTTTTTTGCTGACAGAAGTTGTAAAAATATCCCGCATTGATTTTTTATATTCTCTAAAGTCTATTTGCTTTTTAGCCTGTGTTCGGGAAAGAACTCTACCTGCTCCATGTGGTGCAGAATAATTCCAGTCCTCATTTCCCAGACCTTCCGCCAGTATACTTCCATCCCTCATATTCAGAGGAATCAGTATTTTTTCCCCTTTATGAGCAGATACAGCTCCTTTGCGGATAATACCATCATCAAAATTGATATAGTTATGTCTGGTCTGAAATTCTTCCTCTGCCGTTATCCCCAGATAATCAAGTATCCGATCATTAATAATTTTTCTATTTAAATCGGCATATTTCTGGGCTGTCTTCATATCTCTATAGTATTCTTCTGCCATTTCACCTTCTAGAAATGAGTTTGATTTGTTGAGATCATATTCTTCCTGAAGCTCCACATCTTCAATCTGATTATATCTGGACTGGCAGTACTGATACGCTTTCTGCTGATGATAATTGCATACCTGAAGACCAAAATTTCGCGATCCGCTGTGTACTACCAGATACCTATCACCTGACTTGGCCTGATTTATTTCTATAAAGTGATTACCTCCACCAAGGCTTCCAATTCCTTTTAACTGGTCTTCAGCATCAAGTTCCATTTTAGCAGATACTTTCCTTATCTCTGCTTCAATCTCTGGCTCCACTTTAGGACTTATACTTTTATTGTGTTTAAAACCATGTGGTATACTGGAACGAATAAAATTGTCCAGCTTTCTGAAGTCAATATCTACTTTACCGAGTCTGGCAGTATACATACCACAGTTTATATCAACCCCTACTGTATTGGGAATTATTCTATTCTCCAGAGTGGCGGTAAATCCGATAACACTGCCCAGCCCCGGATGATAATCAGGCATAATTCTTATTTTAGAATTCCTGTAGGCAGCATTACTGCATATATCTTCAATCTGCCCTGCAGCCTTCTCATCTCTATTCTGTGAAAAAACTTTTGCCTTATTATATTTTCCTTCTATAATAAAATAATTTTCTCTATTCAAATTATCCACCTGCCTTTCCTAAATATGATCAGCTGTATTCTAATTATACCACAAAAAAAGCAGAAAAAATCAAGCGGCTTAAGTCCTTTAAAATTTAAGAACTCAGCCGCTCAGATGATTTTATTTAAATATTGAAGAATTTTTCTGCAAAATCTCATC
>JBNJGL010000076.1:0-7709 GCA_051747745.1 Bacillota bacterium | reverse complement strand
TGAATTATTTAAATACGTAGTGCCTGTGGTGCAAACTTAATGAGTTAGGAATGCAGATAACCTTTTTGTGGGAAAACCAAAATATTATAATAAAAGTTATATTACCTTAACTGCTCATAATATTACATCATTTATAATATTTGTTTAGATCATAGGGAGAATAAATTCCCTTCTCTGTAACAACTCCACTTACAAATTTAGGTGGTGTAATATCAAAAGCTGGATAATATCCTTTAACACCTTCCATTGCTGTTCTTTCACCCATAGCCTGCAGTACAAAATCTCCATCTCTCTGCTCTATTTCTACACTGTCAATATCAGGATGATCCCTGTCCGGTGCTCCTGTCACAAAATAAGGAATACCGTAATAGTGAGCAGCCATGGCAATCTGAAAAGTTCCAATTTTATTTACCACATGCCCATCCATAGTTATTGCATCTGCTGCAGAGGTAAACAAATCTACATTTTCTTTCTTCATTACATAGCCGGGCATATTATCTGTTATAACTGTTACATCAAAACCCTGATCACAGGCAACACTTGCTGTTAAACGTGCTCCCTGAAAGTATGGTCTTGTTTCCGGACAGATTACTTTAATATCTTTTCCTCTATTTTCTGCCTCTCTCAGCATAAGGCCAACTATTGATTCTGCAAAACACTGTGTCATAATTGTCCCTTTATCAGGAAAAAAATCAACTAAATTATCAGCAATTTTATCTATTCTTTTATATTTATTATTAACCTCTTCCAGTGCATGCTCAAATATAGCCTGATCTGCTTTTCTGCCAGCTTTAAGTGCTTTTTCTGCCACAGAAAGAGCACTATTTACCACGATCTCCATTCTCTTTACAGTAGTTGGACGTGCATGAGAAAGAGTATATGCTGCTTTTTTTAAGTATTCTATCTGCTCTTTTTTAGTTTTATCTTTAACTTCATATGCAGCAAGAGCCATCCCCATGGCTGCAGCAAGGTAGGGGCCTCCACTCTGAGTTACCATATCTGTTATCGCCTGGGCCACCTCTGTATGATTTTTACACACAGCGTATTCAACTTTTCTGGGATATATTCTTCTATCAAGTATTTTTACCTTACCATCTTCATACCAGGCTACATTTTCATAGCGGAGCATAAATGCAAGTCCTTTATCTGCTCTCTCCATTTTTTCCCTCCTCGTGTAATACAGTCATTAATATTGAAATTTTATTGTTAGTGAGAAAATAATAATTCCAACCCAAAGAGCAGGCATTATGCCTCTGGATTGGAATTATTTTAATTATATTTGTGAAAGTGCATTATCAAGATCATCAATTATATCCTGATAATGTTCCAGTCCAATTGAAATTCTGATCATACTTTTTGTCAGTCCAAACTGGGCCAGCTTTTCTTCAGGATAACCGCGGTGGGTCATAGCCGCTGGAAGCTCTATTAATGTTTCACAGTCGCCAAGAGATACTGCCAGCTGAGCCAGTTTTACAGAATTAATAAATTTTTTGGCATCTTCAAAACTGCCGTCTATTTCAAAACTGATCATTGCTCCAAAACCATCCATCTGTTTTTGTGCTGTTTCATGTCCTTCAAAATCTTTAAGTCCCGGATAAAAAACCTCTTTGACCTTATTATGTCCAACCAGAAATTCTGCAGTTTTCTGAGCGTTTTTTTCGTGTTCCCTCATCCTTAAAGCAAGAGTTTTTAATCCCCGAAGCATTAACCAGGCATTGCTGGGACTCAAGACACCTCCAAATTCACACATATAGTCAAATTTTAACCGCTGAATATAATCTACATCTTCAGAAACAGCAACTCCACCAAGTGAATCCCCATGGCCACAGATATATTTTGTAGCACTATGTACAACCACATCTACTCCCATAGTAAGTGGTCGCTGAAAATACGGTGTGGCAAAAGTATTATCAACAACTACTTTAACACCCTTTTCCTGTGCTATTTCTACCACTTTTTCTATATCTATAATCATCAAATTGGGGTTGGAAGGTGTTTCAAAATATATCACCTTTGTATCTTCATCTATTAAATCATAAAGCTCGTCTGTCCTGCTCAAATCAGCAATTTTGTAATCTACACTATATTCAGGCAGAAGTTTTGTAGCTACATTATAACTGGATCCATAAAGTGTTTTATTTACTATTACATTATCTCCCGGTTTTGTTAAAGAAAACAATACAGAACTTATTGCTGCCATTCCAGAAGAAAAGGCCACCGCTCCTTTTCCTTTTTCCAGTTCTGTCATTCTATTTTCGAACAGCCTCAGAGTCGGGTTATTTCCCCTTGTATAAACATAGTCATCACTTTCAAATGACATTACTTTTTCGACATGTTCTAAATCATCGAAAACAAATGTGCTTGTCTGATAAATTGGAGGATTTAAAGCATTATTGGCATTTTTCCCTTCTGCCCCTCCATGTATAGTCATTGTCTGAAAATCTAAGTCCTTTTTCTTCATCTTTTAACCTCTTTCCCTATCTAAAAACAGATTATCCATCTTTCTTAAATTTCTAAGTTTACTGCATAAAACTACCAATAAATGTTGCAGCAACTCCAATACCTGCCACTAATATAACACTGGTTCCTTCTCCTGCCTGACCGGCAAAGCTAAATAATTCCTGTCCCGCTGCACCTGCAGCAACTGCCAGACCTCCCAGAAGACCAAACATAACTCCTATATACATAATAATAGATCCCATTCTTGCTGTTGCCCCGGTTTTAGGCATATCTTCTGGATGAAGTATGTCTGTCCACATTAAATCCCATTTTTTAATTCTGGGATAAAGTACAATAAGCAGTGGTATTCCGAGTACTATAGAAGGAATAGAATTATTGAGAGAAATAATTGCACCCAGGGCAGCAAAAGGTACCATGCCGAGTAATTCAAGTCCCCAGCCAATAATTAAAGCACAGCCTAAAGCGCCTCCAAGAGCTGCAACTATAAATGCCCATATTTTTCTTCCAGATTTGAGATCAGGTTCTTTATCATTTTTATTTACAAGGCCCATATTAGTCCATACTTTATAAGGTATATATGCAAACATAAAGTTACCAACAAAGCCAAATATACTTCCTATACCAAGTGATCCAAAAAAATCTCCTATTAAGTTTCCAATAGCTGATCCCCAGGCTCCGGCCGGTCCAAACAATAATCCCATCACAACAGGTAATGCACTTGCAGGTCTGACTTCTGTAATACCTGGAATTAATACTATAGATTTAAATGGAATTAATAGAGCCGCATATAATCCGGCACAGAGTGCAACAAGTACAACCATCTTGGTTGATTTCCACATACTAAATACTTCCTTCATTAAAAACTCCCCCTTGTAAAATAGTTTCTTTGATTTAATAAATTCTGAGTTTTTTAAGTGGTCATAAAATAATCATATTAATTTATACTCAGAAATTTAAACATTAATAGCAGCTTCAGTACATCTGCAGTGTTCCTGATCAAGTCCATCTTCAAAAATATTTAGAATTACTTCTGTAATTTTTTCTTTATTACCTGCCAGTGAACTTTTTATTTCATGGCCTGAAACTTCCGACTTCATCCCTGTACACCAGTTAGTTATTATTGCAGCTGAAGAATAACAGATCCCCAATTCTTTAGCCAGCACAACCTCTGGAACCCCTGTCATTCCAACAACATCTCCACCCAGCTGCTGGAACATTCTTATTTCGGCAGCTGTTTCAAATCGCGGTCCTTCTGTACAAACATAGACACCACTTCCTGCAATTTGCAGCCCTTTCTCTTCTGCTTTGTCATAAAATTTACTTCTGAGATTGCTGCAGTAAGGATCACTCATATCAAAATGTTTTACAGGCATATCTTCTCCTTCAAAAAAGGTAAGCTGCCGTCTTTTAGTAAAATCCAGAAAATCATTAACCACTACTATATCTCCCGGCCCATACTTTTCATTACAGGAACCTACTGCTGCAGTTGCATAAACATAGCGTACACCAAGTTTCTGCAGGGCCTTCATATTAGCCTTATAATTTATCTGATGTGGTGGTTTAGAGTGGTCTCTTCCATGTCTGGCCAGAAATACTATTTTTTCACCGCCAAATTCAATAATATCTACTTCTGCATCTCCATATTCCGTTTTTACAGTTTTACTCTCCTTTTTATCACTTAAATCATATACTCCTGTTCCACCTATAACTGCTTTTTCCAAATAACTCACTCCCTGTTTTGTCTAAAAATATAATTTAAAAATTAAATGCAAGTTTAACATAAACTGATACTGCTACTAAAATAAATGTTATTATCATAAATATATAATCGCTTTTTTTATAACTTAACTGCAGATAGTTGCTTCTTTCGGAATCATAACCAAATCCTTTAGATTCTAATGCCATAGAAAAGATATTTGTCCCTCTTATAACAGAAACAAAGGTGGGAATAATAAGTGGTACATATTTTTTTATTTTTTCAAAAATAGATCCTGAATCAAGGTCAAGCCCGCGCGAACGCTGTGCCTGAGTAATAGTATAGCTAGTTCCAACAATCATCGGCACAAGCCTAATTGCCGTAGAAAAAGCAAATGCTCCTCTATATGGAATTTTTAATTTTACCAGACCAAGTGAAATACCCTCAATAGTTGTAGAGCTCAAAAATATCATTCCTGCTATTATCATTACATTAAATTTAACTGCAACAGTCAACCCATAAATAAATCCTTCTAAAGTAATTGGCCCGAGTAATTTTGTTTCACCACCTCCCACAACTGACCAGATTAAAATAGACATAAGTGCAATCATAAATAAGATAACTCTAATTCTTTTTAGATTAGAAAGCACTCCACCTGAATATCCATAAAAAAGCACTAAAGCTGCCAGGGCTAAAAGCACAGGAAGAGAATTGAAAAGTAATGCAACTGTAAATGTCCCAAACATCACAAATATTTTTGTTCTGGGGTCAAGATTATGTACAAAAGTATCCTTATCCATATATAAGAACATATCCATATTATCTTCCCCCTTCTGTACAGCTGATCATTTCTTCAACTGATAAAAATGTTTTCCCCAGTTTATTACTCATACTCACTATATGAGGTGTTTTAAGATATGATTTCATAAGCTCTTCTTCTCTCTGAAATATCTCTCTTATGCTGCCACACATACTCAATTCACCTTCATTTATAACTGCAACCCGATGTGCATACTCAGAAACAACCCACATGGTATGTGTTATCATTACAATAGTATGACCCTGTTCATTTAATTTTTTAATAAGCTCCATCATCTGCTTCTGTTCACTGTAATCAAGGCCAGTTGTTGGTTCATCCAGTATTATAACTTTTGGTCTTGCCGATAAAATAGAAGCAACCGCTATTCTCTGTCTTTCTCCTTTAGTTAGAGAAAATGGGTCTTCTTCTTCATATCCCAGCATATCCACCGATTCTAGTGCTTCTTTAACTCTCAAGTCGATTTCTTCTTCAGATACACCTCGTATTTTAGGGCTAAAAGCAACTTCTTCATAAACTGTATCAGCAAATATCTGATGATCTGGATTTTGAAATGCATAGGCAATTTTTTTCCCTATTTCAAAAATACTTGAATCAACAGTCTCTTTACCACTAATTTTCACACTTCCTTCTGTCGGTTCAAGAAGAGCATTGAAGTGTTTTACAAGAGTTGTTTTCCCACTTCCATTATGTCCTAAAACAGCAATAAATTCTCCATCTCTAATATCAAGATCAATACCTTTTAATGCTTCTGTTCCATCAGAATATGTGTGGTGAAGATTTTTTACTTCTATTATCTTCTCACCATATTCTTCACTTCTCTTTTTTTCTTTATCCAGTATTTCTTGATATTTATCATCATTTATTTCAAAACCAAGCCTATCAAAAAACTCCAGTCCTTCTTCCGGAGTAAGGGGAAGATCTTTTTGTGGAAGATCAGAAATTTTAGAAAAATATTTTGGGATCTGAAGTGACATTATTCCTATTTTATCTATAAAACCAACTTCTTTTAAAACATCTTCTGGTTTTCCATCCCGGAGAATTTCACCTTCATCCATTATTAAAAGTCTGTCACCATTTAATGCTTCTTCTGTTTCATGTTCAATAATTATCAATGTTAGGTCACTCTGTTCATGTAATTCTTCTGCTATATTAAAAATACCAAGCTTCCCAAGTGGATCAAGATCAGTTGTTGGTTCATCCATACAGATTATATCAGGTTCAAAAGATAGTACTGAGCCAATTGCCAGCCTCTGTTTCTGTCCTCCAGAAAGTGTAGACGGCTGCCTATTTTCCAGGCCTTCCAGTTTTACTGTTTTTAACACTTTTTTTATTCTTTCTTTTATTCTTTCTCTCGGAAATTTAAAATTTTCCGGGCCAAATGCAATTTCCAGTTCCAGATTTGTGGAAAAAAGCTGAGCTTCAAAATCCTGAAACACCAGTCCTATTTCTTTTGCCATTGTACTTACCTTATTATCGGCAGTATCTTTATTGTTCACCATCACTTTGCCGGAAAAATCTCCACGTTTAAAATGTGGAATCAGACCATTTAAACAGTTAGCAAGTGTTGATTTTCCGGCTCCACTTGGACCCATAATTACAACAAATTGACCTCTATCAATATTGAGGTTAATATTTTTAAGTGCTGATTCTTCTTCCTGATCTTTATATTTAAATTTAAGATCTGTAATCTCTACAGCATGAGATTGTTTTTCTGTCAAAATCTTCAGCCTCCCTTATAATTTTGAATAAATAAATTTTATAATTTCAATATTTAATATACCTTGATTTTAACATAGATGAGCTAATTTTTCTAAAAAATTTGCTCTATTTGCTAATTTATCTTTTTCTTCTAAAAAATGTTTTATAGAAAATATCTTAATAAAATCCCAACAAAAGCTATACTCTGGTTGGAAAAATTTATTTAAATCTATTTACTTTAAATTTAAAAACTTCAGTATTAAAATAATCTTTAGAATATATACGGGGAATTCCTTCTTTATCATAATGAATCTGATTTAAAAGAAGAAAAAACTCTTCTCCACTAATATCCATATTATCTATCATCTCTCTGTCAGGCTCTACAGGAATAATGTCCGCAACAGCATATTCTATTTCAATCCCACATTCTGACTGAAAAAAATCAAAAAAGGATTCTTTTTCTATCTTTTCTTCTACTTTAGTATTGAGATCATTTTTTTTAACAGTATCTATACAATATACAGCATGAATATTACTTGCTTTTCTAATTCTTGTAAAAGTTACAACTTTTTCTCCTGCCTCTAATTCAAGTTTTTCTACCATATCTTCAGTTGGTTCTCTTTCACTAATATCCACCCAGACAGTACCTGGAATATATCCAAAATCTTTAATAATATCAGTAATACTCTGCAGTTTTTCCAGGCCACTTTCAATCTGTACAGGAATTTTATTTACAAAAGTTCCTTTTCCATGTATTTTATAGAGTATATTTTCCTGTTCTAAAAGAGCAAGAGCTTCTCTCACAGTATATCTGCTTACATTAAACAGATCCATCAAAACAAATTCTGAAGGAAGGCTTTCATCTGGCTTATAGCTGTTATTTTTTATGTATTCTAAAATCTTTCTTTTAATTTTAGTACTTAAAGAAACAGATTTTTTTAATTTATTCATTAATTTTCCCCTTTTTAACTTGTCAGACATCACTTATATTAAAAAAAGTGTATCATTTTTTGAATTTTTTGTCAATATATATAA
>JBNJGL010000075.1:0-8099 GCA_051747745.1 Bacillota bacterium | reverse complement strand
AGTGCCTGTGGTGCAACCTTAAACAGTGTTTGTACGAATTATTTAAATACGGAGTGCCTGTGGTGCAATCTTAATGAGTTAGAAAGAAAAATAAGACCTCAGCATATGATGTGCTGAACTAATCCTGAGGCAGGACACCTCATTTGATTAGGAAGTCTTTATTTCTCTTGTAAACAAATTTTAGTTTGATCGAAAAATGAGTTAGAGATGCAAATACCTTTTTGGTGTAAAACCATAATATAGTTTTAAGCTCTGCTTCCCGGTCTTGTCACTGGAATTCCTTTTTGGCATAGTTCACACTCATTAGCCTTGTAGGATTTTATATCTACCTTAAGCAGTGGTTTAAACTGGTAGTTAAAATCTGCATTTCCAGAACTTCTGTCTATTATAGAGCTTATCCCTACTATATCTGCCCCTTTTTCTTCCATCAGTTCTATAACTTCTTTTACTGATCCACCTGTTGTGACTACATCTTCTACTATTAAAGCTTTTTCTCCTTTTTTAATATCAAACCCTCTTCTGAGCTGCATACTGCCGTTTTTTCTCTCACTAAAAAGTGACCTGACTCCAATCTGCTCTGCAGCAGCATATGAGAGTACCACTCCACCTAATGCAGGCCCTATTACAACATCTATCTCAGTGTCTTTCCATTTTTCTGCTATCTCTCCGGCAAGTTTTGCTGCATATTCTGGATATTGTAGTACTTTTGCACACTGCATATAAATATTTGCATGTCTGCCTGAAGTCAGAACAAAATGACCTTCCTGAATTACACCTGTTTCTTTCAGCATTTTTTCTATTTCTTCTCTTTTCATAATTTTTATTCCCTCCTCCAAGTTCTTTTCAGCTCAGATATATTCTTTAACCACTCATTTTATTAGAGATTATTAATACTTATTTTCTAAAGCCGAAATAATTTTTTTCGATTTATTCATTTACATTAAAAAATAATTTATGATTTCAAATATGTGCTTTTCCAATCAAAGAACTGAGTCTTTTAATATTGTGTTTTTTAAGATAATCTTCTATTTCTCCAATTATTCTCAGAGCAGCATCTGCTTCTATCATATTAATTGTTCCAATTCCTGCTGCTGATGCACCGGCAAGCATAAATTCTATTACATCTTTTCCACTTCTTATACCACCTATTCCAATAATCGGAATATTTATTTTTTTGAATGTATCATATACCATTTTTACTGCTGCCGGTCTGATGGCTGGCCCGGAAAGTCCGCCTGCAGTACTGCCCAGCAGGGGTTTTTGTTTATCTACATCTATTTTCATGGCAGAAATTGTATTTATCATTGATACACAGTCTGCACCACCTGATTCTGCTGCTTCTGCAATCTCTGTAATATCTGTAATATTTGGTGTCAGCTTTACAATTACCAGTTTGTCATAAATATTTTTAACTTTTTTTGTAATGCTGTATACTGTTTCTGGATCTGTTCCAAAAGCCAGACCACCACCCTCAATATTAGGACAGGATAAATTTACTTCCACTCCTGAGATTTCTTTTCTACCACTCAGTTTTTCTGCCAGTTCTAAAAATTCTACCTCAGAATAACCTGATATGTTGCAGAAAAAAGGCAGCCTGTATTCTGCTATTTCTGAAATTGTATTTTTAATAAACTGATCTATACCCGGATTTTCCAGACCAATGGAGTTTATTATTCCCGAAGGTGTTTCTGCTATTCGCGGAGATTTATTTCCTTTTCTGGGGTTTACCGTAATACCTTTTAGTGTAAAGGCTCCCAGCTCATTTATATCAAAATAATTGTTTAACTCTTTTCCATTTCCACAGGTTCCGGAAGCAGTGATCAGCGGATTTTTTAATTTTAAACCTGCTAAATCTACATTCAGATCAAATTTTTTTGACGAATTTTTTTCAGGCATTTAAAACTACCTCTCCCAGTGTAAATACGGGCCCATCGACACAGCTTCTTTTATTACCTTCTGTTGTTTCACAGCTGCAGGAAAGACAGACTCCTATTCCACATCCCATTCTTTTCTCAATTGAAAGCTGGCCCTGTATACTGTTTTTTAAACATTCTTTTTCTACTGCAGAGAGCATTTTTTCTGGCCCACAGGTATAGACAAAAAGAGGTTTTTCCTGATCAAGATAATTCATCCATAATACAAGTACCGAACCTTTAATCTCCATTTTTTCTGTCATAGCTGCCCTGTGAATTTCAACATCCATTTTTTTGAATCTTTTTGTAAAAAACTCAAGTTCATCTGAACTTTCTGCTCCGAGAAAAACTTTTTTCTCTCCTTTGTCCAGAGTTCTGGCAAGATAATGAAGGGGTACTATTCCCATACCACCTCCAACAAGATGTATTAAACCTCTTCTTTTTTCTGTTGAAAATGGATTACCCAGTGGTCCTATAACATCAAGTTTTTCCCCTTCTTTATATTTGCTTAAAATTTCGGTACCTCTGCCGACTTTTCTATAAACAAGCTCAAGAATATTCTGCTCTTCATTAAAGTCAAAAACACTAAAAGGTCTCCTCAAAAGTGGATCAGTACTGAGTTTCCTGCTGACTTTAACATTAAAGAACTGGCCTGGTTTTGGCTTTTCGGATAGTTCATCACACTTTAAAACTAAATGAAAGATATCCGGACCGACTTCTTTATTCTTTATTATTTCAAACATTTTTTTCACCCCAGTTTTGGTTTTGAGTTTTAGGTGCCTCTTTTTATTTTGGTGTCAGGCATCAATCAACACCTATCAAAATTTTGTGAATTAACTGAGTGCTTTGTTAATTTCTTCTTTCATATCAGATGCTGCAGCTCTTGCCGCTTTAGCATAATTTTCTGCTCCAAAATGAGCATATTCTTCTCTTCTGAAGGCAAAATCTATACCCCGCGAGGAATTGATTACAGCTCCTCTGCCGTCAGCATCAAAAGCAGCTTTAATATCTTCTGTTTTCCCACCCTGTGCCCCAAAGCCGGGTATCAAGAAAAATACTGATTCCAGCTCTGCTCTAATTTCTTTAAGTTCTTTTGGATAGGTCGCTCCAACAACTGCCGCCAGATTAGAATATCCACATTTTCCTGTGTAATCACTGCCCAGCTTTTTTAGAAAATCTCCTACAGCCTGATAGACTTTTCTACCATCATTTAGTTTAAGATCCTGAAGATCAGCTGCAGATGGATTTGATGTTCTAATCAGAGCAAAAGCTCCTCTTTTTTTATTTTCCAGAAAAGGGAGAATACCATCTCTTCCGAGATAGGGATTAATTGTAATTGCATCTGCTGAAGTTTTCTTATTTTGCAGATATGTCTGTGCATATGCAGCAGCAGTTGAGCCAATATCATTTCTCTTCCCATCCATAATAACAATCAGATTTCTGCTTTTAGCATATTCTACAGTCTGCCAGAGGCAGGCGATTCCATCAGCTCCCATTTTTTCGTAAAAAGCCATCTGTGGTTTTACAGCTGCTGTCATATCGGCAACTGCATCGATTATATTTTTATTGAATTTCAGCACTGCTGCAGCTGCTTCTTCTTGATTTGATTCCAGATTTTCCCTGATTTCTGCTGCAAAAAGATGTTCAGGAAATAAATTTAAATGTGGATCAAGTCCAACACATATTCTCGAGTTCTTTTCTTCTATTTTTTCTACCAGCTTATCAATAAAGTATTTCATCTTTTCCACCTCTATCATCATAAACAATTTTTCCTTCAACTATGGTTATTTCATTTTTGCCGCTTAATTCAAAACCTGCAAAAGGAGTATTTTTCCCTTTTGATTTAAATTTTTCTTTTTCTACTTTCCAGCTGTTATTAGGATTAAATACTGTTATATCAGCACAGGCTCCGACCTTTAAACCTTCTGCCTCAAGTCTCAATATTCGCGCTGGATTTACATACATCAGTTTTACGAGTTCATTCCATCCTATCAATCCTGTTTTGACAAAGTTTTCGTATATAAGTGAAACTGCTGTTTCTAACCCTGATATGCCAAAAGCAGCCTGATCATATTCTCCCAGTTTATCTTCATAAGTATGTGGGGCGTGGTCTGTTGCTACTGCATCAATTTCTCCTTCTGTTAGAGCCTGTTTCAAAGCTTCCACATCTTTTTTTGATCTCAATGGTGGATTAACTTTTGTATCTGTATTATAATCTTTAACAGCTTTATCGGTTAGTGTTAGATGATGTGGTGTAACTTCACATGTAACATTAACACCTCTTTTGCGGGCATCTCTTACTAAACTTAAGCTTCCTTCTGTACTCATATGACAGATATGGATGTGAATCCCGGTCATTTCAGCCAGTATAATATCTCTTGCTACCATAACCTCTTCAGATGCTTTTGGTATTGGGTTTAATCCAAATAATGTTGAATAATAACCTTCACTCATTACCCCATCACCGCTCAGATTTAAATCTTCACAGTGGCTTAATATTGGTAAATCAAATGCCTTTGCATACTCCATAGCCCTCCGCATAATTTCCGAATTCATTACCGGCTGGCCATCATCTGATAATGCTTTAACTCCTGCTTTTGCAAGTGTTCCAATTTCTGCTAATGTTTTTCCTTCACTTTTTTTGGTAATACTGCCAACAGGATATACTTTTACTGCTGATCTGCTTGATTTTAATTTTAAATGTTCTACAACTGCAGGATTATCTGCTACCGGATTGGAATTTGGCATTGCAGTTACTGCAGTAAATCCACCTGCAGCTGCCGCTTCACAGCCGGTTTTTATTGTTTCTTTTTCTTCATATCCCGGTTCTCTCAAATGAGTGTGCATATCAATTAAACCCGGAGTTATAATTCTTCCTTCTGCATTTATAATTTCTATAGAACTATCTGCTGTTAATCCGGGAATTTTTATTTCTTCTGCAATTTCTTCAATCCTGCCATCTTCGATTAATATATCATATTTACCGTCAAGATTATTTTTTGGATCTACTGTTCTTCCATTTTTAATCAATATCTTCATTTTTTATCTCCCTCCCGGCAAGTAAGTAAAGCAGAGCCATCCGGATTGCTACACCGTTTCTTACCTGTTCTGTTATAACAGACTGGCTGCTGTCCGCGACACTGCTTTCAATTTCTATACCTCTGTTCATAGGTCCAGGATGCATAACTAGAAGATCTTTTCCTGCTTTTTTAAGTCTTTCTTTATTCATTCCATAGAGTTCCCTGTATTCTCTTATAGATGGAAACAATCCACTTTCCTGTCTTTCCATCTGTATTCTTAAAATATTTACTACATCTGCACCTTCTAAGGCCTTATCCAGATCGGAATAAACTTTAACACCCATTTTTTCTATTTCTGTCGGAATTAAAGTCAGCGGACCGACAACACTTACCTCTGCCCCCATCTTCTTTAATCCCCATATATTTGATCTTGCAACCCTGCTGTGGGCAATATCTCCTACAATTAGAACCTTCAATCCGGCAAGTCTGCCCAGCTTTTCTCTGATAGTATACATATCCAGAAGTGCCTGTGTTGGATGAGAATGTGCTCCATCTCCTGCATTTAAAACAGCAGCACTTATATTTTCTGCCAGGAATTTTGCGGCACCTGGACTGCTGTGGCGTACTACTACAACATCTGAACCCATAACTTCCATGGTTTTGGCCGTATCAAGCAGACTTTCTCCTTTTGTGATACTGCTGGTTGACTTGGAAATACTCATCACATCTGCACTTAGTCTTTTAGCTGCCAGATTGAAAGAAAATTTTGTTCTTGTGCTCGGTTCATAAAATAGATTTATTACTGTCTTCCCTCTTAATGTGGGAACTTTTTTTACTGATCTTGTTAAAATATCTTTCATTGCTCTGGCTGTATTCAAAATCTCTTCAATTTCTTCTGCATCAGTATCATAAAGGCCCAAAAAATCTTTTTTGGTCAGTGTCATTTCATAACCTCCCTAAAATTTTATTCAAAAAAAGGACCGCATTAGCGGCCCTATATAATTAATTTGCTTCATAACTCAATTCGGATTTAACTTTTAAATTTTCTTTTTCTACTTCTTCTGCTGCTGTATTTTTCTTTTCAGTATCAGGCAGTATTAGGTTCATTATTATACCTACCAGTGCGGCAAGTCCCATTCCTGCAAAATCAAGTCCTGCGACCGAAATGGTCAGATTACTTATACCAACCAGAAGTGTTACAGATACTATGACAAGATTTCTATTTTTAGAAAGATCTACCTGGTTTTCTACAAGAGTCCTCAGTCCGATTGAGGCTATCATTCCAAAGAGCAGAAATACTATTCCTCCCATTACTGGAACAGGTATTGTTCTGATCATTACTCCCAGCTTCTGAACAAAACTGCTTAAGATTACAATAACAGCTGTCATCTGTATTATAAAGGGGTTATATACCTTTGTTATTGCAAGTACTCCTACATTTTCTCCATAGGTTGTATTTGGTGGGCCACCAAATAATCCTGCCATCAGTGTTGCAATACCGTCTCCGAGCAGTGTTTTATGCAGTCCAGGATCTTCTATAAAATCATTTTTAGTGGTACTGCTTATTGCCAGTACATCTCCTAAGTGCTCTACCATTGTCACAAGTGCTATTGGAGCTATAAGCGTAATAGCCTTTAAATTTCCACTTATCTGAGGAAGTGCAAATTTGGGAAATGCTATCCAGGATGCTTCCATCACCGGAGTAAAATCAACCAGTCCCATAAATGCTGCAAATATGTATCCTCCTACTATTCCTAAAAGTATTGGAATAACTTTTACTATTCCTTTTGCAAAAACACTAATGGCAACTGCGATGGAAAGGGTTACAAAAGCTGTTAAAAGATGTTCTGAGGCCATATCTTTGGCGGTGGGAGCCAGCCCTAAACCTATCGTGATGATTACAGGGCCAACAACAACCGGGGGAAGCAGTTTGCGGAAAAAGTCTGTACCTACATATTTTATAACTATAGACATAATTGAATAAACTATACCAACAGTTATAATACCGAGCATTGCTCCATCTGTTCCAAACTGACTTTTAGCAGCAATAATCGGTGCAATAAATGCAAATGAAGAACCGAGATAAGCGGGAACTTTACCACCTGTTATAAAGTGGAAAATAAGTGTACCAAGTCCTGATGTGAATAATGCCACTGCAGGGCTTAAACCTGTCAGTGATGGAACCAGAACCGTAGAACCAAACATTGCAAACATATGCTGTAAGGCGAGAATTAATCTTTCATTATTATTAATACCATCTTCGTTAAGATTTGCAAGATTTTCTTTTGTTTGTTTTATTAAACTCATCTTATACCTCCTTATTAATATAAAAAAACTTCTCACCAGACAGCTGATAAGAAGTTAGCTACTCTCTAGAGGTATAAAAACCTGAGAGATCCTTATCAGCCTCTCTGGACCGATTTAAAGGGAATAATTTATTCTTTTTCTAATAATAATATTGAATCTTCTCCATCCACTTCACTAAGATTAACACTCACAACCTCTGAAAGTGAAGTAGGTAAATTTTTGCCGACAAAATCTGCTCTAATAGGAAGTTCCCGGTGACCGCGGTCAACTATAATGGCCAGCTGAATCTGCTTTGGTCTGCCCAGATCTATTAAAGCATCCAGTGCAGCTCTAACAGTTCTTCCTGTAAAAAGAACATCATCAACAAGCACAACATTCTTATTACTGATGTCAAAAGGGATTTCTGTTCTGTGAACAATAGGCTGCTGAGATACTGTGGAAAGATCATCTCTATATAGTGTTATATCTAAAGTTCCTGTCTTTATCTCAACATCTTCTATTTCTTCAATCTTACGGGCAAGCCTCTGTGCCAGTGGAACACCTCTTGTCCTAATTCCGATCAAAACAAGGTTATTTGTTCCTTTATTCTTCTCAAGTATTTCGTGTGCTATTCTGGTAATTGCTCTATCCATACCAGAGGAATCTATTATTTCTTTTTTTACTTTCATTCCTTCTTCCATTCAGAATGCTACCTCCTTTCTTCAAGGCCCTGCAGCAATTTCTGCATAAAAAAACCTTCTTACAGCCAGTAAGAAGGTACAATTCTATCTCTTTCCCTTACTAGCCTCTCCGGACTAATTTAAAAGGACCTCTTTTTTTATTTGTCTTAACTATAACAGAAATTAATCTTTAAGTCAAG
>JBNJGL010000074.1:0-8293 GCA_051747745.1 Bacillota bacterium | reverse complement strand
GAAAAAAACCGAGTTTCCCCGGTTTTTATATATTTACACTAAAGAAAAATGACATCTGCTGGTATGATCTTCACCTATTATCTCTTCTTCCGGTTTTTTTACACTGCAGATATCCTCAGCATATCTGCATCTTGTGTGGAAACGACATCCGGAAGGTGGATTGATAGGACTCGGCACTTCTCCCTTTACCTCTATTTTTTTCCGATCTGCAAAAGGATCAGGAATTGGATTTGAATTTAAAAGAAGTTCTGTATAGGGATGAGCTGGATTATTGAACACTTTACTTTTAGGTCCTTTTTCAACAATTTCTCCCAGATACATTACTGCAACATCATCTGCCAGATAATCTACAACAGATAGATCATGTGTTATAAAAAGATAACTCAAATCTTCCTTTTTCTTAATATCTTTAAGCATTTTTAGAACCATTGCCTGAACAGAAACATCCAGAGCAGAAGTAGGTTCATCCAAAACTATGAAATTTGGATTAAGAACGATTGCCCTTGCAAAGGCGATTCTCTGCCTCTGTCCACCAGAAAACTCATGTGGATAACGGAACATATGCTCTTCTCTTAAACCCACTTCATTTAGTACTTCAGCAATCCTTTTTCTAATCTCTGTTTCTTTAATACCTTTAAAATGTATCTTCATCCCTTCTCCAATGATTGTTTTCACTAATTTTTTAGGATGAAGTGAATTATAAGGATCCTGAAATACCATCTGCATTTTTCTGCGGTATTCCATAAAATCTTTACTGCTGAGGTCGAGTATATTTTTATTATCCATTATTATTTCACCGGCAGAAGCCTCTATTAACCTTAATATAGTTCTGCCCAGAGTTGTTTTCCCTGAACCAGATTCTCCAACAACTGCATAGGTTGAGCCTCTGGGTACAGAAAATGTAACATCATCAACAGCTCTAACATATTTTGCTTTTGCAAATATATTTTCTTTTAATTTAAAGTACTTTTTTAAATTCTTGATTTCCATAATATAATCCTGCACTATTGTTCACCACCTTCATCATTATAATTATAACAGGCTACATAATGATCTGGCTCAACTTCAGTAAAAGGTGGGCGTTCTTTTTTACAGATATCTATCATGTTTGGACATCTTTTATGAAAACGACAGCCAGTAGGTGGATCAACTAAATCTGGAACTGTTCCTTTAATAGCTTTAAGTTCATCTATTCTCCCTATTCTTGGAACTGCTTTCAGCAGTCCTTTTGTATAAGGGTGCAGGGGATTCTTAAATAAATTTTTAACTGAAGCATATTCAACAGAATTACCGGCATACATTACAAGAACTTTATCGCAAAACTCAGCAACAACCCCCATATCATGACTGATCAGCATTACTGCATTTCCCATTTTGCTTACAAGATCATCCAGCAAACTAAGAATTTGCGACTGAATTGTAACATCAAGTGATGATGTTGGTTCATCTGCTATTAATAATTTAGGCTGAGGTGCCAGACCCATTGCTATCATTACACGCTGGGCCATACCACCACTTAATTCATGTGGATACATTTTCATTACTCGATCAGAATCTAAGCCTACAAATTCCAGCATTTCTGCTGCAGCTGGATACTGCTTTCTTATCCTGGTATTATTTTTTTTAGCTATAACTTCTGCTATTTGAAATCCAACATTCATAACAGGATTTAAAGCTGAAACCGGTTCCTGAAATATAATTGACATTTCATTCCCCCGAATCTTTCGCATTTCTTTCTCACTTAAATCCATTAAATTTCTGCCGTCAAATATAATATCACCAGATAATATTTCTCCTGGTTCCTCAATTAATCTCATGACTGATTTAGAAGTAACAGATTTACCACAGCCCGTTTCTCCTACCACACCCAAACGTTCACCTTTATCCATCCAGAGTTCTACACCATTTAAAGCTTTAATTACACCTCTATAAGTATAAAAAACAACATTTAAATTTGATACATCTAAAAGATTACCTTTAACTTCCATTAAATTACCTCCTCAACCTTGGATCCAGCATATCTCTAATTCCATCACCTAAAAGATTAAATCCCAGTACAACTACTGCAATTGCTATACCCGGGAAAGTAGAGATCCACCACTGATCGATTAAGAAGGTTCTACCGTCACTAACCATAACTCCCCATTCAGGACTTGGCGGCTGTGCACCCAAGCCAAGAAAGCCCAGGCTGGCAGCTGTAATTATAATTGTACCCATTCTTAATGTTATCTGTACTAAAACTGGTGAAATACTCATAGGTAAAATATGCAGAAAAATAATTCTTAAATCACTTCCACCAATAGATTTTATACTTTCAATATAAGGCTGTTTTTTTACTTTTATTGCTTCCGCTCTGGCCAGTCTGGCATAAATGGTCCAGATAACACAGGAAATTGCAATAATAACATTGACAAGACTTGGTCCAAGCATTGCAGCAAAAGCCATAGCCAGAATTAATCTGGGAAAAGCAAGAAACATATCTGTTATCCTCATCAATATATCATCTACTATACCACCATAATAGCCTGCTATTATACCTATACTTATGCCGATAAATCCACTGACAAAAGTTATAATCAAAATAATTTGAACGGCTACTCGTGAACCATATAATACTCGTGTGTAAATATCTCTACCAAACTGGTCGGTTCCAAAAGGATGTTCAAAGCTTGGAGCCTGCAGTTTTATTGACATGTTTTGTTCTATCGGACTGTATGGAGTCAGCAGAGGAGCAAATATAGCGACAAGGATAAATAATGCAATAATAATTGTCCCTACCACTGCCAGCAGATTTCTTTTCCAGAGATCTACTGTGTGACTAAAGTCTTCAATATAAGGTTCCATTCTCTTTAACCATAATTCTTTTTTTGTTTTTGGAATAGTTTCAATTTCTGCCACAAAATCACACCCTCATTCTAGCGTCTAAAACCGCATAAAGTATATCAACAATTAAATTAACCAGTGAGTATATAAAAGCAAAATATAATGTTCCACCCATGACAGAATTATAATCCAGGGATAACAGCCCCTGTGTTATATATCTTCCCAGTCCAGGAAGTGAAAACACTGTTTCAGTCAAAACTGCCCCACCCAAAAGACTACCAAAAGTTAATCCGATAATAGTCACGGTCGGAATTAGAGCATTTCTAAGCGCATGTCTGATTATTACCACATTCTTTTTTAGCCCTTTAGACTTTGCAGTCATTATATATTCCTGTTTTAAAACATCCAGCATACTGGAACGGGTAGTCCTGGCTATTGAAGCTGTGGCCAAAAACCCCAGACAGAAAGCTGGCAGTACTAAGTGTTTTAAAGTTTCTTTAAATGCTGCCCAGTTTCCGGTTAATATTGAATCAAGAAGGTACATACCTGTTATGTGATCAGGAGGAGAAGAAAAGAATCCAATTCTACCTGCTCCAGGAAGGATACCTAGTTTATAATAAAAGAATAAAAGCAAAAGTAATCCTGTCCAGAATACGGGCATACTTACTCCGATAATAGAAAAAACTCTAGAAAATTGATCTATCATCTTATTTCGAAAAACAGCAGATAAAATACCTAAAGTAAGTCCAGTTATAATTGCAAAAACCATTGCCAGTAATGTTAATTCTAAAGTTGTAGGAAAATACCTTTTTATATCTTCCATTACTGGATTGTTAGTTCTTAAAGATACACCAAAATCTCCCACTACAGCACCTGTAATAAAATTATAAAACTGAGTTGGAAGTGGATCATTATAACCCAGCTTTTCCTCCATTTTCTCTATAGCTTCTTCTGGAGCATTACCTCCTAAAATAGCCGAAACTGGATCAGCAGGTATTATATGAGATATAAAAAACACAATACAGCTAACACCAAATAAAACTAATATCATTAATAATATTCTTTTGACAATATAACTCCAAATATTCATAAAGTCACCCCAATATAGATTAACTTCCCCACACATCAGGTGGGGAAGTTTTTCAATAGTTTAAACTTATAAACCTGATTTCAAAAATCCAGACTTAATAATTATTTAGAAATTCCACCAAAATCAAACTTCATAGAATAACCAAATGCTGAATCATAAAAATCCTTTAATTCTGACCTAACTCCCCAGAATTCAACTGACTGATAGAACATAGCAAATGGACCATTTTCAAACCAGTGATCTGTTAATTCTCTGTATATTTCTTCACGTTTTTCTGGATCAGGCTCAAATCTGCCTTCTTCAGCCAGTTTAATTGCCTTCTCATCTTCCCAGGCACATCTGTAAGCAAGCTGTCCGGCATCATAACTTGTAAAAGCCATAGCCAGGTTATCAGCATCTGCATAGTCATTTCCCCATCCTGCTACAATTAACTGATGTCCCTGTTCTCTGTACTTGGCATACATCTGAGATGCCTGCATAACTGTTACTTCTGCATCAATACCAATATCATTCAAATTTGACTGAACTAAAGTTGCTTCAGCTTTTCTGGTTTCTCTCTGATTTGTAAGAATTTCTACTTCAAAACCATCAGGATAACCAGCTTCTGCAAGAAGTTCTTTGGCTTTTTCAATATCTCTTTCAAATGGATTTTTATCTACATATCCAAAATATCCTTTAGGAATAAAACCCTGTATTTTCATTGCATAACCAGCATTTATATCATCAATAATAGAATCATAATCAATCGCATATTTGATAGCTTCTCTAACTTTAGGATTTTTTAGAGGTCCCCAGGAAGCATTCATAGCCAGATATTCATTAGAATGAGCAGGTACTGTAACTATTTCAACATTTTCTGCTCCTTCCATTTCTTTTAAGAGCTGTGGAGTCAGATCCCATGCAACATCTATATCTCCTCTTTCTAAAAGAAGTCTCTGTGTTGATGCTTCTGGAACATCTCTAAATTGTACTTTCTTCAGTTTTGGTTCAGCACCATAATAATTCTCATTGGCACTTAAAAGAACTTTGGTATTTCTTTCCCATTCGTCAAGTACATACTGTCCTGCACCTGCACTATTTTCTGTCAGCCACTCTTCACCCATATCACCATCAACTTCATTTTCTAATGCAACTTCTTTATTAACAATACTACCCCAGTTATTGGTTAAAATACCCAGAATAATATTCTCAGCATATGGTTTATCAAAGGTCATAGAAAAGCTTTTTTCATCGATTAATTTAATATTTTCGTCCATATTATCTTTGGAAATACCAATACTATTGAGAAGCCAGACAGATGGCATTTCCATCTTTAAATATCTTTTATAGCTCCATACTGCATCTTCAGCAGTAACTGGATCTCCATTAGAAAACTTAGCATCTCTTAAAGTAAAAGTATATGTTTTTCTGTCATCTGATATTTCCCATTTTTCTGCTAACTCAGGTTCAATTACGAGTGATTCATCGACACTTTTCCATCCAACCAGCTGATCATATACAGCATCTACTACTCTTGAAGGAAGAACTTCGTAACATACTGCTGGATCAAGTGAAATAAATATTTCTGTACTTGCCGCCATTACTAGAGCATCATCTGGAGTTGCTGCTGCTGCAGAAACAGAAGCCCCCAATACCAGTGTCAAAATCATTAAAAATAAAAATCCTGTTTTTATTTTAGTCATTATTTTACCTCCATAATTTTCTATACTCTTTTTTATACAAAGTCACTACTACTCTAAACTTCTCTCCACTACTAAACTTCTCAGACCAATCAAAATATAGATTAAAGTTTACTAAATTAAAACTCCCCCCCTTTTAAAGTTATTTCATCAACCATATTACAAGAAAAATCAGCAAAACTACGTTTATTGTTTGCAATAAAATAGTTCGTGCTATATTATATTTCAATAATAATGTTAATATTCCTTTATCAAATTAATTTTTTCTCAAAAAATAAATTAATTATGATAACCAATTTTAATTTTTGGAATCATTTATTGTATTAAAATAAAGGATTTATCATTCATAAATCGAATAAAATTAATTAGAAGTTAAAATTTGTAGTTTAAATAATGTATGGGAGGTAAAAATAATTATGCTCTACAAATTTAAAGCTAAAAGTCCAAAATTAAAGAAAGATGTATTTACTGCACCCGGGAGTAAAATTATTGGAGATGTGGAATTAGGAGAAAAATCAAGCATATGGTATAACACTACCATTAGAGCTGATGGTTTCCCCATAAAAATTGGGAGTTATACCAATATTCAGGATAATTCAGTTGTTCATATTGATGAAGGGCTTGGTACAGAAATTGGCAGCCATGTAACTGTAGGACATAATGCTGTAATACATGCATGTACAGTAGGAGATAACTGTTTAATAGGCATGGGAGCAACAATCTTAAGTGGTGCTAAAATCGGAAAAAATTCTATAATAGGAGCAGGAGCTTTAATACCAGAAAATAAAGAAATTCCCGAAGGAAGTTTAGTAGTCGGTCTTCCTGGTAAATTCATAAGAAAATTGAGTGATGAAGAAATAGAAGGAATATATAAACATGCAGAAGAATATGCAGGTTTTGCCGCAGAACACATGCATATTGAAGCTGTAGATTCCGATAATTGACAAAGTTTTTGATTTCTGTTAAACTTATTAAAGATTTAGAAGTGCCCCCGTAGCTCAGCGGACAGAGCAAAGGCCTCCGAAGCCTTGAGCGCAGGTTCGACTCCTGCCGGGGGCACCATTTGTTTATATTAACATTTTAACATTATCACTCATACAAGTACCTCCAGGTATCTTTTCACGATATTCTTAATCCCTGTAACTTCTGCATAGTCAAGCAGTTTAGAAATGTTCTTATCCTTCCTCTTAAGATAGTTCTGCATAGCTTCTTTTACAACATCCGTACCCACTTTGTTTCTTAGTCTGATGCAGTCACAAATTGTTTTCTCCTTATCATATATTTTAACCTTACTACCCTCAATATCAACCTCTTTAATTCCAGTATTGAACTGTTTATCTGCAAAATAAAAAATAGAGATTGGCGGATAATCAGGCAGTTTTGGCCTGTGCTCATCTCGGTGAATGGCAATATAATACTCCCAGGGGTTGGTTGTGGTGAGATCATAATATGAAAGAGCTGAAAGCAGACAAATTACACCGTTAGGAACTATATTACTTACTTCGATTAGTTCTGTATTGCTATTAAACTCATCATCATTCCAGCGGTACAGACCCCTTTTGATCCTGCTAATCTCTCCATCTTCCTGAAGTTTGTATAGATGTGATGAATGAATATCTGCCTCAAGTATATCTTTAGTCCGAGCATATCCATTATTCCTCTCAAATATATTCTTTATCTTATTGTAAATATTAGGATCCATAATTACACCTCCGTTATAATCATCCGCACTTATAGATATGTGCGGATGTTTTTAACACTTTCTCTGTTTTAAGTTTATCACTTTAAACCAGCACATACAATTTGATTTTCACATCTTGAAAGATCTAGCAATTCTATGTTTATCAGTTTTCTCATACACCTTTTCATCCTGTCCACCTAAATTTATAGTTCGATAATAAACTACATAGGCAAAAAAATAACCAGACATTATGCCTGGCATCTAATTCTATTAAATTTCTTTACCAATAGTACCTTTGTCCAAATCAATAACAGCTCCAGTTCGTTGTAAAAAGTCCATACCAATTATTGCATCAATATCAAATCCATAAGCCATTTCTCCAATATCAATTTTAAAGTCTTCTACTGTTAAATCCCCAATTGATAATAAGTCTATTTTCTTTATATAGACAAACTCTGAACCTCCGACACCTCTAACGCTTCCAATCGTATCTTCTGGTTCAAGTTTTATTCCAATATTTTCAACCAACTCTGCTTTTAAAATACTGCTGGCAGATCCAGTATCTATCAGTATTTTATCTAAACTTTTTTCTTTATTTCTATATTCAACTTTCATGGTTACAAAAGGTAAATTGTGCCTTATCTTAAGATTTAAAGTCATACCCTAACACCTAACCACTTTCTTTCTTCTATTTCAAGATTCTTGTTCTTAGTATGAGCAACATAGAGTTCTCTTTCAGGGTTCTTCTTGTGAAGTTCCCTATAAGCTTTCATCGCTTCATCGCTATTATTAAATTTATCAAGAACAGCTATTTTATCAACAACTCGTTTTCCATGATCTGAATGAGCTTCAATCGCTTCTAGTAGGATCCAACTATCAGGATATTCATCTCTAATATCTTTCCATTTCATTTTGAAATCATCCCCTTATTACTTTCTATTTCTATTATATCACAAAGCCATAGTTATAAAAACAAAAACCCCCAGAAAAGCTCCATCAATAACTGAACAAAATGAAGTT
>JBNJGL010000073.1:0-8378 GCA_051747745.1 Bacillota bacterium | reverse complement strand
TGTTTTTCTATTCTTTTTTCCCCACCACCAAGTGTTATTTTTTCTTTTTTCTGCCTCAGCTCTTTTTCTTTCTCATTAACTGACATTACTTGTCCTCCTTATAAAGGATATTAAAAACAAAGTTTAAAAAATTTATTTATATTTTATTTTAAAGTAAAATACCGTAAAAACATCTGCAATTACTATACCAAGCCCGCTTTAACGGGCTTGGTTAGTAGTATATTTACATTTTAGCTAAGTTCCGGCTGCTTTCTAAACTTACTTGCTTGCTCAAATGAATAGGCGATTTCGATTAGATTTGCTTCATCCCATTCACGGGCTAAAATTTCTAATCCAATAGGTACTCCTACTGGAGCTGTTTCAGTTGGTTCTGTGAAACCTCCAGGAACTACACAGGCCGGAAATCCTGTAACTGAACCAATTACTCCATTTCTTTCAACCTGAGATCCACCTACTGGAACCACCGGTCTTTTTTGATGTGGATATATTATAGCATCTAAATCATATTCTGCCATAATATTCATAACATTATCCCTTAGTTCCAGTCTTTTAATCAATCTTTCATTATACTCTGGAGTTCCAACATCCAGTTTTAATGCTTTCTTAATATTTTCTTCTATTCCTGGATGATATTTTCCTGATTCTAATATTTCGGATAATGAATTAACTTCTGAACGATCTCCCAAATCTTCAAGATAAGAATTGAGGTGTGCCTTTAAATCGTGCAGATGTACACTGACTTCAGAAATCAATTTGTCTGAATCAATTTCTTCTTTAATATCTACGATCTCTGCTCCATTATTTTTCATAACTGTTACTGAATTTTCAAATGCTTTGTTGACTTCTTTATGTATTTCATCATTACCTAAAAAGCTCCACAGTATTCCAATTTTCTTATTTTTTAGTCCATCTTTTTTGAAATAACTTTCTAGATTATCTGGTATGTTATTGACTGACCAGGCAGTTTTTGGATCTTTTTTATCATATCCAGAAATTATTTTCAGCACTTTTACAGCATCTTCAACAGTTCTCGTAATTGGTCCTGCAGTATCCTGAGTGAAAGAATAAGGAACAATTCCATCTCGGCTGACCATTCCAACTGTAGGTCTAAATCCAACTAGACTGCAGGCCGAGGCGGGAGATCTTATGGAATTTATTGTATCTGTTCCAATACCAACCATCCCAAAATTAGCAGCTATACCTGAACCAGTACCACCACTTGATCCTCCAGGTGTTCTTGTTAAATCATAAGGATTTAGTGTCTGTCCGAGTACTGAACTTACAGTTTCACCCCAGATGGCAAATTCATGCAGGTTTGTTTTAGCCAGAATAATTGCTCCTGCTTCTCTAAATTTCTCTGTAATATATGCATCATCTTCTGGTATTACATTTTCTAAACTGAGTGATCCTGCTGTTGTTTCCATATCATGTGTATCTACATTATCTTTCAGCAGTACTGGTATTCCGTGGAGTGGTCCTACAAATCCATCTTCTGCAAACTTTTGATCAAGCTCATCAGCTTTTTCCAGAGCTTTTGGGTTCAATTTAATAATCGTGTTTAGAGATGGACCTTTTTTATCATATTTTTCGATTCTATCAATGTAAAATTCAACTAATTCTCTGCAGGTCAACTCACCATTTTTAAAATATTCGTGTATATCATTGATTGTAGCTTCTTTGAGCTTAAGACCTTTTAAATCATTTTCAGTCATTTTAAATCCCACTCCTTTTTAAACTTTATTATTAAACCGGTAAGAATAATACTCCAAAGGCAAATACAAATCCACTTAAGAGCATGATTGTAATACTGTATCCTAAAATATCTCTGGCTTTTAATCCGGTTATTCCTAAAAGTGCAATTGCCCAGAAAGGCTGAATCATATTTGTCCAGGTGTTTCCATAAGCAACACAAAGTGAAGTCTTTATAACATCATAATCTATTAATTCAGCTGATTTAACTGCTATTGGACCTAATACTGCCCACTGTCCTCCACCACTTGGAACAAAGATATTAACAATACTGGAAGTTATAAACATCCAGAAAGGGAATGTAAATGTTGTTGACATGTCAACAATTCCCTGAGCAAAGATATCAACCATACCTGAATATCTTACCATTCCCATAATTCCTGCATAAAGTGGGAATTGGAATATTATACCACTTGTAGAGCCCGTAGCTTCCTGTACTGCATTAACATATCTGTACACTGTACCGTGTAATAAAATACCGATAAATAAGAAAGTCGAGTTAACAATATTTAGATCTAAAGCAAATCCTTTAGTTGCAAAGTGATAAATTACATAGATCATACCGAGGGATCCTAATGCAATATTTATTATTCTGCTGTGATTTAATCTATCTCCAAAAGTTGGATTCTCCGGCAGCTCACCATAGCCATCTTCTTTTTCTTCTAATACTTTAATAGTATCATCAGATAATTCGGTATATTCGTCACTATCTTTAGGATTTAACATCATTGCAAGAAATGGCGGCAGAACTACTAATGTCAGAGTAACAAAAATATTCATTGGATTAAGTACATAATCTGACATTGGAATTATACCTATTACATCTTCCAAAAAGTGACCGGGTGTTGCTATTAAAAGTCCAACAGATGCTGAAAGTCCACCATGCCACATCATCTGTCCAATATAAGCACCTGCACCTATAAGACCATATTCAAATGGTATTTTTCTGATTCTTAAAGCTTTTGCAACTTCTTTTGCCAGTAATGCACCCACTATTAGTGATAAACCCCAGTGAACTACAGCCAGAATTGTTGAAACTAATGTAACCATAAAAACTGCCTGTTTACTGTTATTTGGTACTGAAGCTAATTTTTTTGTCCACTTTTTTACTACTGGAGCATTAGCGATAGCTGAAGCTGTTATAACCATTAAAGCCATCTGCATACTAAATGTGAGAAGCCCCCATAATCCATCATACCAGTTAAACACCATCTGCATAGGTGTGTTGTCTGCAACAGTAACTCCTAATATAAATGCTACAAAAGTCAATAATACCGCAAAAATACTGGGACCTGGAACATACTTCAAAGATAGTCTAGTCAAATAATTTCCTAGCTTCCGTATCATTTTTTATAACCCCCTTATTGTATTAAGACCAGAAAAAACTGCAAAATCCTATTTGTCACCTCCTTTTAAAGTTATTTTAAAAAACAAAAAAAGAATAGCTTACAAAAGCACAAAGCTTTTGTGAAGAGCTATTCTTAATCACTAAATCGCTGAGGATGTAATACATCCCGCTCAAATATTCTATTTTAATAAATTATAAATTGCTCATTATAAAATATGAACAGAAAAATAAAATCCAATCTCTCACAATCTAAATCTCTAGTATTTCTCAATCTCTAAAAAAACTAAATTTAAAATTCTCTGGGTTTTTATAACAATTCTCTTTATTTTATTAATCATTTTTATAATCTCTAATTATATTATTAAATATAAATATCACAAATCCTTCTTTATTTTTTAATTTTTTTAAATTTTTTGACTAATATATAAATATTAGATGTGCATTGTCCCCAGCCCGGTTCTATTATGGTTTGTTAGATCATGAAGAGCTGCATTGCCAAACATAGCTACTGAAATCCAATTATCTTTTTTGACTATAGCAATTTTTATTCCCACATTAACTGCACTCGGTACATCCAACAAAAATCCATGCTGTGCCTCCCGGCTTGCATGTATAATTGCATGTACTTCAGACTTGGATTTTTTTCTAATCACATTATTATTTAAAGCTGCACCAATTAGTGCATCTGTTAATTTTTGATAAAATCTTTCTCCAATTGTTCCTCCAATTTCGGTAGCAGCACAGGAAAAACCTCTTTTGTATAAGTATTTTTTTATCTCTTCTTCATTTTTCCTTGAATCGGTTATAGCGATCAGCATTGCTGCACGTCCTGCTGTTAAATTAGATGGTATAAATATATTATTATCCAGCATCCAACACACCTTTCTACAATAATTTAAATATTTTCAAAATTCATATATTGTAAATTATAATATCATAAAGAAAAATTTTAGTCAAATTTTTTGTGTTAAAATTCACAAGAAATAATATTAGCCATTATTTTGCTTCTTAACATCTGTTAAAACTCCAGTTTAACTGTTACAGGACAGTGATCAGACCCCATAACATCTGTCAGAATATCGGCATTCTTAAGATTATCCTCTAATTCTTCGGAAATAAAATGGTAGTCTATCCTCCAGCCGGCATCTCTTTCTCTGGCTCTTGTACGGTAGCTCCACCAGGAATAGGTCTCTTTATCTGGGTAAAAATATCTATATGTATCTATATAGCCGTGATCTTCCAGTTTATCCAGCCATTCTCTTTCTACAGGTAGAAAGCCGGAGGTATCTTTGTTTGCTTCCGGATTTTTCAGATCAATAGGGTGATGAGCAGTATTATAATCGCCAAAAATTAGAACTTTTTTACCCTGTTCTCTCAATTTTTCGCAGTGGGCCAGAACTTCATCGTAAAAATCCAGTTTATAGTTCAATCTTTTTTTACTTCTCTTTCCATTGGGAAAATATATATTGAGGAGAACAAAGTCAGGATATTCTGCCTTGAGAACTCTTCCTTCTCTATCAAATCTTTCCATTCCCAGGCCGTTTTCCACCTGTACTGGTTCTTCTTTTGTATAAAGAGCTACACCGCTGTATCCTTTCTTTTCTCCAAAATTGAAATAGGAGTGATAACCATCTATATTTCTGAGTTTCTTTTTAAGCTGATTATCCTGTATTCTAATCTCCTGCAGCCCCAGTATATCGGGCTGTTCTTCTTCTATCCAATCTAAAAATCCTTTGCGGGCCACCGCCCTGATGCCATTGACATTCCAGGAATAAATACGCATAAATATCTCCTTCCACTTTTCTATATTTACATAGATGTTGTTTCTTTATACATATATTGTCGAATCCATGCAGTATTAAAATTTGACACTGTAATTTAAGATACTGACACATTATTAAATTATGTAAATCTCCCCCTAAATCAGAAACTTAAAGGGAAATATATTTTATCTCTTCAGATAATTACATTTATAGTTTAACTTTTATCGGTAACAAAAGATTATTAATCAAATATTATTTTCTACAAAGAATTTATTTACTCTGCTGTATTCTTCAATAACCTCTTTATTTTCCTGCTTATAAAATATATTAATTATAAATATTGTGGCAGAATTGACAATAAATCCCGGCACTATTTCGTACATTTGAGCACCTAAGCCAGATTCTTTCCAGATAATGAGTACTGCTGTACCCATCAGCATACCTGCAAGTGCAGACTGCCAGGTGGTATTTTTAGAAAATAGAGAAAACAGAACTACCGGTCCAAAAGCAGCTCCCAGGCCGGCCCAGGCATATGCAACCAATCCCAGAACAGTATTATCCGGATTCAAAGCCAGGAAAAATGCAATAACTGCAATTAAAATTACAAATCCTCTTCCAACCCACATCTTCTCTTTTTCGGAGGCATTTCTTTTAATAATTCTGTTGTAAAAATCCTCGGTCAGTGTTGAGGAGGATACTAAAAGCTGAGAATCTATTGTTGACATAATGGCAGATAAAATAGCTGCCAGCAAAATACCTCCGATCCAGGGGTTAAATATCTGTCTTATCATCTCTATAAAAACTTTTTCGCTGTCCTGAATTTCTGGAAACATCGGAATAGCGATCAATCCAATCAGTACAGCACCTGCCAGAGAGATAGCCACCCAGACTACAGCTATTTTCCTCGCACCCGGTACCTTTTTGATCGAATCAATCCCCATAAACCTTGCCAGTATATGAGGCTGTCCAAAATAACCCAGCCCCCATGCTGCTGCGGAAATTACAGCTGCAGTTGTAAAACCTTCCGGCATCAGAGATAAAGAAATACCCTGTATTTCCATAGTATCTGCTATACCTGCCATTCCACCGACACTGGAATATGCAAAAAAAGGAACAATTGTGATGGCCAGAAACATCAATATCCCCTGAAAGAAATCGGTCCATGATACGGCCATAAAACCGCCCAAAAATGTATAGAGTACTATTGCCATGCCTCCGACAAAAACAGCGGCAAAATAATCAATATTAAATAATGATTCAAATAACTTCCCGGCTGCTACCAGGCCTGATGCAGAATATATTGTAAAAAATAGCAGTGTAACCACTGCTGCAAATATCCTGACCAGACCGGTCTTATCCCGAAATCTATCTTCAAAAAATGAGGGAAGAGTCATAGAATCTGTAACTTCTGTATATACACGCAGGCGGCTGGCAACATATTTCCAGTTTAAAAATGTACCAATAAAAAGTCCAATCGCTATCCATGACTGACTTAAACCACCCAAATAAACTGCACCAGGCAGTCCCATAAGAAGCCATCCGCTCATATCACTTGCCTGGGCAGATAATGCCGTAACCCAGCTGCCCATTGCTCTTCCTCCAATGAGGTAATCTTCCAGACTGGCAGTTTTATTGTAAAAATAAACTCCAATACCCATTAAAAACACCAGATAAACAGAAAAAGATGTATAAGTTGCTGACAATATTACTCCACTCCTATCTTCTTTAAAATATTATAGTAATTATATATACTATATCAAAAAATTGTTGATAAATAAAGTTTCTGCAGCAGTATCCATTTTCTTCAATCAGAGATTTAAATCTGGCAGAACTGTTACTTCAATATAACTGTTACTTCAATATATAATAAATCATCAGTATCCATTTTTTCCAATCAGAGGTACAAATCTTACATAATCAAGTTCCCTGCAGCTGAACTCCTCTGCCGACTTTTTTTCTATCAGCATCAGCTGCTGTACACCACCCTTTTCTCCAACAGGAACAACCATTAAACCTCCATCTGCAAGCTGTTTTTTCAGCTTTTCCGGTACTGATGGAGCTGCAGCAGAGACTAAAATTTTGTCAAAAGGACCGTATTTTTCCCAGCCCAGAGTCCCGTCAGCAGTTTTAATCTTAATATTGCTGTAATCAAGTTCCTGAAATCTATTTTTTGCTTTTAAAGCAAGCTCTCCTATTCTTTCGACAGTATAAACTTCGTCAGCAATCTGGGCCAGAACTGCCGCTGCATACCCGGATCCGGTGCCTATTTCCAGAATTTTATCTTCCTTTTTGGGTTTTATTAGCTGAATCATGGCTGCAACAATATACGGCTGACTTATTGTCTGGCCACAGTCAATAGGAAGTGCTCCATCTGCATATGCTCTGCTTTTGTATTTTCCCAGCACAAATTTTTCGCGCGGAACAGTTTTCATAGCCTCAATCACATTTTTGTCATTAATCCCTCTTGGAATAAGCTGTTTTTTTACCATTTCTTCTCTCAATTTTTTAAAATCAGCTGCCATAATTAATCCCTCCAGTATATTTTAAGGCAGCACTAAAGAGTACCGCCCTGTCTGAAGTCAGCTATTATAAATCTCTCAGCTCTTTTTTATCGATCTTTCCTGTAGCTCCTTTAGGCAGTTCATCCACAAACTCGACCAGTTTAGGTATTTTATAGTTGGCAAAATATTCCATACAGTAAGCCCTTATCTCTCTTTCTGTAGCTGTTTCTCCTTCTTTGAGCACAACGACAGCTTTGGGAATTTCTCCTCTCAGTTCATCTTTTGTAGCTACAACTGCTGCTTCCATTATTTTGGGATTTTTGTAGAGCTGTTCTTCAATTTCACGGGGATATACGTTCATTCCACCTACATTGATCATATCTTTTTTCCTGTCGACTATATAAATATAGCCGTCCTCGTCCATTTTACCGAGATCTCCGGTGTGAAACCAGCCACCTTTGAGTGCTTTTTCGGTAGCTTCAGGTTTTTTAAAATATCCCTTCATAACATTATCTCCCTGGACAGCAATCTCACCGATTTCTCCCCTGGGAAGCTCATTATCTTCTTCATCCACTATCTTAACTTTCGTTCCGGGAATAGGCAGTCCAACAGATCCGGATTTTCTGATACCTTTTGGTGGATTTGCATAGGCAACCGGTGATGTTTCTGTAGGTCCATTACCTTCGATTATTGTCACGTTAAAGGTCTCTTCAAAATCCTCCATGGTCTGCTGAGGCATGGCTGCTCCTCCGGAAAGACATAGTTTTAAATGTGATAGGTCATACTGATCTCTATTTCTAACATTTAATAAAGCTGTATACATTGTGGGAACTCCGGCAAAAAAGGTTACGTTTTTTTCCTGAATTGTGCGCAGAACCTTTTCGGGAAGAAATTTTTCGACAATAACTATATCTGCTCCCAGAAAAATAGGCATCAGCATACAGACAGTTTCTGCAAAGGCATGGAACATCGGCAGGATACAAATATATCTACCGGTCTCATCAACATGCAGGTGTT
>JBNJGL010000072.1:0-8643 GCA_051747745.1 Bacillota bacterium | reverse complement strand
ATCTTTTAACTAATTATACCATATCACCTATAACTTGTCGAGATAGGTCAAAAAATGTTTTTTTAATCCTTACACTCCTCCCTTCTATATACTCAAGTGCGGTAATCACTGTTATTATTGTAAAATCATACTTTAACACATAGTAGAAAGATAGTAAATATAATACATTTTTATTAAAATTGTTGAAACATGTCGAACATTGGTGTTACGATAGATATTGCTACAAAACCAACCATTACAGCCAGCAGAACAATCATTATCGGTTCTATCAGTGATATTGCTCCATCAACACTTGCTTCTACCTGTCTGTCATAAAAACCAGCTACTTTGTTTAGCATATCACCTACTGATCCTGTCTCCTCACCTACTCTCAACATGTGAACCACCATTGGTGGATATTCTCCACTCTCTTCAAGCGGTTCTGACAGACTTATACCTTCTCTTACCCGTATCCTTGCATCTGTCAGAATATCTGCATAAACTTTGTTTCCAACAACATCCTCTACAATGGACAGAGATGAAAGAAGATCTACTCCACTATCAAGTAAAATCGCCAGTGTACTGGAAAAACGAGATATATAAACTTTTCTCATCATCTCTCCTGTAACTGGAACCTTTAAAATCCACCTGTCTGTCCTTTCCCTTCCTGCCGGTGTCTTTCTGTACCTTCCAAATAAAAAGGCGATCAGAAAAACTCCCAGTAAAAGCATCCACCAGTAGCTCTGCATAAAACTGCTTAAACCTAAAAGCATTCTGGTTGGAAGTGGTAAACCTGTACCAAAGTCCTGAAAAAGTGACACAAACTGGGGCACAACCTTGAGAACCAGAAAGATAACTACGGCAACACCAACAACTAAAATAGCGAGCGGATAATACATAGCAGATTTGACCATACTGTTGAGCTCATCCTGACGGTCATAATGATCTGCCAATTTATTTAAAATCCGATCCAGCACACCACCTGTTTCTCCGGCTCTAACCAGCTGAGTGTATAGTTCTGGAAAAACCTCAGGATGTTTGGTCATAGCATCTGCCAGTCCTATACCTGTTTCTACATCTTCCTGAACCTTCCGGAGAACATCTTTTAACTTAGCGTGGTTTGTCTGATCAGATAATATATTCAGAGAATCAACCAGGCTGATACCTGCATCTATCATAGCAGCAAACTGCTGACTGAAAATTGCAATATCTTTTAGCTTAACCCTCTTCTGCATCTTAAACATTTCACCGATATTTATAGAAGCACGTTTCTGCTTAATATCGGTTATAAAATAGCCCTGACTGCGCAGCTGACCTGCTATCACAGATTTATTATCAGCTTCAGTAGTACCTTTAACTGTCTCACCTTTTTTGTTTTTAGCAACATATTCAAATTGAGGTGCCATTTTAGTCCTCCTCTCTAATCCCTGCTTCCACTGATTTTTTTCTTAATATAATCCGGATTATCAGAACGGCGGAGTGCTTCTTCATATTCAATTAATCCTTTTTTATAAAGTTCAACCAGGTAGTTATTCATCATTATCATACCGTATTTTCCACCTGTCTGCATTGCAGAGACAAGCTGATGTGTTTTTCCATCACGAATTATGTTTCTGACAGCAGAAGTAGCAATTAGAATCTCCAAGGCCGCAACCCGAGCAGTTCCATCAGCCCTCGGCAGAAGCTGCTGAGAGATAATACCGCTGATAGAAGACGCAAGCTGTATCCTTACCTGCTGCTGCTGATGAGCAGGGAAAACATCTATAATACGCTCCACAGTACTGGGAGCATCATTTGTATGCAGTGTTGCAAAAACAAGGTGACCTGTCTCAGAAGCCTCAAGTGCTATAGAAATAGTTTCCAAATCCCGCATCTCTCCGACCAGGATAACATCCGGATCCTGTCTTAAAGATGCCCTGAGTCCATTGGCAAAAGAGTTGGTATCAGTACCAATTTCACGCTGGTGAACAATTGATTTCTTGTGGCTGTGGAGGTATTCTATCGGATCCTCCAGTGTGATTATATGTGAGGGCCTGTTTTCATTTACTACATCTATCATTGCAGCAAGTGTGGTAGATTTTCCACTACCTGTCGGTCCTGTACATAAAACCAGTCCTTTACGCTGCATGGCAAGTTTTTTCAGCACCTGCGGCAGTCCAAGTTCATCAATGCTCGGAATAGATTGAGGAATAATTCTCAAGGCCAGAGTTACAGAACCTCTCTGATGATAGGCATTAACCCTGTATCTGCTGTAGCCAGGAATGCTGTAGGAAAAGTCAACCTCCCCATCTTTCTGAAAAACATCCCACTGATCTTCACTCATAAGATCTTTTGCTATCTCTCTTACTTTATCTACTTCCATTATTGATGGATAGTCCTCATATACCTGCAGTTTACCATTATAGCGGATAACAGGTTTTTTTCTGGCGGTAATATGAAGGTCCGAAATAGCTTTGTCAGTAGATATTTCTTTCATGAGATCAATAATGTTCATATCTTCAGCCCCCTAAATATACAGCATTTTAATGAATAACACTTACCAGTTCCTTGTAGCTTGTAATCCCGCTGAGAAGTTTTTTCTTGCCATCTTCAACCAGGCTTTTCATTCCATTTTCTCTGGCATATCTTTTTATTTCCGGTTCATTGGCTCCATTTGCAATCATTTCTTCCATAACAGAATCTATTTCCAGAACCTCATGGATTGCAATTCTGCCTTTAAAACCATTTGTACATTTCTCACAGGATTCCCCGGAAGGACGGTAAAGCTTATCTACCTCTTCACCCATAAATTTCGTTTCCTCTATACCGGGCTCATATTCTTCTCGACAGCTGGGACAGAGCTTTCTGACCAGCCTCTGTGCTATTACACCAACTACAGTTGAAGCTACCAGATAACCGGGAATTCCCATATCAAGCAGTCTTGTAATCGCACTTGCAGCATCATTAGTATGCAGTGTGCTTAAAACCAGATGACCTGTAAGAGCTGCCCTTATTGCAATTTCTGCAGTTTCCTCATCTCTGATCTCACCAACCATAACAATATCTGGATCCTGACGCAGAATTGATCTCAAAGTAGCGGCAAAAGTTAGTCCTGTAGCTGTATTTGCCTGTACCTGGTTGATACCTGTAATCTGATATTCAACCGGATCCTCAATTGTGACAATATTTTTATCAGGAGTATTGATCTTACTTAAAGCTGCAAAAAGTGTTGTTGATTTACCACTACCGGTAGGTCCGGTAGCAAGCAAAATACCGTATGGTTTTTTAATTAATCTTTTAAATCTTTCCTTGTTTTCATCGGTAAAGCCAAGTTTTTCTATATCAAGCAGGCTGTCATCTCTATTTAAGATACGGATAACTACCTTTTCTCCAAAAATTGTGGGAAGGGTTGAAACCCGCATATCTATCTGAAGTCCCTTAAAGTTCATCTGAACACGGCCGTCCTGTGGTATTCTTCTTTTGGTAATATCCAGATCAGCGATTATCTTAAGCCTTGATATCAGTGCTGCCTGCGAATGTTTGGGAACACTCAGCTCTTCGTGCAGCACACCATCTATCCTGTAGCGGACTCTAACTATACTTTTAAGTGGTTCAATGTGGATATCACTGGCACTCATCTGAATAGCCTGAGTAATTATTAGATTAGTAAGCCTTACTATTGGAGCATCTTCCACCATCTGTCTGAGCTGATCTATTTCCGGTTCTTCGTTCATCTGATATTGATCCAGGCTGTCGAAAATATCTGCCGTATCTGTATCAACCAGTGAATATATCTGATTTATGGCATTCAAAATTTCCGAATGGGTTGCTATTGCAATATTGATCTTCATACCTGAGTTAACTTCGATATTTTCAATTGCAACAAGATCTGTCGGGTCTTCCATAGCAACCTTAAGTGTTTCTCCTTCAACCTCATATGGAACTGCATGATAGCGTCTGGCAATATTTTCTGAAATATACTGAGAAAGATGTGCATTTAAAATATAGTTGTTGAGGTTAACTCTATCTATTCCCAGCTGATATTCCAGTGCCTCACTCAATTCTTCCTCACCAATATAACCCATATCTATCAGCAGCTTTCCCAGCCGCTCATTTTTTTCTTCCTGTATTTCAATTGACTCTTTAAGCTGGCTTTCTGTAATATAGCCAAAATCTAATAAAATATCTCCCAGTCTCTTTTTTATTTTACTTCTCATAATTATCACCTTTTAGATTACGCGTAATAGTATATAAAACCTGGAATTTCTGCTGTTTAAATTAATTTAAAACTATATCTATTATCCTTATTCTGCATATATCAAAATACTCCTTCAAAATTCCAATTAATTTTACTTATTATTACAAATTTCTACATTTTCTTATAAAAAGAATTTAAATGCAAAAAATTGCCAAATCAAATTTCACTTGGCAATTTCTACCTGAGGTAAACATAACAATCATAGGCAGACCCTTAGACTTATGTCTTTGCGTCCCTGTCTTTCGCCAGGTTTGCTTTTTATTCGAATCCCTCGATACTATTAAATTTGTAATAAAAAGTAAAAACAGCAAAATTGTTATAAAATATTTATTTTTTGATAATATCATAAAAATGAAAATTAATCAACATCAATCCTTATTTTTTTCTTTACCTTCAGCCATCTTTTTTATCTCTTCTTCTGCAATTTTGTACCAGTCCTTTTTATCCGGCATCTTCTGTATCCAGAGTTTAAAGGCTGCTTCTGCCTGATATATAAGTGTAGGCAGGCCATTTGAAGTTTGAGCACCTATTTCTTCCGCTTTTTTGAGAAGTGGTGTTTTAAGAGGATTATAAACCATATCAATGACAAATTGATCTTCTTTTAAGTAATCAGTATTTATTACTATTTTCTTTTCACTGACATTATCATACATTCCCACCGGTGTAGTATTAATTATCAAATCAGCATCTTTAACAAGTTCAGAATACTCTTCCTCATCAAGGCTCGCTGATTCGTATATTATCTCAGTTTTTCTATTTTCAAAAATATTTACCAGCTCTTCTGCTCTGCTGGCAGTTCTGTTTATAACTGCTACTTCTGCTAAATTCAACTGTTCTAAGGCTACAAGTACTGCTCTTGCTGCTCCTCCGGCTCCTATAACGACTGCTTTTTTTCCTTTAACCGGAAAACCTGCCTCCTCTATCTGCCTCTGTATCCCTATAACATCTGTGTTATAACCTGTCAGTCTGCCCCTTCTGTTTAAAACAGTATTAACCGCTCCGGCATCACGGGCCAGAGATGAAAGTCCATCTAAATGATTCATAATATCCTCTTTATAAGGAATTGTAACATTCCAGCCGCTGAAATTTAAAGTCCTCAGTGCAGCCACATACTCTTCTAAGGTGCCTTTTTCCACTTCAAGCATAAGATAAACAGCATTAAAATCCAGCTTTCTAAACCCATTATTATGAAAAACCGGTGATATAGAATGACTTAACGTTTCTCCAATCAGACCGTAGAGCTTTGTTTCAGTATCAGGTATAAATATATCCATATTAATACGCCTCCTCTAATCAGAGAAACACGCCGGTAATCTTCCAACGTGTTCTCTGAAATGTCTATGTACTATCTGCATGCTAAAATAATGTCTGTAATTTATCTCCTAATTTTTCGTGATCTGTTATTATTATTTTTCTTTTTACTATCTTAATTATTCCATCATCTATAAATCTATTTATTAGTTTTGTAACAGTTACTCTGGAAGAACCGATTAAATTGGCCAGTTCCTGATGGGTGAGAACCAGATCGATTACTGTTCCCTGATCAATTTCCCTGCCAAAATCATCGGAAAGCCTTGCCAGCAGGCTGGCTAAACGCCCTGCTGCATCCTGAAACACAAGCTCTCTTACCTGACTTGTAAGCAGTCTGGTCTTTTTAGAAAGTGCTTCAATAATTTTAATCGCCATACTTGGTCGTTCAAGAATAATGTTTTCCATATCTTTCCACGGAATAATCAGCAGCCTGGCATCATCAAGCACCTCTGCTGTAAGTGGATGAGGATCTTCATCAAATAATGATATTTCACCAAAAAGATCACCTTCCTGCAGGATGGTGAGAACTTTTTCTTTACCTTCTTCAGAAAGCATAGAAAGTTTAACTTTACCATTTACAAGCATGTAGAGTTTTTTAACACTATCATTTTCAAAAAAGATAACTTCACCTTTTTTATATATCCTGGCATAAGATCTTTCACATATTAGGCGCAGCTCTTCTGGATCCAGTCTTGCAAAAACAGTAAGTTCTTTTAAACATTTTTGTGTGTTTTCTTCCATATTCAACCTACCTCTCTAATCTGAAAAATTATCTTGTTCTATATATTATGTTATAAAATTCCCTTTACTATATTAATATATTCTCTAAACACCAAAAAATACCTTTTAAAATTTAAAGATAATTCAGTTTAACTTTCAGCCTGAATTTTCAAAATAAATGAAATCTAATGAAAAAGTTTCTTTAAAGTAAAGGTGCAGGACCTGTTAATTTTTTTTATTCCTGCATTCTTTACAAAATCCATAAAACCTCAGCTTATGTTCTGTGATTTCAAAATCATATTTTTTTTCCAGCTCTTTTTCGAAATATTCCAGATCCTTATCACTAAACTCTATTAATCTGCCGCATTTTTTACATATTAAATGATGATGATGGTGGCTGTCTTCAAAACAGAGTTCATACTGGCGGGAACTTTCTCCAAAATCCAGCACATGAATTATTCCCAGATTCTGAAAAAGTTCCAGAGTTCTGTAGATTGTTGCCATTCCAATATCCTGATAATTTTCCTTTACAGCTGAAAAAAGTTCTTCTGCAGTAAAATGCCAGTTTTTTTTGGAAATTATAGTTTCCAGAATAATTTCTCGCTGTTTTGTCAATTTATAATTATTTTCCATTAAAATATTTTTGAATCTTAATTTTAACTTTTCCATAATATACCCCTTTTTGCTGTCATATAATTATTCTATCACATCTTCTGACAATTTTTAATCTTTTTTTAAAGATTAACCAATATAATTATCCAAAAATTACTTCAAAAAATAAGTTTTGACTATTGACTACCATTCTAATAAATAGTATAATGTAATAAATAAGAAGAAATTGTCGAAAATTGTTAAGAAAGGAGAATTAACATGAAATCCACTGGTATTGTCCGCAAAATTGACGATCTGGGTAGAATGGTAATTCCAATTGAGCTCAGGAAAACTATGAATATCAATAAAAAAGACCCCATGGAGATATTTGTTGATGAAGAGAAAATTATTCTTAAAAAATATGAACCGGCATGTATTTTCTGTGGAAGTGCAGATGACACAATCGAATATAAAGGCAGAACTATATGTGGCGAATGTATGGAGAACATGCAGGAACTGAAAGAAAAAACAGAAAAATAATAACTGTTAACAAAAAATGTAAATAATAGCCGCAAAAAAATAGCACCAGCAGTGGTGCTATTTTTGTATGTTTATTTAGCGGAGAAAAACATGTTCTCCTATTCTTCTTACATAATTTCTTCTGGAAATCCAGCCAACATTTGTTGCCACATCCGGATTATAAAAGTACAGTGATCCAAATGATGGATCATATCCAATCAGGGCTGCTCTTGCTGCGGCAACCTCTTCTTCACCTGGATAATAATTTGCCTGTCCATCCATCAAACTGCTGAATTGTCCTTTCTGCAGTATTACCTCTCTAATTGTGTCCGGGAAAAGGCTGCTTTTTACTCTATTTATTATAACAGAACCAACTGCAACCTTACCTCTAAAATCTTCTCCCCTTGCTTCACCATGGATAACGCGGGCTAATAAAATTACATCATCCCTTGAAATAGAATTTCTATCGTAAAGTTCCTGTCTGGGAAGACTGCCAAAACAGCTTTTTCCAAATACTCCATCTGCCTTTATACTGTTAGCCTCCTGAAACTTCCGGACAGCAACCACCGTGTTTTCTCCATAAACTCCGTCTATATGACCCTGATAAAAATTAAGTTTCTTTAACTCCTTCTGCAAAATAGCTACATCTACCCCTTCATCACCAGGATGAAGGATCCTGCTGCCAAACTCATCAATATAGGCAGCATCTACTTTATCCAGATTTACCAATGTGATCATAAAAAGGAGCATGATAACCGAGATATAAACTTTCCATTTACTCAGCACCATATTATCCCTCCTTAAATTAAAACGCTTACAAAACACTTATCAAGAATAATTATCAAAAATCTGACTATCTTAATAATAAACAAAAAAAGGTTAAAAGTCAAATAAATATTTAACTTAAGCTTTCCCATCTTTTTTATATACTGCTGCAAAAAAGGGAGATACAGGAATATTGAAATTTTTAGACAAATCCTAAATTAGCCGATGGCAGAGCCTTTTTTTGTTTCAAAATATTTATGGAGAGCCTGTACATAAAAAAATACCAGATGCTGATCATTGACATCCTCCCCGCCCGTTCGCAAACTCACAAACGAGGATTCCTTAAAAGAACTTGCGAGGTTGTCGAATGATTAGAAGACAGTCTATTTCTAGTAGTCTAATTCACTGAAACTTTCTTTTTTATTACGCAATGATAGTTTCAGTATTTGGTCATCGAGACCGTCTCATCTAAATTTTCTTTGTTATTACGCAATGATAATTTAGATATTAGGTCATCGAGA